>VYAQ01000359.1 GCA_009844885.1 Gemmatimonadota bacterium
CTGCCATCTGTGGAACCTCGTCGCCCACTAGACCAGGGAGGGAGTGGTGTTCACCCGACTGTTCGAGAAGATCGAACAGCAGCGGGGTGTGTACGGCGACCAAGTGTATGACGTGCTGGGTGACTCCCACATCAACACCTCTCTCCAAGAACTCCTGCTCAGGGCCATCACTGCCGACGACGATCCTGCCCATCTCGAATACATGCAAGAAGTCATCGAAGGCGACATCGGCAAGCAGCTTGAGAACGTGTTGAAAGAGAGGGCGTTCGTCGGAGGTCTCGCCGACCCGGCGCTCAACGACAAGATCAAAGAGGACATGGAACGGGCCCGGGCCCGCAAGCTGCAACCGTGGTTTGTCCACGGGTTCTTCTCCGAGGCTCTTCGTCAGTATGGAGGGCGCATCACCAGTCGGGAGAGGGGCCGGTACGAGATCACCCGCATCCCGGCCTCGGTCCGCTCATTCGCCGATTCCAATCTCGGCCCGGTACACGACCGCTATGAATGGGTCACTTTCGACAAAGCCTTCGTCCAAATCGATGGAGACGACCGGGCCGAGCTGATCTCGCCGGGCACCCCGCTACTCACTGCCGTCATCAACAAGGTGCTCGCCGACCACGAGCACACGTTGTCGCGGGGAGCGACCTTGGCCGACCCCCAAGACCAGTCGACCGAGCCACGCCTTTTGGTCTACCTCGATCATTCCGTCACCGATGGGCGACAGGTCCACGGGCATCGCCAAGTGGTGTCGCGGCGGTTTCAGTATGTAGAGATCGACCAGCAAGGTAACGCCAAGAACGCTGGTAATGAGCCATATATCGGCTACGCCCCGCTGACTGACGAGGACCGAACGCTGCTCGAAGGCCATCTCGACCTGGACTGGGCCGATCACACTGCTGAGGAGACGGCCAAGGGCTGGGCCATCGAGCACCTGTCTCAGCCGCACTTCGAAGAAATCCACCGTGTCACTGAAGCTCGAGTGGCAAGGGTCAGCGAGGCTGTCCGAGAACGCCTCCAAGCCGAAATCCACTACTGGGACCAACGAGCCGAGGAGTTGAAGAAACAGGAGCTAGCCGGCCAAAAGCCCCGGATCAATTCCGGTCGAGCCCGGGCTCGGGCCGACGATTTGGCTACTCGACTGACCCGCCGGCGGCTCGATTTGGACCGAGAAAGCGACCTCCACAACAGCCCGCCAAACATTGTGGGAGCGGCAATCGTTGTTCCTCAAGGACTCATCGATCAGCTCCGCGGCACACCTCCCGACCCCGAAGAGACTGCCGACAAGATGGAGACCGACCGTCGAGCCGTTGCCGCCGTCCTAGAAGCCGAGCGAGCCCTCGGCCGCAACCCTGAGGCCCAGGCCCACAGCAATCCCGGCTACGACGTGCTTTCCATCGACCCCGACACCGGCACCCACTACTTCATCGAAGTCAAAGGCCACCTTCCCCGCACCACCGAAATCCACATCAGCACCCAGCAGATCAGCAAAGCCAAATCTCTCCCCGAGCACTGGCGCCTCGCCGTCGTCTCCGTCCCCGACGACCCTGCCGAATCACCCACCGTGCGATACCTAGTCGACCCCTTCCGAGATGTCACCCTCCACTTCGCCCAACCCGGCGTACCTCTCACTGTCGCCGATCTTCTGGAAGTCGCCCAAGACCCCTGCTGACCAGCAGATATCCAGTGTCTTGGGCGCCCACAACAGAAAGACCCGGCACACCCTAGGTGAGCTCTTGACTCCCTAGGTTAGCACCGGGTGGGTACAAGCACTGTACCGGGAGCGACCTGGCGAAGCCAGCCTTTTCTCGATGGTGGTTTCTCTTTCAGGGTGTTTACCAATCCCGGCTTCCGGTGCCCGTTAATTTCCTCGAGGGGATTGCTGGCAGGCGGGTACCATCAGAGATCCCCTGCTCCTGTTGAGGCGGCGCATCGTGGGAAAATGGCAGTGCGTCCAACATATGGAAGTCGATTGATATGCCAGAGAAACTCTTGGTGGTGAGAAGGCGCGATGACCTGTGGGAAGTGAAGGCCCCCGGTGCTCACTACCCCGACTCCACCCACTCGACGTGGGCCGAGGCGGAAAAGGCCGCTACAGACTACCTGGTAGAGAAATTCGGCGGCGGCTATGTCGACATCATCTTGTGAGGCTCCGAAAGGGCCGACATCCGAGCACTCGGAGGAGGGCAAGCTCAAGGGGCCGGTTCCCAGTCCGCCAGAGACCTTCCCAACATCCCGCTCTACTCTCCTAGAGCGCGTAGAGGAGCGCCGCCGCGACCCCGAGTTCCAGGAACGGCTGAAACGGAATCTCAATCGCCACAAGGAGATCTTGGACAGGCTGGCGGACTGCTGACGCCATTTTGAGGCGCTTGCCAAGCTGTTGATTGAGGGAACCAGGCATTTCAAGTAGCAGAATCTTCGCACCAAATTGCGATTTCAGCACTAATTTCGTCAGATATTGACGAAATCGTGATATTGATTGCTACGATTCGCCTAGGAGGACTCCGTCATGCTGCTGCGATTCCAGGTCTCCAACCACCGCTCGATCCTCGATCCCGTGGAGCTATCGATGATCGCCGTGGACGACGATCGCCCCGCTACCCGCGGATTCGAACGTCTATCAGAGCGCGTCCTGACCACCGCTGGCATCTACGGCCCCAATGCGTCAGGCAAGTCCAATGTGCTGGATGCGCTCTATTGGTTGTCGTATGCAGTGGCTACCTCACTACTAGGAGGAGGGGACTCAATGCATCGGGACCCTCACCGCTTTGGCAAGGGATCGGAAAAGCCCTCAACTTTCGACATGGACTTCATTGTCGAGGGCATTCGGCATGGGTATCAGCTTGAAGTCGACGACTCTGCCGTGCTGTACGAGAGTCTGTGCAGCTACCCCGAGCAGAGGCGACGAATGCTCTTCGAGCGTGAAGGCGATGAGGTCCACTTCCGCCGCGGACTGAGTGGTGCTGGCGGAACCAGGGAACTGCTTACGCCGACCACGCTGGTTCTCTCGGCTGCCGCTCGTGTCGGCGACCCTGCCATCGAGGTCGCGGGTAGCGCGATCTCCCGGATTGCCGAGATCAATTCCCACGGCTTCAATCGAGGGAGGCGTTCTTCGCCATTCCTGTTTTTGGCCCGATCTTCGAATACATATTCAATGTTTGAGGACGCAGGTGTTCGCGAGCAGCGGATCTTCAAGGACACGACTCGTGGCGATGCGGCCATTGAGCTGCTGCGACTGGCCGACCCGGGTATCACAGATTTCGACATCATTGAAGTTGAGGGTCGGGTGACTGGTGCCACCGGTGAAGAACTGCATCTTCTGCATCACGATGGAGACAGAACCGTACCCTTTTGGCTTGCGGAGGAGTCCGCGGGAACCCGAATGCTGTTCAGCCTGCTAGGTCCGGCGCTTGATGCGCTCAAGTATGGCCAGGTTCTCCTCTTTGATGAAGCTGATGCCAGCCTGCACCCACGGCTGTCAGCCCGACTCCTCGAATTGTTCCAAGACCCGCAGACCAATCCCTTCGGCGCCCAGCTCATCTTGGCCACCCACGACACGTCGCTGCTCAACACGCTGAATCGCGATGAGGTCTGGCTCACCGAGAAGGGTTCTGATGGCGCCACCCGGCTTACGGCGCTGGCTGAATTCGGCGGTGATCTCGTAAGGAGATCCCTGAACCTCGAGAGGGCCTACCTTCAGGGCCGCTTTGGAGCCATACCCGAGATCGACCACACCGACGTCCGTCACGCCGTCCACATTTGAGCCTCTGTCCACAATGGCAAGATCAGCAAGCCGCAGGTCGCGGGAGCAAAGGACGCTTCGGCGCCAGGATCCCCATCGAATTCCCAAACGGACTTTTCTCGTTTTCTGCGAAGGCGAAAGGACGGAGCCGGCTTACCTCAAGGCGCTGAAACGCGAACCTGAAGTCCGCGACATCGCCTCGGTTGACATCCGCATTCATGACGACTCTCTTGGTTCTGCGCCATTGACCCTGGTCGAAGCTGCAGCCGATACACGCGCCCGCGCTAGTCAGGAAGAAAGCGAGATTGACGAGGTTTGGTGCCTCTTCGACGTCGAATGGCCCAGGAATCACCCCAACCTAAAAAAGGCTCGCGATCTTGCTAGAGCGAGCAATGTGAAGGTCGCGGTGTCGAATCCTTGCTTTGAGCTATGGCTTCTACTGCACTTCCAAGACCAGACCGCATGGCTCGAGACGGACGCTGCCAAACGTCGGCTCAAGAAGTATGACCCTAGTGATGGCAAAAGCATCGACGGCGCAACCTACGTACCCCGACGCGCCAAGGCCGCAGACCGCGCCCGCTCACTGGAAAAACGTCACAGAGGCGGTAGAACCAAGTTCCCCAACAACAACCCATCTTCCGGCATGTACCGCTTCCTCGAAGCAGTTGAGAGTCCTACGGAGGATGCTGGCTAGGTATCGACCTCCACGGAATTTGCCGATTGCAACACGTCTCCGGTCTTGACTGGCATGGAGAACATTCGGCCTCCGGAAAGGTCGTGATATGGCCTTGATGATGCAAGTACGGCCTGTGGCAAGGCCGATAAGCAGGGGAAACCCGTTGCAACAAATTGCTCTGGCGGATTGAACTTTGGGCAGATATGGTGTGCATCACAAAGTACGCGAGCGTAATTACAAGCAGGTTCCAGCCGATGAGCCACCTGAACTCAGTATCGAGAAACAAGGGCGATTCCTCAGAGGTTGTCTGCTAGCTAGAGGCATCCTTCCTGCAAGGCCGTGGGCATCGTGAGGACACAATCCATCAGGAGCTTGTTGATGGTTGATCACATCTCGTCTGACGACTTTGCTCGTACGTTCGGTCAGAGGACTGGTCAGCTCGCCTGGCTTCTAGGCGCAGGTACGTCGGCGTCCGCGGGAGTACCGACGGGGCAAGACATGATCAATGACTTCAAGGTTCGCTTGTTTAGCTCCGACGTGGGACTGCCACGCCAAGAGGTGGACATCAGCGATCCAATTTGGGATCAGCAGGTTAATTCCCATTTTGACGGGGCTTGCGGCTTTCCGCCTCTGGGAGCCCCAGACGAATATGCGGCAGCATTCGAGGCTGCGTTTCCCTCCGCCAGCGACCGACGCTCGTACATCGACGATGCAGTAAAGCGAGGATCCCCCTCGTATGGGCATCGTGTACTCGCTTCACTGATTTCCAACGGCTTTGTTCGATGCCTGTTCACTACGAACTTCGATCAGCTTGTGGAACGGGCCACGGTTATCACCGATGAAATGCTTCCTGTGGACCAGCAGGTACACCTCACGGTTAGCGCACTCGACTCGGTTGACCGGGGGGAGCGCTGTATGAGCGAGGACGATTGGCCCGTGCTGGTGAAGCTGCATGGCGACTATCAGTCTGAGCACCTAAAGAACACTGCCGAAGAACTCCAAGTACAGGACGAACGGCTTAGAACGGTCTTTGTTCAAGCCCTGAGTCGATTCGGGCTTGTCGTTGTGGGCTACAGCGGTCGAGACGATTCGGTCATGGATGCTCTAGATGAGGTCGTGGCCATACAGGGAGCCATGCCCGCTGGCCTGTGGTGGGTGTCTCGACAAGGCGAGCAACTCCTCCCAAGGGTCCAAGAGATGCTGCAGCAAGCAGAGGAATCGGGCATCGAGGTTCACATTGTCGATTCCGAGAACTTCGATGAGCTTGCCGGCGACCTAGAGGGGGAAGTCTCTTTGGAGGCCCCGCTTCTCGAGCACATACGCGAGGTACGACCACGACCCGTCGTTGAGCCAGTAACTCTTCCGACGAAGAGATACGCGACCTTTCCGGCCGTTCGGTGTTCCGCCCTCGAAGTGCTTGAGCTGCCATGCGAAGCCAGAGAGATCGCCGTGAATAGGCCGCTAACAGCAGTGGAGGCTCGCAAACTCGTGAAGGATGCAAGAGTGTGGGCGACTGTGGCATCACGAGGGAGGACGCTGGTCGCTTTCGGAGCGGATCGGGACCTCGAACAGGCATTCGCATCTGTTGGAGGCGAACTGCGTGGAAGAGTGCCAATCAACCCGGCACAAGACTCGATCGACCGCGGCCTCGTCTACGAGGCGTTGACAAGAGCAATTGCACGACATAGACCATTGCGCCCAGTCTTGCGGGGTCGAGGACACGCGGTTGTCGTTCAGCCAGCATCCGATAGGTACCCCGATCACGTTGTGCGGCGCCACGAGGAGCAGTTGGATGCCCTGCGACGAGCATATGGGACAGCACTTACAGGGTCCGTGCCGAGCATCCAACAGCCCTTTGCTGAAGCGGCGCAAGTACGCCTTGAATACTGGAATGGCACATGGTGGCTGGTGTACGAGCCCTTCACTTGGGTAGATCTTCCTCGGGCTGACGAAGGTGAAGCGGCCATAGATGAATTGTCCCGGTCTTTGACCTCTGCCCCTGGTGGTTCTAGTTCAAAATTCGTCGCAGCAGACTGGAGGCGAGAACGATGGGCGCAACGCTACAACCCAAAGTGGAACAAGATCATTGCTGCTTGGGCCAAGCTCATGGCTCCCGCATCGGAAACTGAATTGTTGACCCACTACTTCGAAAGTGAAGGCATTTGCGGGGGTTTTCGGCTCTCGTGGACTACAGCCTGGAGCAGCCCGGTCCGAGCTTCGCCATGGAGTGGAGCATGACCGCCGCAGTTCGAGCAGGTCAGTTGGCTCCGTACACGCCACTGGCAGAGCCGCTCTTATCGTTTTCGTCAGCAAATCCATCTGATACCGATACTCATCCACTCAGAGGTCTCGTGACGCATGGGCCCTATAGCAAGAACTCTCTGACAGCTTTCTCCGACTCAGTGCGAGTCGCGATCGTCGGCCCGGAATCCGGCAGAGAGGGGCGCAGGAAGATTCTCGGAAATCTCAGGCAGACACTGCGGCCCTCGGACCGTCGCGACTATGTCCCTGAGTTTCCTGGATTTGAGCCGCTCTTTGATGTCCCACTTGTCCCAGCCCCAGAGTGCGCACTGTTGGACTGGCCATCTCGCCTAGATGAACTCGGGAACGGATCTCCCCATGAGCGAGTCCGACGGGCAATATCGCAGAATCTCCGGCAACTGGCCGATGTTAGGGACCAGTTTGATGTTGCGGTTGTCCACTTGCCAGACGGTTGGGAACCGGGACTCCATGGTGCTGGCTTCGACGCTCACGATGAGCTAAAGGCGATTGCCGCTGAGCTCTCGATGCCTACGCAAGTCATCAACGACCGCACATTTGCTTTTCCTTATGCGGCATCACTCTCGTGGCGGCTGGCCATCGCACTCTATGTCAAAGCTGGAGGGACGCCTTGGCGACTAGCTCCACTTCCAGGGATCCCCGCAGACAGTGCCTACATTGGGCTGGCCTATGCTCTTCGGGGCAACCCACAGGAAGCCAGGTTCGTAACCTGCTGTTCCCAGTTGTTTGATGCGGACGGCGGTGGTATGCAGTTCGTGGCATACGACGCCCGAGACCCACTCGACAGCTCTGAAGATGCCCGGCGGAATCCATACCTCAGCCGATCAGACATGCGGGCTGTGTTGGCAAGAAGTCTGGACCTGTATAGACGCCGCAACGGTGGCCAAGTGCCCCGGCGAGTGGCTGTGCACAAGACGACGGATTTCAAGGACGATGAGCTTGCTGGCGTTTCCGATGCACTGGCCGCTGTAGAAGAAGTCGAGTGTGTGAAGGTGACAACAAACGTGAACTGGCGGGGAGTTTGGCTTCAGGAATCGGAGCGAGAGGGGCAAATAAGCAAGCCAGACGGATATCCCGTGCATCGCGGGACGATGGTCCCCCTTTCAGGAACTTCAGCACTGCTTTGGGTAGCAGGAAATGCCCCCTCTGTTGCGAAACAAGGGAGCGGTTTCTTCCAAGGCGGCAAGAGCATTCCCTCGCCGCTAGTCCTTACCAGACAAATGGGTCGTGGACCCCTGGAAGTCGTCGCATCTGAACTTCTAGCTCTCACAAAGATGGACTGGAACAACGACGCGTTGTACGACCCAGTCCCGGTCACGATTCGCTATTCGCAACGCCTGGCCCGAATCATCGCAAATGTGCCGGATCTTCCGCGGAGCGTTTACCCCTATCGGATGTTCATGTGAGGCCTCTGTGCAAGCAAAAGTCACTCTTGCTGACTCGGCGAGATTGGCCACCAACCGAGTGAGCTTGCCCCTATCTGTGGAGATCTGGAGTTTGAGGCCAGGGGCGGTGGAGCGTGGAGCGGGGCAGTTTTGTGGACTTGTCGGTTGTCGCCGCGGTATTCGTAAGGGCCCTGCGGTGAAACTATGTCGGTAGGCCTCGGCGGATGGTCTCTGCTTCGCGGTCGTGAAGACCAGCCTCGTACTCGTAGCCGCGGGCCAGCTGCCTGAAGATGGCTGCTGTACGGGGCCACTCCTGGAAGCGGCGGCTCTGCTCCTTGTAGCTCTCGGCGAGATGGCGCTCTTGATCTCCGCCGGCTGTCAAGGAGCGGGACGTGACGCCGCGTTGGTTATGAATGGCCATGAGGAGGCCTCGCTCAATGCTGTCGCATTGCAGTCGTTCCAGCAGGTTGCGGACAGCAAGTCCAGGCCACTCGCCGTCGGGGTCTTCAGGAGATGCGGCGAGGGCGGCACCGATCATTTCGTCGCCAATGGTAGATCGGTCACTTGCCGCCAAGAGTCCACGAGCGCTGTCAATCCAAACTTGGAGCGAATCACCATCTAGCGCGCCGTCATCGTCGAGTCCTGGAACGAACTGCGAGGCTGGCCAGCTACGCAATAGTCGGTAAGCGCTGAGCGCCATCTGTTGTTGGGCTTCAGTCACCGGAGGCCTCTCATCCGGCGTAGCGGTTGCTGGCTTGAAGGCCCACTCGACTAGCTGCGAGAAGAGTTCGGGGTCACAAGCCAGCTCCCGGTAGAGGTTTGGAGCGCTGAAATCTGGGTCGTGGTGCAGGAGCGGGTGGCATTGCCACTCAAGAACGGCGACTCGACTAGTGCCAATATGGTCCCGGTGCATGTCGAGCACCTTCAATAGCGAGGCCAATCGCCAGTAGGTCATGTCGATATCTTCGGCCTCGGTGCTAGGTTGTTTGATCCACTGTTCAAGCCACTCCACAGCTTCGTCGGCGAAATCCGATTCAGATTCATGGGTGGTCGAGCGGATCGACAGCAGTTTCCCCGCCAATTCGAGGCGTCCCGCTTTTCGCAGTCGGCGACACACCTCGAGGAGTTGACTCAACTCCTGTGGAATCCCGAGGTCGTAGTAGCCCACCCGACTCCAGTACTCGGTCGCAACCTCCTCACCCCAAGCGTCTACCCGCGTCCAAGGCAATTCCACTGGAGGTGGCGAGCGCAGGACGTCAGCGGCAACTTGGGGAGACACTTGATTTTCGGAGAGAAGCTCTTCCAGTCCTTCCCATTGCAGTTCGGTGAACCGGTGGTCGAAATAGCCCAAGGCGACTTCCGCGACCGCCCCGGATGCGGTTTCCATGGACCTGAGAATGTCCTTGTCAAGGGCCGAGTTGTAGCTAGCAAGCGCCGAGCCAACTCGACGAGGCTCATCCACCGACTCGGCGAAGCCGAAAACCGCCTCGAGTCCGCCGTCGGCAAAAACTGCCTCTATTGCTTCCGCCTGCTTTGGCCGTAGCGCCGCTTGGAACTCCTCATACCCACCTGCCGCCTCGACACCATCTAGATACAGCAGGCCCGATGAGAACAGGTCGCCATAGGAGATAGCGGGCGCAGCCGGACAAAGAAAATCCTGAACCTGCTCCAGCGCTTCCAATTCAGTTTCGGCTAGCGCCCAGTTGGCTTCACTGTGGCGGCGGTGACGACCCACGAGGTCTCGCAGTAGTGGCCATATCCTCGATTTGAACGCCTCATCGGGGTTAGCGGCAGCCAGCCTGCTGATTGCCGAGTTTGCCTTGTGGCGCGGCCCGTCAGGCAGATCGGCGAAGCGTCCAATCAGGGATGCCCAGCGCTCGGAGTCCTCACCGGCATCCTCAACGAGCATGTTTGCGATTGCGGTGGTTGTGTAGACGTATTCTCGCTGTGTGATAACCGGCTGAGCTGGCCTCCAGTCGCGGTATCGAGGCATTTCGCTCGGGTGCTGGACACCGTGGGGTTCTGGCAGCATCGACAGCATCAACGTCCAAGCGACATTTGTATGGGACTTCCGCAGCATGCGGACTGCTGCGAGACGATTAGCAGCATCTGCTGACGTATTGGGCAGCCATGGACACATGATTGAAGCGAGGCTTTCATCCGGTCGGTTCGTGTACCGGCTACCGGGGTCGATCTCGGCTAGCCGGGCGAGCACATCAGAGGTGGCCAAGAGGTGCTCGGGCGACCATGCCATGACTTCCAACGCATTCAAAATGCGAAAGTGGGGCGACGAAGAGTTAAACCCCAACCAGTCGGAGTCGCCATCTGTGAACATTGCTCGCGCGAAAACGTGCGACTCAGCGAGGCAGGTACGCAGGGCTTCCAGTACGGCTTCGGGCGCGGCCTCAGCGAGAAGGGGTAATGAGTCGGAAATCGCAGTCCAGGTTCTAGGGGTTGCGTCGTCCATTGCTGATCTGAGTAATCGTCGAATGATGCCCTCAGCCATTCCCGAGCTCGAAGCAGCGGCCCCGCCCGCCGCCGGCTTGCTGCCAGCCAGTGCAAGGGTTGTTGCTACTCCCTGTTTGAGCTGAGACGAGTACTTCGCCTGGACTCCCTTGATCTGGGCACTGAGGACCTCCTCACTGGACAGTTCTCGCAGTGGGTCGGCACCGGTTAGCACTTCGTGGGCGATTTCCCCGAAATCCGAGTTATCGCTGGAAGAAAGCTGATCGCGCAACAGCATCCAAGTGTCAGCTGGTGACACCGCATGAACCAGTTCACTGGTCGTAGTCATGGGTGCATCGCCGAGATCAAACTGGCGCAGCGCCTCGGCAACCGCATCGGCTGGATGGCCAGTGAAACGCTCCACGACCTCGCGATCGCCTTTGCGGCTTTCGTTCCAGCCGCCGAGCAGCAGGCTCCGTCTCAGTGTCTTGTCGATCTGCCCTTTCGCCCATTCGGGAGTGTGCAAGGCGGGGTCGGCACTTAGATGCCTTCTAAGTGCCATCAGGCTCATCCGCGCCAAACCGCCAAGTTGGTGTGCTACATGAAGCTCCACTCGATTGTCTTGGAATCGTTGGGCTACTAGTCCTGAGTCGACTGCGTTGAGAACAATCTCAGCTTGAGTGTTGCCTGGGACCGGCACGATCATCAGATGCGAACTCCCTGCGGGCAGATGTTCAGCGAATTCTGCCGACGGCACGACCACTGTCAGCGGAGATGCTGCCTGGGTGTCCCTCGCATTGCCCGAGAGTGCTTCCCCAGCAAAAAGCCGACGTGCGTCATCATGGGCCTCCACATACAGCACATCACCAAACGGTGAGTCCGAAGTGCCGCCTGCCACGAGCGCAGCCGAAAGAAATGCCAGAATCTCGTCGCGCTGGACACGGCCTCCAACGGTCACCACCCCGCGACCCTGTCGGCAGCGGTCACGCAGGTCTTCCGCGGCCTGTTCGCGTCCTGCTAGTACAAACCCTTCGTCGAGGGGTGTCCTTGTCGATTCCAACCACTTCGACCACCACGACGAGAGCAGGCCAATTCCCTCCACCGGAGCTCCCATCTGATCGCGCATCCACACCGTGGTGGCGGGCGCGCATTCCAGCCATTCCTCCAAATTGTCGACATTCAGAGCCCCTACCTGCCGGAAGTCTCCTCTTGTCGTGCGATCCTGCTTAAATTCTCGTGCTTTGGTCCACGGGGCGCAGACCACGGCCACATACGACATATCGGATCGTTCATCGGGCGGTGTCTCGGCGACCCGTTTCTCGTAGTCGTCGCCAGCTTTCTTGTGCGAGCCGTTCTGCTTGGTTGACAACTCCCAAACCGACTGACCGGCAGGCACGTACCGATTACCTCGAGCGCATCGCACAATGCCGTCCCATCCGGGCGAATTCACCGCGGTGCCTCCAGGCATATCGAGCCACTCAGCTGATGGCTCGGTCTCGGCAATGAGGCTGCGCACCAAGCGCGGCAGCGCCTGCTCTGAACCGCCCGCATTCGCCCACCCCAGTAGGTCGTCCCGAGATACCCGCAGGGACTGAGGAACTAAGGGGACGAGCGGAATCGGAGGAATCAGTGCATTAGCGAGTTCCCGTGCTATCTCTTGATCCTCGGCAGGTCCGAGTGCCGTCAGTCCGCTGCCGCTCAGCCCTTCGGCGATCCGTCCGAGATCACGGACCCTGTCCGTAGCGATGGGACATTGAACCGCAAACTCCTGAAGGCTCTCCCCGGCAGCTACCGCCGCTCGCAATTCGGCAATCTCTGAGTGGGCGCGAGCAAAGGCCTCTCGGAGTTCATTGGTGGCCACCGCCGCAAGCTCTCCAACCAGAGATGCATCACCGCGCAGTCGCACTTCTTCGACCAAATGGCGGAGCCAGTTCCGCCTCACCACATCGTCTGCCATCTCATCGAACACGCTGAGCCGCTTGCCAGCTTCAGCCAAGAGCAGTGCCCTCGAGTCGCCGCCGTTTGAGGCGGATAGGCTGCGCAGCCCCTCGACCCATGCCTGCTCGAATTCGTAGTGATCCTTGGCATCTGCGATGCGTTCCAGCGCGGAGTTGACTATCTCCTGTGTCGGTTCGACCGAGGGGTTCGGCGGGGAAGTGGCAGTCATGACGCTCCAAAATCGTACCTGCGAATTGCACCCGAACGGACACGGATTCCAGCGACCTCGAACGCTTGCTGGGCAACCTCAAGGCTTGCAGTGGCTGGACGGTAGTGGCCGCTCATGTTGTCGAGAGCCGACACAACAAGCACCCCATCTTCGGCCACGACTTCAAATTCGCCGGCGGCTTGCACCGGGTCACCGTTAGCGAGCACCGCATGGGAGATGTGCTCAACGCCCACTTGCCGCTTCGACGCCAGCAGCCGGCCGCCCGCTACGACATAGATCATCCTTTGACCCTCGGCCGCCAAGACGTCGAACGCCGTACTGGGAATCTCGGCAGGCGTGAGGTCGACTCGGCGAGCCGTCTCCAACTCTCGCTGGAGCAGTGACGGCAATCGGTTGTAGTACGGAGTAGACAAGGTGTCGATTCTGTCCTCATAGCCACTCGATTCACTCGTATTCTACAGTACAGAAAATATATTGAAATCACATTAGAATTGCTTATCAGGTGCCGTAGCTCCAGTCAGCGCAGTGAGCTAGTCGGTCAAGTTGGCTACCGTGACCGGTCGTGGCAGGTGAGGCGTATCGGCCGAAGCTGATTGAGGTGGCGTTGCCGTTGGCGGCGATTAATGTGGAGGCGGCGCGGGAGAAGTCGATTCGGCACGGGCATCCGTCCACATTGCACTTGTGGTGGGCTCGGCGGCCGTTGGCAGCGGCTCGTGCGGTGATTTGGGCGTCGCTGGTGGATGACCCTTCGGGGGATGAGTCGTTGACCCCGTATGAGCAAGAAGATGAGCGGCAACGGCTGTTCGGGATTCTTGAGCGACTGGTGAAGTGGGAGAACTCCAATGACCCAGAGGTACTGGCTGAGGCGCGAGCGGAGATCGAACGGTGTTTTCCGGAGGGGCCGCCGCCGATTCTCGATCCGTTTGCCGGTGGTGGGGCGATTCCATTGGAGGCACAGCGACTTGGATTGAAGGCTCTAGCAGGTGATCTGAATCCGGTGGCGGTGTTGATCAACAAGGCGATGATCGAGATTCCGCCGCGCTTTGCTGGCCTGCCCCCAGTGCATCCTGACATAGACAAGACGCTTACGACATGGGAGCGGGGGCAAGGGCTGGCGGCGGACGTGGAGGCATACGGGCGTTGGATGCGAGAAGAAGCCGAGCGACGCATTGGGCACCTCTACCCGGATGCAACTGGTCCCAACGGTGAGAGGCTCACACCTATTGCTTGGATTTGGGCTCGGACGGTGGAGTCGCCCGATCCCAGCTGGTCGGGGCATGTGCCGTTGGTGGCGTCATGGACTCTTGCCAATAGACCGGGAAAGCCCAAGGTCTGGGTCGAGCCGGTAATCGACAGGGAAACCCAGAACATCAGCTACGAGATTCGTGAGGGCGGCGAACCGGCATACGAAAGGACCGTGAACCGAGGCAACGGCACCTGCATTGCAACTGGCGCAGCGGTGTCCGGGGACTACATCAAGTCTGAAAGCTGTGCAGGACGTATGGGACAGCAATTGATGGGGGTAGTAGCGGAGAGCTCAGTTGGTAGGAGCTACTGCAGTGCCGCTGAGGATGACGTCAGTTCGGCGGGGAATGTGAATTCAATTGAGGAACCAAGCAGCGGTGTAGCGCTTGACCCCAGAAATGTCTGGATCACCACATATGGAATTGACGAGTGGTGGAAGCTTTTTACCCAGAGACAGCTACTGGCGCTGACCACGTTCTCTGATCTTCTTGCAGAGGTAGCCAGCCGAGTAGCAAGGGATGCCGCCGCAACTGGGATGGCTGACGATACCGAGCGGCTTCGCGACGGTGGTCGCGGGGCAGCGGCATATTCGGACGCGTTGGTCACGTATCTGGCATTTGCTGTCGATAGGAGTGCTGACTACTGGTCAACAATCTGTACCTGGGCCAATTCAGGTGGTTTCATTAGAAACACTTTTGCGCGTCAAGCGATCCCGATGACCTGGGACTTTGCGGAGTGCAATCCATTCTCTGACTCCACAGGTAATTGGATGTCGATGATTGGATGGATCGTCAAGGCAATTTCGCATACGCCAGCATCTCTACCAACGGGCGAAGTCATTCAGCGAGATGCCCGGGCACGCGTCAGAGAGTCCGAAGGGGCTGGAATATCAACGGATCCTCCCTACTACGACAACGTCTCCTACGCCGACCTTTCGGATTTCTTCTATGTCTGGCTACGTAGAAACCTCTCGGAGGTGTGGCCCGACGAGTGCTCCACCCTCCTCTCTCCCAAGGCAGAGGAACTTATCGCCAACAGCTATAGGGCTGGTTCGAGGGATCAGGCAGAGAAGCACTTTGAGTCGGGGATGGCCGAATTCATGAACCATGTCGTTGAGAGCCAGGCAACTGACATTCCTGCCACGGTCTACTACGCGTACAAGGCGACCGAGTCGAAAGAAGGAGATATAAGGACAACAGGCTGGGACACATTTCTTCAAGCTGTGCTTGATGCAGGTTTACAAATCAACGCCACATGGCCTATTCGGACCGAGAGGCCAGGAAGGATGCTCTCAGTCGGCACAAACGCATTGGCCTCCTCGATTGTGCTGGCATGCAGGCCCCGAGCTCCATCGGCCTCGCTTGCCACTCGGGGGGAGTTCATTGCCGCTCTCCGTAAGGAGCTTCCCGATGCCGTGCGCATTCTCCAAACCGGGAATATCGCCCCAGTGGACATGGCCCAGTCGACAATCGGGCCGGGCATCAAGGTTTTCTCGCGATATGCCAAAGTCGTGGAGGCAGATGGGTCGTCGATGCCCGTATCGGCGGCGCTGGCGATCATCAATGATGTGCTGGGTGAAGTGCTCGATGGCGAGGAAGCGGAGTTGGATCGTGACACACGGTTCGCCCTCACCTGGTTCTCAGAACATGGTTACAACTCCGGTCCAGCAGGAGATGCCGACAGCGTCGCAAACGCCAAGAACACATCTCTGGCAGGGATCGAAGAATCAGGAGTAGGCGTGGCTCGGGCTGGCAAGTTCCGACTGTATGAGCGGTCAGAACTTGCTGAGGGTTGGCTGCCGACTACAGACCCTCGCCTCACGGTGTGGGAGGCGCTCCAATATCTGATCGCAGCATTGGAGCGGTCGGAGTCAGAGGCAGCGGAGCTCTTGAACGCTCTCGGGGGCTACAGCGAGCGGGTTCGCCAGCTTGCTTATCTTCTGTATCAAAAGTCCAACGACAAGGGCTGGGCAGCAGAAGCCGGGGCCTATAACGGCCTCATCACCGCCTGGCCCAGCCTCCAGGCCAGCGCTGGAGACCCAGTCCAAGAATCCATGCTGTAGCCAGGGTCGCAGCACTAGCGCGGCCTCAATACTTGAAGTTGGTCAAAGCGTTCGAAGTCGCGGGTGTTGAGGGTGACGACGGTCATGCCGTTGGCCAATGCGGTCGCCGCTATCAGCGCGTCGATGATCGGGGCGGGATCGGGCACATGCAGCGATGCCGCCAAGCGGGCGACGGTGGTATCGACGGGGAGAATGCGCTGCTCGAAGGCACTGGCCACATCGCCGTCGAGCCAATGTCGCAGTACTGCCCCCGATGTCGGATCGCGGCGCTCGGCCAGCAGGACGCCATGCTCTAGCTCCTGGATGGTGATGGCAGAGATATAGGTGAGTCCTGTAGGAACTCGGCTCGACCATTCGACGACGGCGGGGTCGGCCCTGCCTGTCTTGGATTTGCGGATCTCCGACACGATGCTGGTGTCTAGTACATACATCAGTCGAAGGTGGCAGGTCGGGCGAATTCGCCTAGTTTGGGAACCTCGAAATCGACGTCTCCCGCTCCAGGGGTGCTGCACAGCATCTCGACGAGGCTCGGTTGGTCGCCGAGGAGTTGCCGGTAGTGGTCAAAGCTCAGCAGCACAAAGGCCGGTCGTCCGCGGTCGGTAATGCAAACCGGGCCATTGAGCGCCGCCTTTTTCGCGTCTCCCGTGCCCTGATTGAATTCTCGGCTGCTCATGCTCGTCATCGCATTCGGCACCGTCTCGCTCCTCCCATTAGTAGCAATGTTTCTACTATAACGCCGCGCCGGGTGGGAAACTGCCCCAGAGTCCAGGGTGAGGGCCTTTGTGGAACCGTCGTCATCCAACATGCGCTCCTTCTATCAACCCGAAGCATGAAAATCAGTGAAAATAGTTAGATATCAATTCCCAGGCGAGCGGCCTGCTCTTTCAGCGGGAGGGCCTGTTCTGGGGTTATGCGGCTGAGAAGCTTGGGGATCATCTCGCCGAGGGCACCGCCTTCCAAAGTCTGGCGATGAGGCAGGACTGGGTTGGTGTTGGCGAGCAGGTGGGCCAGGAGTCGGGCGGTGTGCTCGGGGTGTTCTTCGAGGTGGTTGACTGCCTCTGGCCGATCGTCGAGGTGGTGCAGCCTGATGATCGCTATTGAGCGCTCTGCGGCCTCCGCCCTGTGCTTGCAGGCAAGCTCCACCGCCTCGGGGAATCTGCTTCCGAGGGTTGCAGTCCAGTCGACGAGGGCGGTGGCTTCCTTGTCGGTCAGGGCGCGAGGTTTGCTGGCCAGCCGATCGCTCCAGTACTGGCGCATCCACGCGTCCCACTGGGCATCGGCTTCCATGCTCGACAGACGGGGCAATGCGAAGGAGACCTGTCTGATCCACTCGACACGGCTACTTTCGCTTGCCGAGGCGGTGTAACTGTTCAGCCAACCCTGCTGCATGGGGTTGATCCCGGAGAAGACCGCAATCTCGGCCAACCGCCGGTGGTAGTGCGCTCCGGTTTCGTCGTGCCGGTCTCCCAGGAGTTCGGCCATAGCGACGAAGAGGTCGAGCAGTCCGGTCTCCAGCAGTTTGGGAGGCCCGACACCTCTGAAGAGCAGGCCGTCCCAGCAGCGGATGGCGCGGTCTTGGTCGATGCTGGGGTCGAGCAGGGGCAGCACCTGCTCTCGGCACCACTGTTCGTCCATATGGAAGAGGAACCCGGTGCCCCTGGCTAGCACCACTTGGGCGAGGTTGGAAGCCATCTCGCTGCCCTTGGCCATCTGCTCCATGGGCCGACTCAAGCGGTCGGGCAATCCGGCCCAACTCTCCTCTTCGACCTTGTAATCCTGCTCGACCAATCGGAGGACTACCTGGGCAAGGTGGCCGGCCCAGTGGTTGATGGCCTGATTGAGCGGGCCGGAGCTGCTATCTGTGATGACGGTTCTCTTAGTCCATTGGGCAGTGCCTGTGGTCCATATGGCCGGGAGCCTCTCGGTAATGGCTTGGCAGAGACTGGCGTCAAGGTCAGATCTCGTCCATATCCCAAAGGCTGTGTCCGCTATGTCCTCACTGGCATGGGAGTCTTCGGGCGCGTGTTCGCCAATCAGCACATCAATCAATTCGACCGCATCGGCGGGATGCGACTCCAAAGTGCTCTGCAACCAGCGGAGCGCGTCCCACCACCTCGGTTCGTCCCACTCGGCATTCTTAGGGAAGCTCAATAGGTAACTGACGGCTGCTGTGGGGTCGTCTTCGATCATCTGGTGCAGGTCTCCGGGGCTGCCTAGGTCGGGAGGCTCCACTGTGTCCGACCAACTCCAGCTCAAGAAGTCCGGGTGATCCAACGGTTCCCACTCTGGGTTTCTCGCCTGAATAGCGGAAAGCGCCTGTTGGGCGGCTGGCGCAGAGGATGAGTGTTGAGCGATCCATGCAAGCCACTCGTAGATCCGTCGCTCGGAGAATTCGTCTTCTCCTCGCAGTACAGCTTCGATGTGCGCGACCAAGCCTTTGATGGTTTCTGTCGACGCTTCTGGCAGGGCAACAGCAGCCAGCCTCATGGCCTCATGCCTCAAGCCGGAACCGGACACCCATCCCGAGTTGCACAGCTTGGCAATCTTCTCGTCGGCGGTGACATCTCGACGCTCCGCCCATCCGTGTATGGCCAGCCGCTGAAGCAGCGGCATCTGCGTGCTGTCCCACGAGCGCAGGTAGTGCTCGGCAAGCTCCGGGTGGTATTCGAGCAACGCTTCCAATGTGTCTCTTGCCACATCGATCAGAAGTCCGATTCTCTCGTGTCGAGATGCCTCGTCCTGTGCGTGGTCTTCGATGGCGCTTCTGGCAAAGCTGAGCCCGAACCACTCTTGGCTGGGGTCGCCACTGGACGCGGCGATCAAATGGGCGGCCCGCAGGTGCCGATCGAGAATCACGGCCACGCATGACGCCAGCGTTTCGTCTGACAGGTTGGGACACAGGCTGCTACTCCAGTATGTCCAGAGTTCCCAACTGGGTCCCTCAAGGCGGGGCACCGGTCTTGCCTCTTCCCCGAAATTCGCGTATGGGGACAGAGCGGGCTGAGGCTCAAGCAACTTGTCGAGTAGAAGGAGCATCGCCTGGCGGTCGCGCCCGGGGTCGCAATCGGATAGCAGCCATTCCAGGCGTTGATTGCCGCCCAGAGGAACTTGTCGGATCAACAGAGGCAGCCACCTCTTGGCGTCTTTGGCGGCATCGCCCCCGCCTTTCAGCGGCTTCCAGCACTGCATGGCCAACCTGTTCCAGAGGCCAGGGCTGAAACCGCCCCCGTGCTGGTGGAATATGGAAAAAGCCTCTTGGCGCAATTCCGGGTCGTCGCCCAAGGCAAAGTGTTCCACAAACCATTGGGTCCAGAGTTCATCCTGTTGGGCTTCGGCTCGGTGGTCAAAAATCATCAGGAATTCAGGAAGTCTTGTGGCCCATCTGAGCCATTCAGCTCCGCGGGCACTCTCGGTGATGAAGCGCAACTTTTCGGGGGCCTTTGCCGTCTCCTGAAGGTACGACTCGTTTTCGCGGGACAGCGGCGGAGCTCCGCGGGTGATGTCTTCCACCCGCTGACGGTGCTCTAGGACTCCCATCCGGACACGTTCGGCCCATTTTCGAAGCAGTTCGGGGAGGGCCTCGTGGACGCCGTAGTTGATGGGCGTGATCCCCCTCTGGTTCCAGATCTTGCTCTCCGCATCTTTCTGGCAGCACAGCGCAAATCGGCTCGTTTCTTCGGCAGGCAGGGAGCGGGCCAGATATTCCATGAGGGTGTCGTCGTGGCTGTAGCCGATGAAGAGCACCGTGGAGCTTCGGAACATCCTGCTCAGGAATTGGGCGGCGGTCCACGGTGCCTCCAGATACGCCTGGCCGAAGTCGGCGTCGGTGACCACTAGGTGCTCGGCGGGCCCTTTGACCGAGCCATGCAGGTACACGATCCCGGTGAAGTCTCCACGCTGGGGGAAGGCCAAAGAGGGGTACTCGTTGACACTGCCGTCGAGATGCTCCTCCAGGCAGGTAGACAGGTGGCGGTCATAGTTGGTGGTCACGATTCGAGGCTGCTTGGTTGCCGCCAACCCTGCAATGGCCGTGTGCAGGTCGTTGGGCTCTGACTCGGGGTTGTCGATGATGTTCTTGATCCTCTCGTGGACATCCACGCGCTTCTCCTTCAAGCGGCCCAGTTTCTTGTCGAGAGCTTCACCCTTCTCAGGTAGAGCCTCCTGGCTCTCTTCACACAACTTCCTGGCCAGCTCCCCAAATGTTGGCAATCCCGACGGGGGATCAACTGAGGCTCCCGCACCCACAAACAGAACCAGCTGCCCTTCGGTATGGGCCGAGATCAACTCGTCGGGAACCTCCACTTCCTGGCCGTCCGATAGTCCAAACCACATCATTGTAAGGATATGCGGCTGAACGGCAAATGGGGTTGGCCAATGCTGGACGGGGTGCCCACAGCAAGCTCCGAACACACGCTCTGCCATCCTCTCATGGCATTGTTGGGGCCATGAGCACGCCCGACAAGGAGCGACGCCGATGGTGATGGCCAATACCGAGCGGATTGCTCGGGCGCTCGACTTGCTGCGCGATGGGCTGCGGCCGAAGTGCGAGGACACATGGCGGGGGTTTTATGGCGATGGTTGGCTTGAGATGGTCAACGGGCGTCTGCACACTCCCGATCGCAATCCGTCTACCGAGGACGCCGCGTTCTTGTTCAAGGGGATGAAGGCCACTTGGCAGGAAGTGTTCGGTCATGGGTTTCCGCCGGCGATCCGGGCGCTGGTGTTCGAGGTGGCCGATGCCCGCAACAGCTGGGCGCACCAGCAGGCGCTGTCCACCGACGACACGGCGCGGGCACTTGACTCGATGGAACGACTGTTGGAGGCATTCGGCAATCTCGACGAGCGACAGCAGATCCGCAATCTTCGCCGCGACCTCATGCGCCAGATGGTGGAGGAGGAGTCGCGCGCCGAGCGGCGAAAGACGGCGGCCAAGCCCACCGAGGGCCATCCCACCGCGGGGTTGACCCCGTGGCGCGACATCATCACCCCCCACGCCGATGTGGCCCAGGGGAACTTTGAGCAAGCCGAATTCGCAGCGGATCTGTTCGAGGTGCTGAGCGGCAACGCTGAGCCGGAGTATCAAGACCCAAGGGAGTTCTTCGCTCGCACCTATATCACTCAGGGTCTGCGGGATCTGCTCGTTGGGGCTGCTCGACGGCTGACTGGGGGTGGAGGCGATTCGATTATCGAGTTGCAGACCAACTTCGGCGGCGGCAAGACCCACAGCCTGATCGCTCTCTACCACCTGGCTTCGGGCGCGCACGCCAAGGAGTTGCCCGGAGTGGGGGACATCCTTGCTGAAGAAGGCTTGTCATTGCCTGAAGACGTTTCTCGGGCGGTGATGGTCGGCCAGATGATCTCCCCGTCGAAACCCGAGCAGGTCGAAGACAGCGTATCTCTTCACACCCTGTGGGGCCGGATGGCCTACCAGTTGGGAGGCCGGGAGGCCTACGAGCTGGTTCGGGCCGACGATGAGGCAGGGACCAACCCAGGAGCAGTCCTTCGGACGCTGTTCCAGCAGTGCGGGCCAGCAGTGGTGCTGATCGATGAATGGGTGGCCTACGCCCGACAACTGCGCGACGGGGGCGATGGGCCGCTCCTCGTTGGCGGCGATTTCGACACCCAGTTCACCTTCGCCCAGGCGCTCACCGAAGCCGCCGGAGCAGTTTCCAACGTGGTGGTGCTGGTGTCGATTCCCGCTTCCGACATCGAAGTGGGAGCCGAGCGAGGGCGCACGGCGCTAGAGAAGCTGAAAAACGTGGTCACCCGCAAGGCCACCCAGTGGCAGCCGGCATCGCCCGATGAGTCATTCGAGATCGTTCGACGGCGGCTGTTCGACCCGGTGCCGGCGGAGATGGCCAGGGTGCGCGACGGAGTCATTCGGGCGTACTGCGATATGTACCGGGACCAGGCCAAGGAGTTTCCGTCGGGAGTTGGCGAGGCCGACTACCGCAAGCGGATGGAGCTGTCGTACCCGATCCACCCCGAGCTGTTCGACCGGCTGTTCGACGACTGGTCGGCCCTCGACAAGTTCCAGCGAACCCGTGGCGTGTTGCGGCTCATGGCGCTGGCCATATCCCAGCTGTGGCAGCGCGGCGACCAGTCGCTGCTGATCATGCCCGGCAACCTGCCCATGGACTCGGGTGCGCTGGTCAGCGAAATGAAGAAGTATCTGGAGGAAGCCTGGGATCCGGTCATCAAGTCGGACGTTGACGGCGCCAACGCCCTGCCGCTTCGCATCGACAACGCCAACAGCCATTTTGGACGACTCTCGGCCACCAGGCGAGCGGCCCGAACCGTCTACATGGGCTCGGCGCCCCGTCCCGACGGCAAGCGGGGAGTTGACCTGAAGTCAGTGGTGCTGGGCTGTGTGCAGCCCGGCGAGCCGATCGGCCAATTTGCTGACGCGCTCCGGCGGCTCTCAGGGGAGGCAACCCACCTCTATGTGGATGGTGCCCAGTATTGGTACTCGCTCCAGCCCAATGTCACTCGGATGGCTGCTGACCGGGCCGCTTCGAACTACAGCGACAACCACGCCGATGATGAGGTGAAGGTCCGACTTGCCAACCAGCGGGACCGAGGTGACTTTGCCGCGGTGCAGGTGTTTGCCGAGGGACCGGGCGACGTCCCGGACGACGATGACGGCGTGCGGCTCGTGGTTCTCGAACCTGATGCCACGCATTCAGCCAATGACGAGCACTCTCCGGCCGTAGCCCTCGCCCAGAGTATCTTGGACCAGCGCCACGGCGGTCCTCGGCTGAACCGCAATCTGCTGGTATTCGTGGCTGCCACCGCCAATCGGCTGAGCGAGCTCCGCGACGCTACTCGGATGTATCTGGCCTGGCGGTCAATCGTCGAAGAGCACGAGGCCCTCGACCTGACCCCCCACCAAAAGGGGCAGGCCGAGAGCAAGATGAAGGAAGTCTCCCAGCAGGTGGACAGCCTGATTTCAGAGACATTCACACAGGTACTCACTCCCAAACAGGAGGCTGGCACCTCTGAGATTGAGTGGCAGACCACCAGAGCAACCGCCAGTGGCGACATAGGAGCTCGGGTGTCCAAGAAGTTGGCCACCGAGGAAAAGATGATCGCCGCTTACAGCGGAGTACGGGTTCGCATGGACATCGACCGCCGTGACCTGTGGACAGAGCAAGGCGACGTGACCTTACGGGAACTCCGAGAGATCTACGCCCGCTATCCCCACATGCCGAGGCTGTCGTCACCTCACGTGCTCGACTCTGCCATCAGTGCGGGCACTGCCAGTACCGATTGGGCCCAAGAGACCTTCGCCTACGCGGATGCCCACGATGGATCGACGTGGGTCGGCATCCAAACCGGCCAACACGTCATCCCCACTCCTAGTGGCCTGCTCGTCCACCCCGACCGACTGCCTGAACCCGCGGAACCAGAGCCAACGGTTGAGGGTTCTGAAGGCGGTCCCGAGATCACTCCACCAAGTGGTGACGGGGATGGCCCCGAGCCAGCACCTACCCAGGGCTCAACTCAGTTCTACGCCCAATTCGACCTCGACCCCGTGCGCTGTATCAAGGAGCTAGGCGCGATCGCCGAACATATAAGCGCTCACCTCGGCCCCGACGTGGAGCTCGTCCTAGAAGTACGAGCCACCAACCCCGAAGGCTTCAACGAGTCCACCCAACGCACCGTCTCCGAAAACGCCTCCAACCTCGGCGCTACTGCATCTGAGTTCGATTAGAAGTATGGCCGCGATAGTCCTCGCTAGCATTTCCCTAGCTATATCGATACTTGCAGTCCTATACGCAGCCCGGAGCGCTAGAGCCAACGAAAGGCAGCTGCGTGGCGAATCAGACGCCTCAAGAACCACACTCTTCGAGCTAGATATAAGTCATCGAATGGTCTTTACGCTTGATGAACGAGATTATAGGCCGTATCCCCACAGTATTAGTGCTAGGAATTCGGGAAATGCTGACGCAAGAGATGTAAAGCTGGAAGTAAGTGCAAAGGACGATGGAGAAGAATGGTTGGAAAGCAATCAAGTGCTCTTGCCAGGCGATTCCATGTCAGTCAGTCTTGGAAGCTTCACTGGTGAACGAGAATTTGTGGCGAAAGTGTCCTGGAAGGACAGTCGGCTCATTCGGCAGTCGCACAAGAGAACTCTAAGAACGTGGTAGTAGTTGAACTCATTTGCAAAAGAGGAGTCCATCTGCTTTCACGGATCAATTGGTTGCCTTGAATCCCAACCTCCGATGGCAAAGCTGGCTTAAGGATGAGATTTAGCGTTTGGCCGGCGTTGGAGCGGTCGTGGGACGAGGTTCTTGATTTGGCTCAGCGCTCAGAATCGGCTGGGTGGGATGGGTTTTGGGTGGCGGACCACTTCATGGTGGAACAGCCGGATGAGGGCCCAACCGGAGTGCTGGAAGTGTGGAGCACGCTTGCCGCGTTGGCGGCAGCGACTAGCCGGATTGCCTTGGGGTCGCTGGTTTGCTCGGTGACCTATCGGCATCCGGCGGTGTTGGCTTCGGCTGCGGTGACGTGCGACCACATCAGCAGCGGGCGGTTCGTCCTCGGGGTTGGCGCTGGATGGCAGGAGAACGAGCATCAGGCCTACGGCTTCGAACTGGGTGACCTGAAGACGAGATCGGATCGGTTCGAGGATGGCTGTCGAGCGATTCGAGGACTGCTCGACGGGGAGAGCTTGACAATGCAGTCCCCGCACTTCGTGTTTGATGCGGCTCTCCGATACCCCAGGCCAGTCCAGGAGCGGCTTCCGTTGCTGGTCGGAGGAAAAGGGGAACGTCGCACGCTGCGGACGGCAGCGATGTATGCCGATTGGTGGAATGCATGGATTGACGCGGAGGCCCTTCGACACAAGCGGGCGGTACTTGGTCAACACTGCGACGAAGTGGGGCGCGATCCGGATGAGGTGAGCTGCTCGACTCAAGCGTTTCTGTGCTTGAGCGAAGACCGGGACGTGCAGCGCGATTTCGTCGGTCGTGCAGGGAGGCGACCTACGCTCGTGGGCTCAGTCGAGGCGGTGACCGATCAAGTTGGCCAGCTTCAAGAAGCCGGAGCGGAGGAGCTGATCATCCCGGACTGGACCTATGAGTCCTTATCCCGTCGAGACGACGAACTCGACCAGTTCATCTCAGAGGTTGTTCGCTCAGTTAGGGCCTAGCGTTCGCTGTGTCCTGGGTTTCGAGCAGAGGGCTGAAGCGGTCCTTGGCGTCCTGGGCTGAGAGGCCGAGGATCTCCCCAATGCGCTCCCATGAGGTCCCGCTTGCTCGAGCTGCTGACATCGCTTCGAGGAGTTGGGGCTCGTTGATTGGGCGGACTTCAGCCGCACACCCCAAATAGAACTCGGCGACGGGGACTTCCAGGGCTTCTGACCAGTCAAAGGCCTCGCACCAGTCGGCCACTTCGTCCCAGTTGCCGCTTGCCTCGGCCCTGGCGATTAATTCTCGAAGGGATTGGGGCATGTCATTCACCTCAAGTAGTTGGGCCCTGCCTTCATCGCATGAATGATTCTAGGGGCTTCATCCGTTCTCGCGATTCCTACCTCCAGCATGCGACCGCTGGAGTCAGCTCCTATGAACATCAATAGATCGTCCATTTGGACGATGCGAATAGCGTTCCGACAGGCGTGGAGCGCATCGTCTTCCGAAATCCCGTGCCGCCGCGCGCTGGCAGCGAATCGCAGTTGGGTGAAATCGAAATACATGAGAATATCATAATATATATGGTAAGTGGCCCCAAGACCTCATGTCTGAGTCTTTGAGTTGTCAACGCTCGGCCCACAGACCGCGACGGCTGGCGAGTTGAGTAGCCAATTCGTCGATTTGGATGGCTAATTCGTCTTCACCCACTGCCTGGTCTTCGAGCCGACTGTGGTGTGCGATTGTCTCGATTTGTTGGGTCGCTTTCTGCATTGCCTGGGCATTGACGGCTTCTTCGAGGGTGGTGTTGGGGACGAGGGCATATACCAGCCGGCAATCCATGGCATTGGCGGCTCGCTCTAGGGTCTTGAGTTGGATGGTGTGGTGCTGTTCGCTGCGTTCGATGTCGCTGATGGTCTGCTGGCGGACTCCCATGCGAGAGGCCAGCTCCCTAGAGCTCATGCCCAAGGCGTCGCGGATTGCCCGGATCCACCCTCTATGAGGGCGGAGCAAGTCGCCTGGAGCAGGGAAATCCTTCAGTCGGTCGTCAAGCCGGCTGCGGGCCAAGTCGGAGTTTCTCACAATGGTTGAAAATACAGGTCCTAGCCTGTCGAATCAACCAATTTCTACAGGTTGTGACTTGTAGGTGAAGGGTACGGCGCGCTGAGCCCGGTGTCGCGGCTACTGCCGTCTTAGGTAAACGGTCCAGTTGGTGAGGCCGACGAGGGCGCCGCCGACGATGTTGCCGAGGGTCACGGCGACGAGGTTGTGGGTCACCCAACCGAAGTTGAGGCGGTCGACTTGATCGGCGGTGAGTCCGGCAGCGGCCAGAGCGTCGGCGTCGGTGGATACCAGCCAGCCCAAGGGCAAGAAGAACATGTTGGCGATGCTGTGCTCGAAGCCGGCGGCCACGAAGGCGGTGATGGGTAAGAGGATCCCGATCATCTTGTCCACCAGCGAGCGGCCGGCCACCGCCATCCACACCGCCAGACCCACCAGCATGTTGGCCAGCAGCCCCCGCACGAATGCGGTGCCAAACGACAGGTTCACCTTGTCGTTGGCGATCTGGATGGTCCGCACCGAGAAGGCGTAGTCGGCTTGGGCCCACCACCGGCTGTAGTAAAGCAAGAACACGATCACCAGCGAGCCGACCAGGTTGGCCACAAAGGCCAGAGCCCAGTTGCGGGTGAGCTCGGGGCCGCTGATGCGGCGGCTGAAGAAGCTGGCCACCATCAGGTTGTTGCCGGTGAACAGCTCCGATCCGGTGACCACCACCAAGAACAGCCCCAGCGAGAAGCCCACCCCGATGAGGAGACGGGCTGGCCCGGTTCCCAGCTCCGGGCTGACCGCGATGGTGAGGGCGAACACGCCGCCCAGGGCGATGAACGCCCCGGCCATGATTCCCAGGATGGAGGTCTGGGTGAAGTCGAACTGGGCCTTGCCGATTCCGGCACGCTTGATCTTTCGGGCAATCTCCTCCGGCGTCAAGGCTTCTGACATATTCCCGAACCCCCGTCCCTGGTTCCGATTGGATCAAACCGTACTATTCCGGCTCACCTTAGGGTGGCGCATACAACTTACAGACGGACCACTAACGTGTAGGCCATGGCCGAGCCGGAAATGGGCGCGGAGTTTTCAGCCGGAGGCGTTGTTTCGGACTCCCGCTACTACGCCGGTGCCGTCGAGTCTCTGCGTAGCGCCTGCGCCCAGATCGGCGAGGCCGCCGACGCTGCCCAGCGGTCCGGCTTTTTTGCCCGCGTCACCGACTGGAAAGACGAGGCCGACGCCTCAGCCCTCGACGCCGACAAGGCCGCGGTCATGGCTATGGCCGAGGCGCTGCGGGCCAAAGAGGCGGTTGCCGCTTATGCCGACGCCGCCCGCAAAACGCTGGCCGAGGTCACTGCCGCCTTCGCCGCCGCCTCGATGCCCGACAGCCCTGCGGGGGGTGCCGCGATGGAGTCGGCGGATGGGGACGAAATGCAGGATGCCGCCCCGCAGGAGGTTGAAGCAGAGGGAGCGTTCTCGGGCCACTTGTCCGATGCACTGGTGGCGCTAGCCGAGGAGCGGGAGCGAGACGCTGAAGGAGGCGATGACGACGATTACGGCAAGCTGGCCCAAACCCTGTCGGTGTTGGCGGGAGCCCGGTCCGCCTATAGAGCGGTGGACGAGGCGCTGATTCTGCTGGCCAACGCCCGGACCACCTATCTGAAGGAGTCGCTGGCCGCCGCGCAAACCGCCCTGGCCGCCGACTTGAAAGCCGCGGTGGCCGACGACATACGAACCACCTCCATCGGCCAGTTCCGCTCGGCGCTGACCACTCTGGCCGTGACCCGAACGGCCTACAACGCCGAGGTGGCCGACGAGCTGTGGGGGGCGCTGGCCGAAGCCCGAACCAACTTGGCCGCAGCCACCGCCACAGTGCTCGAAATCCAAGCCGCCGCCGGCGATCCCGGTGCCGCCGATGATGTCCACGCCGCCTCAGCCCTGGCCTATTCGTTCAACGACTCGGGCACCCCCACTGGCATCTACGACGCGGCTCGAGATGTCGTGATCGAGGCAAAGGACTACCGGCGCCGGGCCCAGAGCGCCTGCGATGCGGTGGATGTGCTGCTGGTGGAGAACCGGGCGGTGGCCGCCGACGCCCTGATCGAAGCAAGGTCGGTGGTCGGCGCCGGGGCGCTGTTCGAGATTCGCACCGCCTACGACACAACCAGCGCAGCCATGGACGCTCTGTTCGGGGCTCGGGCGGCCTTCGAGGTTGGATTCGACTTCACGCTGCCCGAGATCTTCGGCGACTTCGAGATCTGAACCCGGGTTCCCTCTATAGGGCAACACCCACCAGCACGGCGCCGATTGAGGCCACGCCAGACAGCGAGCCCATCATGGCGATTCGGCGGCGGTCGGTGGCCTTGGTGTGCAGCCAGGCGGTCACCCCGGTGGCAATCACCAGCACCAGCTTGATGGTGAGGGTGATGTGGTAGCTGTTGGCCGCGTCGTCGAATTCCACCTCGAGCAGGTTCCACAGGCCCGACAGCACCGCCAGCCAGAAGAACGGCCACGCCACCCGGGCGAACTGCTGGGCGGCGGCCTGGGTGGCCTCGGGACCTATCCGGCGCAGGGCCGGCACCAAGGCGGCGACAATGACTTGGCCTCCCACCCACACCGCCGCGCCCAGGATGTGGAGGAAAACCCGGAGGGTGTCGAGGTCCCAATTGGCTTCGATCATGGGCTCAACTTAGTGGTCGGCCTGGTTGGGGTTGGTACCGTCGCGCCATGAGCATCGACCGAACCGTCTTTCAGCAAGCCCTGCGATCCGACGGCGAGGCCATCGCCGCAGCCGGCCGGCGGGACATCGACGCCGCGGTGCCGTCGTGCCCGGGCTGGACCGTGCACAAGCTCTTGGCCCACGTGGGCCGGGTGTACCGCTCGGTGGGGCGCCACGTGGCCGAGCGGGCCACCGAGATGATTTCTGCCGACGAGATCCCCCGCCCTCCCGAGGGCGACGCCATCGTGGAGTGGTTCGAGGAGGGGCACCAGTTTGTACAGGAGGCGCTCGATGGGGCCGACCCCGACGAGGCGGTGTGGAGCTGGGCCGGGCAGAACACCATGGCCTTTTATTTCCGCCGCATGGCCCACGAGACCGCGGTGCACCGCTGGGACGCCGAGGCCGCCTTCGGAGCTCCCGGACCAATCGACTCCGACCTGGGGGCCGACGGCGTGAGCGAGCTGTTCGAGGTGGTGCTGCCGTTTGCGGTGGCCAACTGGGACATGACCCTGCCCGATGCCAGCCTCCATCTGCACCGCACCGACGGAGACGGCGAGTGGCTGCTGGTCAACGACGGAGGCCGCATCAAGATGAGCTTCGAGCACGCCAAGGGCGATGCCGCGGTGCGCGCCAGCGGCACCGATCTGCTGTTGCTGGCGTGGGAGCGCATCGGGCTGGACAGCCCCGGTGTGGAGACCTTCGGCGACGCCGACGCGGCGCGGGCCTGGTTCGCCCTGTCCCGCTAGAGTCGCCGAGCAGCCCCTCATGACCGACGACACATCCCCATCAACGCCGATTCCGTCGGCCCCCACCCGGGCCGATGTGTTCGACCAATACATGCCCATCGTGCTGTTCTTGGTGTTCAACAGCGTGGCAGGGCTGGTCTGGGCCATCGGGGCTATGACGCTCTGGGCTGTCAAGGCCCAGGTGAGCCGCTATCGCAGGGGCCTGCCCTTCGGCCGGGTGATGCCTATCATTGTTTTGTATCTGCTGGTCCGGGGAACGCTGGGCATCATCTACGACAGCGAGGAGGTGTATTTCGGCATCGGCATCGGGGTCAAGGGACTGGCCGCGGTGGCCTTGGTGGTATCGGTTGCCATGGGCCGCAGCGCGATGGGCTACGCCTTCTCCTACCTGGTGTCGGTAGACCGCTCCGTCAAAGCCCACCCCGAGTACCGAGCGGCTATGAGCCGGGTCACCCTTGGGGTGGCGCTGGTGGTGTTCGCCAGCGTCGGCTTCGACACCTGGCTGATTCGGCACGCCTCGATCAACGAGTTCGTGCTCATCCGCTTGGGCGTCAACTGGGGGGCGTCGATCGCCACACTTTTGTCCATCGGCCTATACCTCGACCGCCGACTGCGGCGAACCCCCGATTTTCCTGGTTTGCTGCCTTTGATGGAGCGGCGATTGGGATCCCTCGGCTTCAACCCGCCGCCTTCCTCTGAAGGGTGATCGGCTGGCCGGGGTGACCGGGTGCCACCGCCATCATTAGAGTCTCGGCCATGGCTGAGAATAACTGGGGCAGATGGGGCGACGACGACGAGCGGGGGGCGCTGAATCTGCTCACCCCTGAGGTGGTGAAAGAGGCCAGTGCGTCGATCACCACTGGGAAGGTGTACCCGCTGGGCATTCCCATCCAATCGCAGGGTGTGCCCATCATGGACTACCGGGGCACGCCAATGCGGCTCACCCTCCAGAACGCCTCCGACGAGGGCATCTATGCGGCCTACGGCTGCCACGACGGCACTGGGGCCCACGAGGACGTGCTGGTGTTCGCCTCCCATACCACCAGCCACATGGACGCCCTGTGCCACGTGTACGGCCAAGATCAGCACTACAACGGCTTCTCCAAGGAGGCCATGAAGACCCACACCGGAGCCTCCCGGCTGGGCATCGAGAAGGTGGGCGCCATCGCTGGCCGGGCCGTGCTGTTGGACATGGTGGCCCACATGGGTGCCGACAATTGGCTGGAGGCGGGCACGCCGATCAGCGGGGCCGACATGGCCGCCTGCGCCGAGGCCCAGGGCACACCGGTGCGAGCGGGCGACATCGTGCTGATCCGCACCGGCTACCTCGACATGTGGTGGTCGATCGAAGCCGACCCCACCGCCGAGCAGCCCTTCGCCCAGCCGGGCATCAACAACGACGGTGCCAGGTGGCTGGCCGAGAGGGATGTCGTGGCTGTGGGGTCCGACAACGCCGCCATCGAGGTCATCCCGTTCGACGAGAACGACTTCCTCACCGTGCACAAGATCCTGCTGGTGGGCGCGGGCATCTACATGCTGGAGTTCCTGAGCTTCTCTGAGATGGCCGCCGACGGGTGCCACGAGGGCTTCATGACCGTGTCCCCGCTCAATGTGACCGGGGCTACCGGCAGCCCGATCAACCCCGTGGTCATCGGGTAGCTCCGCCCATGCCCGAGATGGCCGGAGGAGGCCTGCTGGGCACCCCTGATGGGGCGGTGCTCGATCAGGTGCGAGTGCTGGAGCTCACCCGCACTATCGGCGGGGCCTACACCGCCAAGCTGTTTGCCGACGCCGGAGCCGAGGTGGTCAAAGTCGAGCCTCCCGGCGGCGACCGATTGCGGTCGTGGTCGGCATCGGGCTCGCCCGCGGGCGGCGATTCCGGTGACGGGGCGTTTTTCCAGTTCCTCAATGCGGGCAAGCGCAGCGTGGTGATCGACTTGGACGACCCTGGAGGCCGGGACCAGTTCATGGCGCTGGCGGCCACCGCCGATCTGGTGGTGGAGGACTTGGGTGCCGGAACGGTCGAGGCTATGGGCCTGAGCCACGCCGAGTTGAACGAAAGCAACCCCTCTTTGGCGCTGCTGTCGATTTCCCCGTGGGGCCGCGGCGGGCCGTGGGACCAGCGTCCGGCCAACGAGTTCACCCTCCAATCCTGGGTGGGCTCCACCCACAGCCGGGGCATTCCCAACGAGATGCCCCTCGGCGTGGGGGGCAAATTGGGGGAATTCCTGGTGGCGGCCAACGCCGCCGCTCTGGGGCTGGCCGCGCTGATGGCCGCCCGGCGAGACTACGCCCGGGGCGAGCACGTAGACGTGTCGGCCTATGAGGCCATGACCACCAGCTTCGTGGTGTACGCCCACCTCTATGCGGCCTACGCCTCTGATGCCCGCACCGGGGCCACCCGCTCCATCGAGATCCCCTCGGTGGAGCCAGCCAAAGACGGCTGGGTGGGCTTCTGCACCATCACCGGCCAGCAGTTCAAGGATTTCTGCGTGGTCATCGACGACCCCGAGATGGCCGAAGCCCCGAGGCTGGCCAGCGGCGACGGACGGATGGACCACCGCGACGAGGTGTGGAACCGCATTGCCCGTTTCACCCAGGCCCACACCGTGGACGAAATCGTGGACAAGGCCACCATGCTGCGAGTGCCGGTGGCCCCCATCGGCGACGGCAGCCGGGTGGCCCAGATCGACCATTTCGCCGAGCGGGGGGTGTACGTGGAGAACCCCGGCGGTTTCACCCAGCCCCGAGTGCCCTATCAGCTCAGTGCTCGCC
>VYAQ01000345.1 GCA_009844885.1 Gemmatimonadota bacterium
GGGTGGCGGCGGGGCGGTGGGGATTCCTGGCCGCGCTGCCCATGCTGGGGCTCCTCGCGGTCCCCCTGATCGCGCTGGCCACCACATCCGCGCCCGCCGACATCGCCGCCGGCGCGCGGCACCCCCTGTTCGGCCCGGCTCTGTGGCTCAGCGCACGCACCACCGTCGCGAGCGTCCTGATCGTCGTGATCACGGGGACCCCTCTCGCCTGGTGGATGGCGAACCGGACCTCCCGGCGCACCCGGATCGTGGAGCTCGTGGTCGACCTCCCCATCGTCATCCCCCCCGCAGTCATGGGTATCGCACTGCTGCAGACCTTTGGGCGCCAGGGACTTCTGGGGCCCGCATTCTCTTCGCTGGGCGTCCAGGTCCCCTTCACCACCGCCGCCGTGGTCGTGGCGCAGACGGTCGTCTCCGCCCCCTTCTACGTGCAGGCCGCGGCCGCCGCGTTCCGGCGCGTCGACGAAGACCTGCTCATCGTCGCCCGAACGCTGGGTCAGTCGCCGACGGGCGCATTCTTCCGCGTGGCCGTTCCCATGGCGCTGCCCGGCCTCGTCGTGGGGGCGGCGCTGTCATGGGCGCGTGCACTGGGTGAGTTCGGGGCCACGCTGTTCTTCGCCGGCAACTTCATGGGTTCCACCCAGACCATGCCGCTGGCGATCTATACCGCCCTCGAGTCCGACACGCGCGTCGCCGTCGCGCTGGCCCTGGTGCTGGCCGCGGCGAGTGCCTTCCTGCTCGTGCCGCTCCGGACGGTGCCGTCCCTCCTCGCCCGCCGCTTCGGCGGAGCGCCGGTGCCGCGGGAACGGACGGTCGCGGTCGCGCCTCCGTCGCCTCCGAACACAGGACCCTGACGTCCGTGCGCTGGTCGGTCGGAGTCGAGGTGCGCGCCGGCGCCTTCGATCTGAACGCAACCATCGAGGGCGGTGGCACCCCGGTGCTGCTGATCGGTCCCAACGGCTCCGGGAAGACCACGCTGCTGCGCGTCATCGCCGGCGCCTACCAGCCCACCAGCGGCCGCATCCGCGTGGGCGACCGGGTCCTTTACGACTCCAGCCAGGGAATCTCGCTCGCGCCGGAGAAGCGCCGCGTCGGCTACGTGCCCCAGGGCTACGGCCTGTTCCCCCACCTCACCGTCGTCGAGAACGTCGCTTTCGGCCTCGCGGCGATCCGGCCGAAGCCGCCGCGGACGGACCGTCTGACCACCGCCGAGAAGGTGCTGGAGCAGATCGGGTGCGGCCACCTGTCACGACGCCTTCCACCCACCCTGTCCGGCGGCGAGAAGCAGCGCGTGGCCCTGGCCCGGGCCCTCCTCCCCGAACCGGATCTGCTACTCCTCGACGAGCCCCTCGCCGCCATGGACACCGCGGCCCGGCGCAGGTTTCGCGGCTACCTTGCCCGGCACCTCGCGGAACGGGATACGCCGGCAATCGTGGTCACGCACGATGTCCGCGATGTTCGGGCTCTGGGGCAACCCACCGTCTACGCGCTCGAGGCGGGACGCGTCGTGCAGCGCGGTTCGCCGGAAGATCTGGCGGCTCGGCCCGCCACGGACTTCCTGTCGGAATTCTTCAGCGCGCCCACGAGTACCTCATCGTGAACGCGAGCATCCCGTTTCTCACGTCTCCACCGGTCGCCGCCGGCAGCACGGAGGTCATCCCGGCTTCGTAGCGCGCCCCGATCCCCAGCCCGCGAAAGTCGATCTCGGCGCCGAACAGCATTCCGAAGTCATAGGAAACGAGCTGGAAATGATCGACCCCGCCGCAACCCCGGTTGGCCACCTTGCAGCTCACGGGCACCGCCGATGACACGCCGAAGAAGGTGCGTGACCGGAGCGGGACGCCCACCGGGGTCTGCAACTGGACCAGGACCGGAAGCTGCAGGTAGACGAGCCTCAGCGCATCCTGCCGACGGGCGTCTCCCACCCCCGTGCGTACCTGCGGCGACCCCTTGGTCGAGACGTATGCCTCCAACCGCAGGGACAGGATCTGGTCCGTCGGAATCTCGACCAGTGCCCCGGCCAACGCGGATGTCCTCCAGGGCACGTCGGTGGAGCCGGCGCCGGTGAACGCGGTGCGGCTGACGCCGGCGATCAGCCCGAAGCCGTACTGCGCCTGAGCGACCTCCGCAGGGACCAGCGTCACGCCCAGCGCGATCAGCGTCGCGAGCTGTTTCCGCATCTCGTCTCCGGATGGGACCATTGATCCCGGGGACAGCCGCCACCACTTCGATTGTGACGCCATTCCCCGCGCACGGCCAATTCCCCGCGCACGGCCAAAGGAATGCTAGCGATTCGATCCAGCCGGGGGAACGTGCCAATCACGGAGAAGCCGCTTGGAGACCTTCTCCGTGGGAGTCTTGGGCAACGCGTCCAGGAAGCGCACGTGGTCGGGAACCATGTACCGCGCCATCCGGCCGCGGCAATACTCCAGGATCTCGTCGGCGCCGAGCTCGTGACCGTCCCTGACTACGACCGCCAGCGCGACATCCTCTTCCGTGAACTCGCTCGGCACGCCGTAGGCCGCCGCCTCCACGACGGCCGGGTGGGACTCGATCACCTGCTCGATCTCGAAGGCCGAGATGTTCTCGCCCCGCCGCCGGATCGCGTCCTTCTTGCGACCCTCGAAGTACAGGTTCCCCGCCTCGTCCAGGCGACCGAGGTCGCCGGTGTGGAACCAGCCGTCGCGAAACGCCTCGCGATTCGCCTCCGGCATCTGGTAGTAGCCCGTCATCATCAGGTACCGATCTTCGGCAGCGGCGGGCCTAGCCGCGATTTCGCCCACGCTCCCGGGAGGAAGGGGTCGACCGTCGTCGTCGACGATGCGCAGGCGGAACTCGGGCAGGCAGCGGCCGCAGGACCCCGGCGGCGGCGGACGGGTGTCGTCGAGGTCGTGAAACACGATCACGCCCAGTTCCGTCGATCCGTAGCCCTCGACAAGCCGAACCCCGAAACGCCGCTCGAAATCGGTCTGGAACGCCGGCATCGGGACGCCCCATCCCAGTCGCGCGGGGTTGTCCGCGTCGTCCTCGCGGGGATCCTGATTGTAGATGAAGGTCAGGGTCGCGCCCATGAAGTCGAACACCGTCACGCCGTAGTGGCGCACGTCCGCCCAGAAGCGGGAAACGCTGAAACGCTCCGTGATCACCGCGGTGGCTCCCAGGTACAGGGCCGGGCCCACCGTGCCGATGGTGGCGTCCCAGTGAAACACGGGATACGGGCAGAAGATGACGTCGTCCGCGCGCACCCGGGCGGCCCAGGCAAGCTGTGCGGCCTGGCCCAGGGCGTACCGGTGGGACAATTCGCAGGCCTTCGACGCGCCGGTCGTTCCCGACGTGTAGATGAGCAGAGACGGGTCCGCGGGTGACGACGGGCTATGAGGCGGCGCGCCGTCATCGGCACACAGGACGGCGTCGAAAGGCAGCACCGTGAAGCGACGGTCCGACTGTGCCAGCGCGTCAGACGTCTCTGCGTCAAGCCCGCGGACGAAAAGCCTCTCCACGTGTTCAAGGTCATCGGCGGCGCCGAGAAGCGGGTCCACCAGCGACCGGTCGACGATCAGGTCGCGAGAGCCCGTCAGGTTGACCGCGTGCGCCAGTCCGATTCCGCGAAAGCCGGTGTTGAGCGGAGCCCAGATCGCCCCCGCGCGGTTGGCGGCAAACCAGAGCGCGATCGCGTCGGCACAGTTGGGAAGAAGCGTCGGAATCACGCCCCCAATGCCGTGGGCCCTGATCCCCGACGCCAGCGACCGGACGTGGCGATCAAAGTCGGCGTACGTGAAGTCCGCTTCGCGAAAACGGACAAAGAACTTGTCGGCGTGGGTCCGTGCCCGCCCGGCGAGAACGGTCGCGATGGTCGGCACCGCTGACCGGCCCGGCGCGGTCATTCCACCCATCCCGGCTCCGGATGCTGACCGGAAGGCTCGGGGCGAGTCACTCTCCCGCGGGCGGCGTCAGCCACAAGGAAAGCCATTCTCCCACGAGCGCGGGCCTTTCCTCGCCCTCGATCTCCACTCGACAACCGAAGGTAATCTTAAGTTGACCCGGCTTGCGCTCGGCGACGTCCCTGACGGTGAAATGGCCCCGAATCCGGGATCCCGAGGGAACGGGAGCCACGAATCGCACCTTGTCGAAGCCGTAGCTGGCCGGATACCCGTCCTCGCGCCCCCCGTCCATCGGGTATCGGTAGACCTGGTACAACATCGGCGTCATCAGCGACAGGGTCAGGAAACCAAAGGAAATGGTGCCGCCCCACGGGCTGTGCTCCGCGGCATACACCGGGTCCACATGGTGCGGATCCAGGTCCTCGGTGACGTGCCCGAAGGTGGTGATGCGCTCCTGGCCGACCTCGATCCAGTCGGACACGAACGTCCGCCCCAGAGCCTCGTGGGCAGTGTCGGGAGTCAGGTATTGCATGACCGCGCCTTTCGGAACATCGACGTCACTTCGCCGATACAACCATTGTATACAGTCGGTTCGTCCAATCGAAGCCCGGCCCGGATCTCTGCGGAAAGCGAGTCAGCGAATGTCCCGCGCGGTTGCAGTCCTCCTTGTCGTCTCGGCCTCATGGTCGTGCGCCCCGGAATCCTCCACGGACTCCAATGCCGTGCGCGAGACGCTTCCGAACGGCGCAACGCTCATACGGTACACGGCCCTGCCGCCCACCGACGCTGCCGCTCCATCGGTTGCCGACGCGTACGCCGACCTGAAGCTGGGCGTCCTCGAGGGCGACCCCAACTACATCTTCGGCGACATCCGGGGCGTCGAGGCGACCGGCAACGGTACGATTTACGTACTGGACTACCAGGCCTCCGAAGTCAGGACGTTCGCGCCCGACGGCACGTTCATGGAAGTGCTGGCGTCCCAGGGCGAGGGACCGGGCGAAATCAGGGAAGCCAACGGCATCTTTCTCCAGGGTGACAGCCTCCTGTGGATCAACGACCACGGCCAGATGGACATCATCGGCGTGGATCTCGCGGGCGACGAAGTCACGCGTTTCCCCTTCCCCGTCCGCAGCTACGGCTACATCTGGGACCCGGTCTGGGACGACCGCGGGCGCCTGTGGAGGGCCACAAGCCACTCCGACGAGGAGCGTCAGTGGCCACCGGAAACCGGGCTGGTCGAGCGCAACTACCGGGGATACTTCAAGTGGTACGACCCTGTCACGGAGGACACGGATTCTGTCTACACGGGGGAAGGCACGGGGCGGTCGTATGTATCCGAGGAGGGCGGCGGCTGGTCGTACCGGGGCGTTCCGTTTGAAGGCGGCGGCTTCACGCGCGTGATTCCCGCGGGAGGAATGTGGAGCGGCAACACGGCTTCGTACCGTCTGGCGCGGACGGACGAGGCCGGGGATACGGTGCTGGTGATCGAAGCCGACCTGCCCGTCGACCCGGTGACGGACGAGGACCGGGCCGAATACGTGCGCGCGACGGTCGAGCGCGACCCTGAGAGCCGGCGCACCGCCGAAGCGATCGCGGCCCTGATGCCCGACGTCAAGCCGATTCTCCGCGGCGTCTTTGTCGATCCCGACGGGTGGCTGTGGGTCCAGCGCGTGACGGACACCGGCGCGCCGTCCTTCTACGACCTCTACACGCACGAGGGGGACTACCTGGGCTCCTTGCGCCTGATCCTGGACGGGACTCCGCGGGGACCGCTGCGGGTTCGCAACGGAAACGTCTACACCTGGTTCCTGGACGAGTTGGATGTCCCGTACGTCGTGAGGATACCTCTCCCCGCGCTGACGTCTTGACAGCGTGCGGTCCCGGAGTCTTACAATGTCCGCCCCGGGGGAGTCCCGGCCACGAACCCTCGACGAGGGTCACCTCCCGCCGACAAAGGAGTAGGGAATGCGCCTGAATCGTTCGCATATGACGTTGAGTTTCATCATCGCTTTCGGCCTCGCGACGGCTGTCGCCGCCTGTTCCAGCACGGGAGGCCCCAGTGGTCCCCGGCGGGATCCCAACCTCATCACCGCCGAGGAACTGAGCGAATACGCCACGCTCTCGGCCCTCGACGTCGTCCGGCGCCTCCGGCCCCGTTGGCTGACGGGGCGCGGCCAGGGCTCGGGAGGCATGAACCGACCCCAGGTCCTGCAGGATGGCACGCGGCTCGGGGACCCCGACAACGCGCTGCGCTCGATCGCCGTCTCCGACATCGAGTCGATACGGTATCTCAGCGCCTCCGACGCCACCATGCGCTATGGAACCAACTTCCCCGGAGGCGCGATCGTTGTGACGAGCCGGGCGCGGTAGCCCGGCCGTTCGCCTCACCCGGTCAGAAACCGGCGCGAAAAGTCGGCCAGTACCCGGGCACAGGTCTCGATCTCGGCCACGCCAACCCATTCGTCGGCCGTGTGGGCCTGCGCGATCGATCCCGGTCCGAAACAGACGGCCGGGATACCGCTCTCGTTCAGGAAGCAGGCGTCCACCCACGCCGACATCCCCCTGACGTCGCCGGGAACGCCGGCGCGGGCGCAGGCCCGGCGGAGCCCGTGAACCAGCGGTGAGGAGACCGCCACCTCGGTAGCCGCGCGGAAGAGGCCCGGCTCGACGCTCGCCTCCAGGGCGGGGCAGCGACGCCGCGCCGCCGCCATCACCCGTTCGGTCTCGCCCATCACGGTCGCCGCCGTCTCGCCGGGGAGCGTTCGCCGTTCGACGACCAGGTGACACCGGTCCGGGTACACCGACGGCGCGCTCCCACCCTTGATCGTGCCGGCGTGCAGCGACGCCGGTCCCAGCAGCGCGTGGCCGGTTTCGCGGCCGAGCCGTGCCGCCTCCTCTTCGAACGCCACCAACACGTGGCCCATGTGCGCGATCGCGTCGACCCCGGCGTCGGGCCTGGATCCATGTGCCGCCCGGCCAGCCACGGTCACGTCGATCCACAGGAATCCCTTGTGGGCCGGCATGACGGCGAGGCTGGTGGGCTCACAGACTACCGCCGCATCGGCCGCCGCTCCCGACGCGACCAGCGCCTCCATCCCGATCGATGCGTGCTCCTCGTCGGCGGTGAGGGCCACGATCAGCTCGCCCGGGATGTCTTCGGCCGCCAGGTCGGCCGCCACGGCCAGGATGCATGCGACGCCGGACTTCATATCGGCTGCGCCGCGGCCGTACAGCCGGCCTTCGCGCACGGCCCCGGAAAACGGTTCGGTCATTCCCGACACCCCCACCGTGTCCAGGTGGCCGTTGAGAAGCAGTGACGGGCCGGATCCCCGGCCGCGGCGGGAAACCACGTTGCAGCGGCCCGCAGCCACTTCGGTGATCTCCGTTTCGTATCCCCAGCCGGCCAGCCAGTCCGCTGCCAGCGCGGCCACGGCGGCTTCGCCGGTACCGCCTTTTTCCAGGCGGGGATTGACCGAAGGCGTGCGAACCAGCCTGCGCGTCATGTCAACGGGGTCGGCCTGCTCCCTGGTGCGTGAGTCCATTTTTCGGATGCCCGTGAGGAAAGTGGGACACGGGAAGGCCGTGCACGGCGTGACGGCCGCCGGGTACAGATTCGTCCAAACCCTGGATAAACCCATGGAGGACCGAACGTTGAGTCCAGTCCGCCCCTGAACGCGAGACCATTGGCATGGATATTGCCACTAATAATGGGCGTTCGCGCGAAGGTATCGGCAATCACATTCCAGACAACAGGAGGGAGCGATTCGAAAGTCCACTGTCAACCTGCTTGGTGCGGCCGCTCTGATGGCCGCGGGCGTCGCGCTTCTCCGGCAGGGTACTCACAAGTCGGAACCCGTCGAGACCAAGGTCGACAGGGTTCCGCCCGGCGAGACCATACCCGGGAAGATCCGGCTGGAGAAGCTGAGGGAGTTGGGGATCTAGGAATCTCTGGCGAACGAAGCCCGTGCCGCGTCGCGCCAACGCAGGCCGGGGAGTTCTGCCAGGGGTGGGAAGACCCATCCCCGAGCGAACCCGAATCGAAAGCAAGGGGGGTGACCGATCACCGGTCGCCCCCCTTGTCTGTTCACGGTCCGCGCGGCCGGCGCGGCCCCGAATCATTCGCAACCCGACCTATTCGAAATAGGAGATGTTCTTCTCGATGTAGTCGTTCCATTCGGGCGGAACGTCGGTATCCGGGAAGATCGCCTGAACGGGACACTCCGGTTCGCAGGCACCGCAGTCGATGCATTCGTCGGGGTGAATGAGGTACTGGTCCTCGGTCTCATAGATGCAATCGACCGGGCAGACTTCGACGCAGCTCGCATCCTTCGTGCCGATGCAGGGCTCGGTAATGATGTATGTCACCAGACACCTCTAGTCGTGTTGTCTCTGGTCATCCTGTCCTTCACGCGACGGGACTCGGCAACCGTCGAGAATGATTGTCGAATGGCACCCGCGTCGCAACCCTGACGCTCTCCATCACCGGCCGCCTCGAAGGAATCGCTGAAAGTGCCGCGCCGAGGCTTCTGCCGCTGCGATCAGGCCGGGAGTGGGGGCCTGCGGCGGGTGCACGGCCTCGAAGGTGTGGCCGGAACCGTCGACAACCCGCAGCGATGATGCCGACCCCGCCTCGTGCAGCTGCCGGGCTTCGGCAACAGGGACTGTCGAGTCCTCGGAACCGTGGACGACAAGCCAGGGCACGTCCACCCGCGTCGCCGCCGCAAGTACGTCCAGCCGTGCACGATTGTCCCTCAGATCCTCCCACAGGGTCCTGTAGAGGGGCATTAGCTGTCCCGTGCGGGCATTGGATATCCAGGTCACTTCCTGCGACATCCAGTCCGCCACCTGCTGCTCGCTCCAGCGGTGGAAGGTCGCGACCGCGGCCCACGTCACGAGCGCGGAGACCCCCTGGTGCTCGGCGGCCGTAATCACGCTGGTGCCACCGCCGCGGCTGTGGCCAAGAAGCCCCACCGACTCCGGTGCCCTGCCGTCGCTCCATTCGCCGGCGAGCATCCGGTCCACCATCCAGCGCAGATCGTCCAGTTCGCGGGACAGGGTGTTGCGGCCGAAGGCGTCCAGGTCCGTGAACTCGAGCAACTCCGGTCCCGTGCCGTTGAGCGAGAAGTTGAAGGACACGACCAGGTGGCCGTCCTGCGCGAGACGCTCACTGAGCCAGGGGAAGAATCCCCAGTCCTTGAACCCCTTGAAGCCGTGCGCGACGAGAACCGCCGACCGCGGCTCGCCCTGGGCCGGGCGCCGGACATCGAGGCGGATGACATCGCCGTGGGGCGGCGTGGTCTCGCAGCGTTCGTGAATCAGCGATCCGGTCATGCCCGCCATTCGATGTCGAGCCCGCCGGCGGCGCTGTTCTCCTGCCGGGCCGCCGCGAAGAGGAAGTCGGACAGACGGTTGAGGTACCGCACGATTTCGGGGTCGACATCCGCGGAAGAAGCCAGCGTCACGACGCGCCTCTCGGCTCTTCGGCAGACGGCTCGCGCCAGGTGCAGTCCGTTGGCTCCGGGACTGCCTGTGGGCAGGATGAAGTTGCGCAGCGGCGGCGTGGCGGACATCGCCTGGTCGATCCACGATTCCATGGCGGCGACCCGCTCCGCCGGCAGGTCCGGCAGCGCGGGAGCCCGCCGGCTACCGTCTGGCGGCGGTGTGGCAAGGTGGGCGCCGATGGCGAAGAGGTCGGATTGTACGCGCCGCAGCCGTCGGACGATCGCCTGGTCCGTCACCTGGCTGAGCGCGCCGCCAATGACCGCGTTCAGTTCATCCACCGTGCCGTAGGCCTCGACGCGAACGTCGTCCTTACTCGTTCTTCCGCCTCCGAACAGGCCGGTGCTGCCTTTGTCGCCGCGCCTCGTGTAGATCTTCACCGCGGCCTCAGCCTGGTGAGATTCCGGATCGCCATGGCCTTGTCCAGCAAACTCGGCTCGTCGGGCGCCTCGTCGCGGCGCAGGCCGACAAGACACTCGCGTACGTCCAGCAACGCCTCGAGGAGCACCTGGTCCCTCTGAAAGCCGAAGTCGAGCCGGTCCATGCGGGCCTGGTCGCCGGACTCGGCCGCCTTTTCGAAGGCTTCCCTGTAGACCCGTTCGAGACTCCCGATGACTTTCGCTCTTGAGCGCATGCGATCTCATGTGGTTTGGCGTACCGGGGGCCGGCGTGACAGCGCCACCTCCGCCCGTACATACATCGTATCGCCCGCTGTACCTTTATGGGTAGCGTTTCCCCCGATCCGGACGGTGTGTCCCAACGACCCCGCGCCCAACCTGGCTTTGAAGAATGGCGACTTTCGACGAATTCCCGGAAGCTTCGATGCAGATGCCGGACGACGTAGTCAGCCAGGCGAACGACCGGTACTGGAACTCCGACGCCGGAGTGAACCAGCTGGCGCGGGACCTGGAGCTGTCGAAGGGGACTCTGTACGAGATCATCGCCCCACTGCCGGCAGACGTACCGTGTCCTCAGTGCGATGGCGAACTCGCCTTCACGAACCGCACGGCGCGCGAACGCGGCTTCGTCTCGTGCCCGGCCTGCGGACTCGAGGATGACAGGGAGCGTGTGCTCGCCCGGCTGGAGGAAGTCGCACACGACCCGACCATCGTGGAACCGCCCACCGCGCCCGATCCCGCCGTCACGGACCCGCCCGCCGCACCGGGCCGAAGCCTGGAGACGCTGCTGGTCGTGACCGCTCTGGCGGGAGTGGCCGCCGGGCTGATCCTGGGCGGGCTCCTCCGACGCCGCTGAGACACCGATGAACGGCGACCCGAGGTCGATCGTCACACCCGACGCGTTTTCGGTCACACCCGCCCTGCTCGGCACCCCGCTCGCCGAACCCTGGCGCCGCCTGGTCGCGCTGCTGCTGGACCTGGTCCTCATCGGGTTCCTGCAGCTGCTGGGCTGGCGGGTCCTGGGAGGGATCGCCGGCCTGATGCTCCTCCGGATGGCGACGAAACGCACGGACGGCGCAACCACCACGCGCACACAGAAGTTCGCGCTTGGATGCGCGGGAGCGATGGTCTTCGTGGTCGCCATCGGGGTCACCACGGTTGTCCCGGCCATGCTGCGCATGATGACGGAACCGGACGGCGAGGTGGCCGTGCCCGCGGCCCAGGGCGTCGTGATCGGTACGCCGGAAGGAAGCGCCGTGCCGCTCGACAGCGAGTCGGCGAGGAACGTCGACGACAGCATCGCCACGCTGCTCGCCCGAGTGGACGACCTCGAGGACGACCTGGCCGACAGCCGCGTGGAACACGAGGAGCTGCGCGAGCAACTGGCCGAGGCCGAATCGCGGTCTACCCTCTTCACCTGGATACGGGACGCCGCCGACGAAGCCGGCCTGATCTTCGGATGGGGCACCGTCTACCTCACCCTCTTCTTCGCGCTGTGGCAGGGCCGAACGCCCGGCAAGAAGGCGATGGGGCTGCGCGTGGTGAGGCTCAACGGCGAGCCGCTGGGGCTGTACCTGTCGCTTGAGCGGGCCGGCGGCTACATGGCCGGCCTCGCAACCGGGCTGCTCGGGTTCGCGCAGGTGTGGTGGGACCCGAACCGGCAGGCGATCCACGACAAGATCGCCGAGACCGTTGTGATCCGCGAGCGGATGCCCAACCGGCTGCATCCCGGCAGCATCTATGGTGAAGGGGTGGCGGAACGGGCCGGGCAGCGTCAGGATTCGAGTTCGGCGGACGATGTCGCCGGGGCAGGCCAGGACGTCGCGGCAGCGACGCCGGAGGAGACAGGAGAACGGCAATCGTGAGAAGGCATATGAACAAGGCGCTTGTGCCGGTCGCGGCACTGCTCGTCACGCTCGGATGCGACGGCGGCGGCGGGGACGGGGACGGCAGCGGTGAAGCCGCCGCCCGCGAAGACCGCGCAACATCCGGAAGCTTGTCCCAGTCGATTCCGACATCGATGCTGTCCGACGGCGGCACGACGCTGAAGCCGCCGGCCCAGGAGTTCACGCTGGGGGAGATCGGGTTCGATTTCGGCTCCGTGGACGCCCCCATCGCCGTGGTCGAGTTCAGCGATTACGGTTGCGGCTACTGCCGCCGATTCCACACCGAGACGTTCCCCACGCTCATGGAGGAATACATCGAGACCGGGAAGGTTCGCTGGAAGTACGTGACCTATGTCAGCGGGATGTTCGCCAACGGGCTTCCTGCGGCGTATGCGGCCGAGTGCGCGGGCGAGCAGGACCTCTTCCCGCCCATGAGCAAGCTGCTCTACGAGCGCCAGGCCGACTGGAAGAGCCTGGGTGACCCGAGCCCCGTCTTCGCGGAACTCGCACGCGAGGCCGGCACGGACACGGCGGAGTTTCAGGCCTGCCTGGCGGACGAACGCCACCGGCCCCGGGTCCGCAGCGGCATCCTTTCCGGCGGCCGCCTCGGCATACGGGGCACGCCGTCCTTCCTGGTCAATGGCGTGCCTCTGGTGGGGGCTCAACCCATCGCGTGGTGGCGTGACGCGTTCAACGCCATTGCGGCCGAGATCGAGGCCGGGACGGGCGACCCCGGGGACGGGACCTGACCCGCGCGGGGCGCTTGTCCTCCATCACCAACTCGAAGTCCTCCTCGTACCCCACCTCGCCGGGAGACGGCAGGTAGCGCGAGACGTCCACCTCGGCGCGCATCAACTCGCGGTCGAACGTCTCCAGATCCCGCTTTGAAGCCTCTTCGCTCGTGTCTGAGGTCGCGTAGACGATCCGGCCGAGCTTCTGATCCCCGAGCTTCAGCGCGCGGCGCGTCAACTCGGCTTCCACGAAGGTCTCGCGGACGGCTGGAAAGCGATACCGGAAACCATCGTCATCCGCCTCGACCTCGGCGTTGAACTCGGCCGCGAGAGTCTCCAGCTCCTTGAGCACGACGCGCGGACCGACATTCCAGTCCTTCAGCCTTGGCGTTACATGCCGAATCGCGTCGGCGACACTGACCCAGCGCACCGCCCCGACACTGCGGCTGTAGACCAGGCCGATCAGAAGACGGCGCACGTTCCGGCGCAGACGTCCCGCGTTCTCGCGTCTGAGCCCCAATGACCGCACCAGCGGTATCCCGAAGAACATGCTGCTGAACGTCAGGGGCACGACTCCGAGTCCCCAGAACCACAGCGGATCGACGGCCACCGCCGCTGCGGTCGTGGTCTGCAGGGCCGGACCCAGCCCGATCACGGTCGCCGCCGTCAGGTTGAAGCCGTTCATCGCGCCGATGCCCCAGTTCGCGCCGGCGTTATTGCCGGTCAGCTTCTTCGGGTACTCCAGGCGAAGCCACGCAGGATTGGGTTCGCGCGTCCGGACCTTCCCGTGGGCGCTCTTCATCAGGCCGGGGAAGGTGTAAACCACTTCTCCCCGCTCGGACACCCCCGGATCACCCCCGTGGGCACCGGTCAGACGTCCCATCTCCTCTTGCGCATCCATTAACGCCAGCCCGGTGTGTTCGACCAGTTCGGCCGAAGTGAGCACGCCCTTGCGCGCCCGGATCAGCTGCAACGCGCTCCTGTCCTTCTGCAGCTGGGTCGGCCGTGGCTCCTCGGGGCCGAAGATGAACGCGAAGACCTTCTTGTAGAACGGCGGCCTCGCGTCCTTCGGCAGCCGCCTGGCGTGGCTGTGTCCGTAGTACAGGCTCCCCCGGCTCCATCCCCTGCCCCCCATCAGCCAGTGGAGGATAAAGAGGTCGCCCAGACCGAAACCGCCGCGTCGACCGAAGCCGCGGCCGTCCCGGTTCGCGGTCATGGCCGCGATGATCAGGGCCACGAAGACGATGAAATAGACGACCAGCATGACGGCCGTCCACACCTTGAAGCCCGTCTTGAACGCGGACCACGCGGCCCTCCGGAAGCGGACCCCGAAGGGTTCCCGCGCCCGCTCGATCAGCTTGGGGTCGAACTGGTAGAGGAGATCGCCCGAATCGGAGACTTCCAGGTGGCCCCGATGGGTCTCGAGCAGGCCCTTGAGTGCGGTCTCGGCCTGGTCCTCGGGCATGCCGGTGGCCGACACGACATCGCCAAGGGTGGCGCGACCGCGCAGGCGGCGCAGCGCGGTCAGGAGCGTCGTGTCGGCTTCGGCGGCGGATACAGTGGCTATTTCAGGCAATTTCGGCAATCACTCGATGTTGGAATCAGGAAGTAAACGACAGGCAACCAGACGTACGTTTCAGCCCGCAAGATCCATTCGTTCACGGACTGCGCGCAAGTTGCGGGCCGACAAGCGGGAATCAGTGACCGAAAGACACGAACAGCGTCCGAACAGACACGCCAGTCGCTCGCTTTCAGCGCAATCACGCCCCACTGTGTCCTTGTACACGGGAAGAGGGGTGGGGCGGCGGTGATCGGTCAGTGATGGTAGCAAACTAGCCTGACTGGGCAAATAACCGCCCAAGCCAGGAGCAACCATCGAAATGCCGAACAGCCGAAGCCGCCGCAGTGCGGTATCCCTGTTGGGGCCGCCGTACGGCCGTCTTCATGAAGTCGACCTCGCCGATCCGATTCAGCCGCTTGGAGGGGGCTGGATCATGGCCTGGGATCTCAAGGCCGAAGGGTGGAGCGAAGCCACCGACTTCGTCGCCAGCCGACTCGCTGGCGTAACCCTCGCGATCATTCTGCCCGACAGTGACGAGCGCGCCCCCCTGGTGCCCATTCTCCGGGCCGTCGAGAAGACCAGGCCCCAGGCGGTTCTGCCGCATCACGAGACCCTGCGGCCTCACGAAATCGCGCAGGTCATACGCCGTCCACCGGTCGCTCTCGCGCCGAGCGTTACGGACTACATGGCCTGGCGGGGCTTCTCGGTGGACCCGACCACCAGGAACATCATTCAGCGCATCGTCGAACTCAGCGCCAGGCTCAGCACCATCACCGACCTGGCCAGAAGCCTGTACGTGTCCAGACGGGCTCTTGGCCGCAGGCTTCTCAACAGCGGTCTGCCCGTTCCGTCCCACTGGCTTCACATCGCACGCCTGATACGCGCGACCTTCAAGCTGCAGAACAGTACGGAGAGCCTCTTCAAGGTGGCCACCTCGCTCGGCTACCCGGACGGCTTTTCCATGAGCAATCAGATGTACCGTCTCTGCGGCATCCGGCCCCAGCACACGCGGGAGCGATACGGCTGGGAATGGGTCTTCGAATCCTGGCTGGTTCGCGAGGTGGCCATCGGTGGCGTCACCTCGAAAGTCGTGGGTTCCCGTCCCTCCATAGCCGAAACCGCAATCGAACCCTCTGTCTCCGCCAGGCGGCGAGCCACCAGGGCCGTCGCCAACGCTCGATGATGAGCGGGCGCGGGTCGACCGCCGATCGCAGGGGGGCACACACCGGGCTTCTGCTTCGCCTCTTCGGAGGGCCAATCCTGATTCGGGACGGCAGCCCCATCAAGCTCTCGCGGTTCCAGAGTGGGCTCGTGGCTGTTGCGTACGGACTTCCGGCGACCGAAACGCCACGTTCTACCGTGCAGGAGCATCTCTGGGGCGACGCCAACACGAAGGCGGTGCGCCACCGGCTCAGCCAGCTGGTCTACCAGACCAACCATCGGTCCGGAGCTACGATCGTCTCGCTGGATGGCGAACTCGTCCGCGCCCACCCCGATGTTGTGGCCACCGACCTGCAGGAATTCGAACGCCTGATCGACGCGGAGAACTTCAAGGCGGCCGCGGGGCTCATGGATTCCGGATTCCTTTCCGCGCTGCCCAAGAAGTTCGTCGCATCCTGCGCCGACTGGATTCGCGGCCAGCAGGCCGCTCACCAGGCCAAGCTGGAGACGGCCGCCCAGGCGAGCTGGAAGAACGCGGAACTGACCCGGAACGGCATCGTCGCCGAAGAAGCCGTGGGTACGCTTCTCAAGCTGTCTCCGGACGAGGAGGAGGCGCTCCGCAGGGCGATGCATGCGCGTGCCCTGTACGGGTCGGTCCGAGAGGCGGAATCCGTTTACCGGGCGTTCGCGGAACGGGCCCTCGAGGAGGAAGGCTGGGTGCCGCAACCGGAAACGAGAGCGCTTCTGAAGGCTCTCCGGAATGTCTACGGCGAGTCTGGCTCGCTCGCGTCCGTACCCTACACCAGGCTCGGCAGGAAGATTCCCTTTCTTGGTCGCGCCACCGAAAGGGCAGCGCTGACCAGGCGCATGCTGCAGACCCCGGACGTCCGTCCCTGGGGCACGATCACGGTCCGTGGCGCCGCGGGGGTCGGAAAGACCCGGTTCCTGGAAGAGGTGCTCGAGGGCCTCTCGTCCCGCCAGGTACGGGTAATCCGGATACGTCCGGAGGAACTGGCGGCGGATATCCCTCTGAGCTCGCTCGCGCAGGGGCTGAAGGCTCCCTGGGTGCTCCCCTTCCTTCGGGAGCTGCACAATCCGTGGCGTTCCGTGATGGTGTCGCTGTTGCCCCAGTTTGCCGAGGACACCCACATGCCGCGGCGGGTTCGGTTGCCGGACGGCCACGCCGCGCGATACGCGGGCGATGCGTTCCTCCACCTGTTTGCCACGATGGCGAAGACCGAGCCGGTACTTCTCGTCGTGGACGACTTCCATTACGTCGACAACGAGTCGGCCATGGTGCTGCAGTACCTGCACCGGCGCTGGTCACAGGGTTACTTCAACCTCGTTGTCGCCTATCGTCCCGAAGAGTTGGTCAGGAACGGGCGCCTCTCGCGATTCACCGAGGAACTGAAACGCGGTCCCGACGCCGAGTCCATCCGGCTCGGTGAGTTGAGCGCGGACGACGCGGCCAACCTGGCGCGGTCGGTATCTCCAATCACGCTTGGGGACCGCTGGGTGCGGCGGATGTCGCAACTGGCCGGGGGAAACCCGCTCTTCGTCGTCGAGCTCGCCACCCAGCCCGAAAAGCTGCCGGCACCGGACGAGTGGGGCGTCCCCATTCCCTTGTCGGTGGAGCATATCGTTGCCCGGCACCTGGCCGGGCTCGACGATGTCGCAAGGCAGGTGCTCTACGGGCTCGCCGTTCTGCGCGACGCGGCCAGTGCCGCGGAACTGGCACAGATCCTGGAGGCTACCACCGAACAGTGCATCGGCGCCCTGGAGCGACTTGAAGCGTCGAGCCTGATCTCCTGGGCCGGCTACAGGGCCCGTTTGCGCCACGGCCTCGTCCGGCAGGCCCTCTATCGGACCCTCAGCCCCGGTCGTCGGTCCAGTCTTCATCGTTCGGTGGCCGACCTCCTGGTAACGCGGTCCGACAACGCCCTCCTGGCGGCGGCCTCGGTACACTACCACCGTGCCGGAGACAGCGACCGGGCGCAGGTGTTCGCCACCCAGGCACTCGAGCGGGTCCCACGGGATGGCGTCGCCAACCGTCTCCCCGTACTTGCAGCCGCGTATCAGGTAACCGAGGCGCGGGCCAGGGCGCAGACAGGCGTTCGCCTCGCCTGGGCGTGCTATCGGTCGCGGCGGCTGTCCGGAGTGCTGCGCGTGGCCAGGGGAATCACGTCTCAAGGCGGTGAACTGTCCCCGGTGCGCGCCATCCAGCTGGGGCTGGCGGTGACAGACGCTCGTCATCTTCTAGGCCTGGACGGGACCGAGGCCGTGCTCGCCGACCTGACCAGGCTGCTGGAAGAGGCCGAGCAGCTCGGCGAGCGATGGCTGGGGCCCACGGTCCGGGACACGATACTCCAGGTGCTGCACAGGTCGGCCGACCACGAGGCGATGGCCGACTTCCTGGCCGAGATCGGAACGGGATCGGAGTGTCAAGACGATGTCGCGCGCTGCCGAACCGAGGCCTCCCTGGCCATGAAGACTGCATGCGGCGACCCCACGGGCGGCCTGGCGCACGCGAAGCGGGCCGTCGAAATCGCAATGCGGGCGCGCCTGAAAGAAGAGGTGATGTACGCCCTGCACCGTCACGCCGTCGCGCTCATTGCCGTGGGCCGGCTCGCGACGCCGGAGGGCCAGGAACTGCAGGCCAAGATCACCGCAGCCGCCAGGTCCGTGGAAGACCCCGCTTCGTACGTGCAGCTCCTGCTGGACCTCGTCGAGTGGCACACGAATACCGGCAGTCTCGAGCCGGCCGCCCAGATGCTCAGCGAGGCACGCGCAGTCGCGGAGCACATGGACTGCCCCGTGGTGCGGTCCATGGAGCGGATGGCACAAGCGGCGCTGGCCCTTGCCGAGGGCGATCCGCAGGAAGCCTGGTCCGCCATCGAAGCGGTTGGCGCCCGTGACGGGATTGTCGGCGACGCGGCCGTGGGCGAGGCCGGCGCGACCGGCAAGGCGACCGGGCGAGCGATGCCGACCGTATCCCCGAACCTGAGGGCCCGGCACACGAGCATCCTGGGCAACTGCCTTCTGGAGTTGGGAAAGCTCGGACAGGCCAAGCGCCTCGCCAGACGATCCCCGCCGGACAAGGCCCCCGGAGGCGCCTCGGTCGACCTGGTCCTGTTCCACGCCCGCCTGCGGTCCCGCACCGGAGACGGAGACGGTGCCCTGAAGATGCTGGAGGACGGTGCCCTGGCCACCCGTGAGGCCGATCCGGTGGCGTGGCTGCGGCTCACGCTGGAGCAGGTCCGACTGGGGCGGAGAAGTGGTGTACCGCTCCCGGATCTGGCCGACGAGGCCCACGGGCTGGCCCTGTCGCTCGAACTGCCCGGACTCGCTCACGAATTCGTTCCGTTCCAGGAGGGATAGCCGGGCCCCCGCTATCCTATGGGTATGTATACTAGAGATTACATAATGTAAAGTATACATTACATTGCGATGTTCCGCACTCGTCCGTAACTTCCGCCCTCACCCTCGCCAACTCGGCAGTGACACCAGGAAGCCGGATGATCCGCACCCAATGAGCAGCCACCCTCCGCGCCCACCCGAGGAACAATCCGCCGGCCCGGGCGGCCATGCCCGCCGAGGCTTCCTGGCCGGGGCCGGAGCGATCGCCGCGGCCGGACTGGCCCTCCTCGCTCCCGTCTGGTCGGGCCTGCGCGTCGTCTTCGACCCCCTGCGACGCGCCTCCAGCGACCCCGCGCTGGTCCCCGTCGCCCGGCTTGCGGCCATCCCGGCGGACGGAGTCCCACGAAAGTTCCGCGTCACCGCCGACCGGATCGACGCGTGGAACACCCAGCGCAACATGCCGGTGGGCGCGGTCTACCTCCGCCGCACGGAGGACTCGCTGCAGGCGTTCAACGTCATCTGCCCCCACGCCGGCTGCTTCGTGAACCTCGCCGCCGACCGATCCCGGTTCGTGTGTCCCTGCCACAAGAGCAGCTTCGACCTCGAGGGCACCGTCGACGACCCGGCGAGCCCCAGCCCCCGCGACATGGACACGCTCGACGTCGAGATCCGCGACGGAGACCAGATCTGGGTGCGGTTCCAGAATTTCCTTCCCGGCCGCGCCGACAAGACGCCGGTCGCGTGAAGTCGCTCCTCGGCTGGCTCGACCACAGGACGGGCTATCGGGACCTGCTCCGCAAGGCGCTCGTCGAATCCATCCCCGGCGGCGCGAAGTGGCGCTACGTGTGGGGCAGCGCGCTGACCTTCGCGATCGCGGTGCAGTTCGTCACCGGAATCATCCTGTGGGCCGCATACAGTCCCAACGCACAGGGTGCCTGGGAAAGCGTCTACTACATCGAAAACGTCATGGCCGGCGGCTGGATGCTGCGTGGAATCCATCACTACATGGCCCACGCCACCATGATCCTTCTCGTCCTGCACCTCATGCAGGTGGTCGTGGCGGGCGCGTACAAGGCCCCCCGCGAGGTCAACTTCTGGTTCGGCATCGTCCTGCTGCACATCGTGCTCGGCCTGTCGCTCACGGGCTACCTGCTTCCGTGGGACCAGAAGGGCTACTGGGCGACCAAGGTGGCCACGAGCATCGCATCGATCACGCCGGTGGTCGGCCCGGCCCTGCAGAAGGTGCTCGTCGGTGGCGCGGACTACGGCCATCTCACCCTGACGCGCTTCTTCGCGCTCCACGCGGGCGTCCTGCCCGGCGCGCTGATCGCCCTGATCGCAGGCCACGTCTACCTGTTCCGGCGGCACGGGGTCACGGCGGGCCAGCCCCGCGAAACAGAGCACGCCACACAGTCGGAGGGTGCCGAGGAGGATGGGCAGGATGGGCCGGCCTCGCACCCGCCCCGACCGCGCGACGGCTGGTTCTGGCCCGATCAGGCCCTGCGGGATGCCGTGGCCTGCCTCGCGGTGATGGCCGCCGTGCTGTACCTCGTGATCCGCACGGGGGGGGCGCCGCTGGGAGCCCCCGCGGACGCTGCCGAGCCCTACGCGGCCGCGCGGCCCGAATGGTACTTCATGTTCCTGTTCCAGTGGCTGAAGTACTTCCCGGCCGGGACCGAGGTCATCGGCGCGATCGTGATCCCCGGGCTGGTCGTCACCCTGATCACCCTCATGCCGTTCGCGGGCCGGTGGCGCCTGGGCCATCGCTTCAACCTTGGCCTGACCGGCGGCGTGCTCTCCGGCGTCGCGCTGCTCACCTGGCTGGCCTACGCCCAGGACCGCGCCGACCCCGACTTCGTCTTCGCCCAGACCCACGCCGAAGCCGAGGCGGAGCGCGCCGTCGAGCTGGCCGGAGCGGGCGGCGGGATTCCCGCGAGCGGGGCTCTGGCGCTCCTGCGCAGCGACCCGTTTACGCAGGGCCCGCGTCTCTTCGCCGAGCGGTGCGCCAGCTGCCACACCTACGACGGTCACGATGGCATGGGACGCCCCCTGCCCGAACCCCAGACCGCCGCCGAACTGAAGCGGTTCGCCAGCCGGGAGTGGCTGGAGGGGCTGCTGGATCCCGAGCGCGTGGCGACGTCCGAGTACTTCGGGGGCACCGAGTTCGCCCGGGGCCGGATGGTACGCATGGTGCAGAGCCGGGTCGCCGGCTTCACCCACGAGGAACAGGCGGATCTGGCGCAGGTGATCAAGGCCGTCTCGGCGCAGGCGGCGCTGCCGTATCAGGCGGAAGCCGACGAAGCCGACCGTGCGGAGATCCTGGAGGGAACTGCGCTGATCTCATCGGCGTCGGTCGGATGCACCGAGTGCCACGAATTCCAGGACGTGGTGGAGCGGCCTCTTGGTCCGACGCTCACCGGGTTCGGGTCGGAGGAGTGGCTGACCGCGTTCATCCGCGACGCCTCGCACCCGCGCTTCTACGGCGACCGCAACGACCGGATGCCGGCGTTCGGCCCCGAGGAGATCCTCAGCGACGAAGAGATCCGGCTGCTGGTGGCCTGGCTGCGGGAGGACTGGTACCGGAGCGGGGAGGAAGAAGGCGGTCCGCGATGAGCGAGTTCGCGCGCTCACTGGTCCTCATGGGCGGGATGGTGGTTTTCTGCCTGGCGGTTCTTGGGGTGGGACTGTTCGCGATTTGGTTGTTCTTTCGCGTTCTGGAGCGGATTTCGGAGCGCGGGTATTCTTCGCCCCGAGCAGCAGCTCGCGACAGACCTCCGGTGTCAGAGGGCCGCTAACGCCTTCCACACGGCGCGCCAGCACGCCCGTCACGTTGGCGACGGCGAAGCTGATGCCGTTAAGGTTGGCTTCCACCGGCACTCCCGGGATCGGCCTGGGGTAGGGCGAAGCCGCGAGCACCCAGTCGCGTTCCCGCCCATCCTCGCTGCTGCTCGTTTCCCGCACGTCCACGCGCTCGCGCGGGCACCTGGCGTCCATCACGACCCCGATTGCCGACGGCAGCGAGCCCGGCCACCACCGCTGCCCGTCCGCTTCGGCCGCGGCCACCACGACACCTCCGGCGCGAGCGAGCCGTTCCAGCGCCTCACCCAACGGACCCGCGTGCTCCTCGCGCAGCGTCCCGAGGCTCAGGTTCACCACCCGCATGCGCCGCTCCGCCGCCCAGTCGATCGCCGCGACCAGCGCCCGGGAACTCGTCCTCAGCCGATCTTCGAAGACGCGCACCGCAAAGAGGTCGGCACCCGGCGCCTTCTCCTGGATTGCGGCGAAGACCGCGGTGCCGTGGCCGAGCCGGTCGACATGGTCGCCCGACGCGTCCCCGGCGAGGTCGATCCGCACGCCCCCGGCGACGCCGCTCACATGTGGGTGGTCGGGGTTGACGCCGCTGTCGATCACGGCGACGGCGACGCCCTTGCCGGTCCTCACCGCGGATCAGCGATCCTGGCCACGCGGGTCAGCGCGGTGCACCACCCGCCAGACATCCACCTGGCCGCGGGCCGTCATGTAGCAGACCAGGTAGGGAAAGGACCTGACCGGCCAGGTGCGGAGCCCTGGCAGGTTGAGTTCATGGCCGTGGCGGGGCGACCCCGTTTCCACGCTCATGGCGACGTGGCGAAACGCCTCTTCCACGCGGTCGATGAAGCGCAGTGCGGTCTTGCGTCCGGCACCCGTCAGGTAGTGGTCGACCGCGTCGTTGACGTCCCGCCGGGCTGCCTCCCGCAGGACCACCGACGTCGGCGTCATTCCCCCGAGTAGTGGCGAACGCGGTTCCGCAGCGTCTCGAAATACGCGCCGTCCGCCGTGGCCGCGGGCTCCGACTCACCGCCCTCGATGAGCAGGCTCCGAACGTGCTGGCGATCGCGATCACGGCGGATGAGTTCGCGGACATACGCGCTGCTGCTCCCGTATCCACGACGCTCCACCTGGTCGTCGACATAGGACTTCAGCGAGGCGGGAAGCGAGATGTTCATGGTACTCATGGGGGGAGACTAGCCGCTTTGGCAAGAATTGGCAACCCGCACAGCGACAAGGAGATCCGACTATTACCGGACCTATCGCGGAGTGATTGCCCGCCCGACCCGAAGGTCCAGCGAGTGGTACGCGTTGTCGAGGTCGATTGTGATGACCTGCACCCTGTCGGGGAAGAGGTCGGCCAGACTCAGCGCCTCCTCGAGCGCGTCGCGGTCGATCCTCTCGTCCTTCTCGACCACCAGCACTTCGAGCGGGATTCCGACCGGCACCCAGCAAGCCCGGTAGAACCCCGAATCACTGGTTCGCTCGTTGGAGCGCAAGCGCATGTTTTCGAGCTGTTTGTCGCCGCCCATTCCGAATGTCTCGAAGAAAACGCTGCCCGCCTCGTAGGCATGCGCCTGCAGGTAGATGGTGGCCTCCGGGGCGGGTTGTCCCTCTTCGTCGGTCACCACGCCGGTCAACACCCCGTTGCGCCAGGCCAGCTTGTCTACCGCGACCAGAGGGGCGCGAGGCCGGGCTCGATTGTTGCAAAGGTCGTCCAGCACCTTTTCCATTGATGGCGCCGAGAATTGCAGCTGCGCCGGAACCCACGGGTTCTCCACCTCCACCTCGGAGGTCTCGGGCTCGTACCAGAGCTGCTCCATGTACGGGTGGGTGTAGTGCACGGTGTAGACACCCGGTCGCAGGTGCGCCAGCTCGAACCGTCCCTGGGCGTCCGTGACAACCTCGGTCCCCGAGCCCTCGAGGAATACGCGAGCACCGGGCAGCCCGACCTCCAGCGAGTCGCGAACGGTGCCGACAATACGGCCGCCGGTGTGTCCCTCGTAGACGACGCCCTCGGTACCGTGGACCCGCAGCACGTTTCCGCTCTGCACGGTGATTCCATCCAGGGTCGCCGCGGGGCGGCCGGTCAGGGGATGAATGGCCTCGCCCGGCATGAACATGCGAATGCTCCACGAAGTCACGATCCAGGTGCCGTTGGGCAGGGCCTCGAACTCCACCCGGCCACCGGGAGACGCGGCCAGGAGCGAGCCGGGCACGTTGAGCTGCACGTAGTCGAAGTCGAGCCATCTGAGCCGCGCGGTCTCGGGGTCCAGCCACATCGTCCCGGCGATGTCGGCAAGTTGCCGCTCACGAACCGGTTCGAAGGCGAGGCCGACCATGCCCGGGGCGTCGGTTCCCCCCTCCGTCACCTTCAGGCAATGGGTGTCGAGGAACTCGTCGGAGAGGAGCACGGCCGCGTCGGGAGCCCAGAAGACGGACTCGCTCGACGTAATGCGGGCGAATCCGCCGGCCACCAGCGAATCGACGGGACGCGAGACATACGGGGCGTCGGTGTACGCGCTGTCGGTACTCCGGTCCTCCGCCTCGATCCTTCGGCCTCTGCGGTCCAGGCGCCGCTTGATCCGCAGCATCTCGTATTGGTACATGCCGCGTTCCTGGGTCCAGGCGGCGGCGGCCAGAGCCTTGCGCGCCTCGTTCCAGACCCTCGCGACGGCCAGACCCTCCTCCGGCCGCACCTCGCACCTGCGTCCGACATCCGCTTCGATTCCGACGAGGGACACCGCTTCCACACGCGCGGTCAAATTGACCGTGACGGTATCGCCAAACTCGACGCGGAAGTAGTCGGAGAAGGTGCTCTCGTACCCGATTCGTTCCGCCCTGAGCCGATACTCGCCGGGGTCGGGCGCGGACAGTTCGAAGAGCCCGCTGGCGGTTCGGGTGAGGATTTGCTCCGCCTCGTTCCCGCTGCGGTCGAGCAGGGTCATCATGGCGCCGCCGATTCCGCGTTCCCCGTCGGCATCCACCAGTCGACCGCGCACGACCTGCCCTTGGGCGAGGGCGGGCAAAGCGACCGCGAGAAGGACGGCCAGCGGAAGCACGCGGTGCGCACCGCTGCAACCCAACGGTGCGGAAAGCGCGGAACTCCGTGCCCTAAGCATCAGCCCGGCCGTCGGACCTCTCCGGTGCAGTTCTCGAAATCGATCGTGAAGCGCCTTAGGACGGTGCGAAGGTTGTCCGGACCAGCCTCGATGCGTTGATCCAGGACGAACAACTCGTTGTCCCGTAGCGCAGTTATCGGCCTGCCGACGTCGGAGGTGGGGATCAGAGTATCCGGACATTGTCTCGTACCATCGTGGCTCAGGCTGCTCAGGTACAGGGTGCCGCTCACCCGCGTCCCGCTGAGTTCGCCTTCCTGGTGGATCGTGTGGATGTTGCCGACCTCGTCACGGGACACGTTCATGAGGCTGGATACCTTCGCAAACAATTCCTCCTGCATCGCAAAATACTCATCGGGGTCGGAAAACTCTCCGTCGTCAGCGCTCATCATCTCGATAAGTTCATCGTCCGGCGGCACGCCACGCCGCCTGGCGGCGCGCAGCGGGATCGTGTCGACGACTTCGCCATCCAGATCGAGCATCAGCAGGTATGGGCTGGCTCCAAATGCGAAGATGATGCTCTCTTCTGAAACGTGCATCCGCGTATGTCCTCCGACGCCCAGGAGCGTGCTGTCTTCAACATACGTGCGGGGCACCGCCATGCGATCCAGCGGGATCCTCGGGGGTTGCAGAGAAACCCGGTCCCTGAGCAATTCCCGCAAACGGCGGGAACCAAGCGCCAGCCATGTGTCCGGATTGATGCCGCCCGCCCAGAGCCTGCCGCGGCGTGTAGCCCCCAGCGAGCTCACGAGGCCGTCCGACCTGGCTTGGCCCAGGTGCTCGCCCGAATCCCAGTCGAAGAACTCGATCTGCATTTCCGGTGGTTGGCCGTCGGTGATCCCTACAACTCCGCCGGAGACGAAACCGCCGACTCCGATCTGGTAGAACTCTCCCGGGCCCTGGCCACGTCTTCCGAATGTGCGAATCGGTCGGCCCGCGCCATCGAACCGAATCGCGTTGGCCGCAAAGAAATCGATCACGACAAACGAGCCCCGCGGCCCCAAGATCATTTCCCCCGGCTGTCCGATGTAGTGGTCCTCGCTTTCCTGCAGGACCACGCTGTCCACCTGGATGAGGGTCGGGCCGAGGTCCTGAGCCGCGGCGGGTGGAGGGAGAGCCGAGACCGCCAACACGGCTAAGGTGAGGGTTGATTTCATGTTCGTCCTAGGTCTCTCTGATGTGGTCGATAGGAAATGTCGCGCCGGCGGTGCAGCACGCGCCAGACATCCCGCCTGACCACGGGCCGTCATGTTGAAGACCAGGTCGGGAAGGGACCTGACCGGCGAGGAGCGCAGCCCGACAGGTTGACTTCATGACCTTAGCGGGGCAACCCCGACACCACGCTCATGGCGGCGTGGCGAAGCGCCTGTTCCAAACGGTCGATGCAGCGCAGTGCGGTCTTACGCCCCGGCGCCCGCCAGGGAGTGGTCGACCGCGTCGTTGACGTCCCGCCGGGCTGCGGCCCGCAGAACCACCGATCTCGGCGTCATTCCCCCGAGTAGTGGCGAACGCGGTTCCTCAGCGTCTCGAAATACGCGCCGCCCGCCGCGGCCGCGGGCTCCGACTCACCGCCCTCCAGCAGCAGGCCCCGGACATGCTGGCGATCGCGATCACAGCGGATGAGTTCGCGGACATACGCGCTGCTGCTCCCGTATCCGCGACGCTCGACCTGATCGTCGACATTAGGACTTGAGCGAGGCGGGAAGCGAGATCTTCAGACCTGACCTCGGCGAGGCCCGGTGTCAGGTGGATACCGTACTTGTACACCTTGAGCCAACAAGGAGGTCGTCCCAACACTCATAGTAAACTGGTACACACGACATATGATTCCACGTCATAGTCACCTGTATCAGGGTTATAGACTGGGTTCAGTGCAATAAAACACTCCTTCATGCCTTCAATTGATAGTCCCAAGCGGGTGAGGCATTCCGTGTATCTTAGCCATTCCTGGAGCCGAGGGGTGTTTCGCACATGGTCCAACAAGCCCGGAGGGTTCAGGAAATCGGAGAAGTTGCATTGCTCCGAGCTCTGGGCACCCACGACACCCCCGTCCACTATCGGTACTGGTACGTGGCTGGCTACAACTATGAGAAGAGCTCCCAACGCGCCGAATTGCAGTCGTCTGGAGTACTTCATGAATAACCCTGCCTTTCTCCTCACTGGGGCGAGGTCTGGCTTTCTAAAGCAGTGGATCGCAGACAATCACGGCTTCCATATCATATACCTTTGTCTCGGGGTTCCATACCGGGGATTTCGCGACCACGCAAGGCTCATCCTTGATCAGGTCCAATAGCCCCCTGATGCAGTCGATGTAGTCTTTATACTCCCTTGCTCGAGCCGTCTTGGGGCCAGTTAGTCCGTATTCGTCCGCGCCCGGCGGGTTTTTCCAATCTGATACACGGCAATTCGCGGACGATGCGCCGACGTGATCGACCGATGGCTCGTCAGTCGCTGAAGGCAACGCGGACATGACGCCCTGATACACCACGCCACCCCCTTTGACCGGAAACACGCCCGTGATTTCCATCTCGGGAGGGATTCGGTCAGCCATCCGCTCGGGATCGCGAACGAACACCATGTAGGAGCTTCTTTCGGTCGACATCCCTTGCAGGATAGCCCGGGCATAGAGGTATTCGCGGGGAATGAGTGGACCACGATAAGCGAGCATCTCAGTACCGGGAACAGTCATGGCACCCCGGTATTCAAGTCCCATTTCATCGGGATGGACTGCTGTAATGACGACGCCACCTCCGTCATCAGGGATGCCGAAAGTAAGGAATTGGGCGAACTCCAGATACGGCTCGATGCTGGCTTCGGTGACAATCGGGGACACATGCTCATCGACGCACGCAGGTACCGAGCCGATCAGGGCGAACACCAACGCCAGCGGGACTGTGCCTCTTCGGGACTTCTTCATCGGGAAGATCCTTTCGGGGTGGGTAGTCGAGCGGAATGACCGCCACGTTTCCCTGTTAACAGCTCCAGCGTCCGAAACGTGCAATGCAGTGGAGACATTGACGCGGCTGACGCGGCTGTCTAATGGCCCCGATGGTTCAGAGGCGGCGACCGAAAGGCGTTCGCCGCAGATCGTGAGGCGGGTGGGTTGGGAGGCAGCACGACGCATGGGGATTTCGCTCGCGACCATTCGGGCCCACCTTTGGCGTACCCGGAAAGCCCTCCGACAGCAACTTGCGCTCTACAACCATGACGTGTCCCGACCCTACCTGCCTCGCGCGAGCGGGCACCACAAGAGCAGATCCGTCGGTCGTGGAGCACATTATGAACTGCCGTTCCTGTCGGCTGGACTGGCAGATTCAGGAACCGTACGGCGGTCGGCAGCGCGGTGGCAGCGCATGAGCAGAAACTGCGGGTTCTCGCTCCTGATCGTTCTCGCCGCATGCAGTGACGCGGAACCGTCGTCGGCACCCGCTGCGAGCGTCACGGATTCTGCCGGGATCCGCGCTGTGCGCAATGCGCCGGCGGATCGCCTCTACGCCGAGCTGGTCGAGGCGCCCATCCTCTCCATCGGCGAGTTCAGCGGGCCGAGCGAGTTGCTGTTCGGCAGGGTCGCGTCAGTGTCGCGCGATCAGGCCGGCAACATCATCGTGGCCGACGCTCAGGCGTTCGAGGTTCGCGTATTCGACCCTCAAGGCCAGCACGTTCTCTCCTTCGGCCAAGAGGGCGGCGGGCCGGGCGACTTCCAGTCGCTCGATGCCGTTTGGCCGCTGGAAGACGGATCTCTCCTCGCCGTGGATGACCGGCTCGACCGAATCAGCCGCTTCGACATGAACGGTCGGTTAATCGAGACAGCGACGCTCGAAAACAACGTCGAACTGTCGGCGAACGTATTCCGACCCGGCGGGCCCGGCATGGTCCTTTCCTACGCCAACCCGCCCCCCAGCTTCGAATCCGTGGCAGACATCGATTTCACCTCGGCGGACGACTTCACAAGCCTCTTGTTCGCTGGCGAGGCGAACCGCCGGGTGCTGTTCGTACGCCACAGCCTCGACGGTTCACTCGTTGACACGGTAGCGGAGGGGAAGCAGGCTGGCATCGCCTCCGTCCCGACCGGGAGTGGCGGCTCCTCACTCTTTCCGGTGCCGTTCTCGAGCGAGTCGGCCATGGCGATCTCGACCCATGGCATTGCGTTTGTCGTGGGCGCGGCGTTCGAGGTGCAGATTCTCGATCCGGACGGCACCCCGCACACGATTGCGCGCATCGACGAGCACCCGCCTGCGCGCACGGATGAGCTGCTCGAGGAGTTCGTGAGAGGGTCTCGACCGAACGCCAGCGATGCCACCCTGGCTAACGAGATCGAGCGGCGACGTGCGATCACGCTGCCGGACTCACTGCCCGGCTACGTCGATGTGCTGCTCGGCCTCAACGGCGAATCGTGGGCGAAGCGCTTCACGATGCCCGGTGCCGACAGCGTACGCTGGGACGTGTTCCGGCCGGACGGCATGTACGTCGGCCGTGTGATGTTGCCAGCGTCATTCCAGCTCTGGCAGGTCGGCCATGAAGACGTGCTCGGTGTAGCGAGGGATGAATACGGTGTCGAACGGGTGCTGGTCGTCGGGGTCAGGTATCGGCGGTAGGGGTTGGACGCCCGGCACAGGCATCACACCGATCTCGGCACGGCCAAGGGTCTTGGCAAGAATTGGCAACCCCTACAGCGACAACGAGATCCGGGTCGCTTTACCGCGACGGCCCGATCCGAGGGTCGCCAGCAAAGCGATCTTCGTCCCGCTTCTTGACGTAGAGCGCGCCCCCGACACCTGCCGCGACCGCGTATCCCACAGCCGGGGCGACCGGTATCGTCACTGCAGCCGCCGGAACCGCAACCAGGAAAGCGAGCACGGCAATCGCGACGACGGCGCCGAATAGCGCGGCATCGCGCCACCTCGCGGGCGGCTCGGAATCACGCCGCGCCCGGATGCGGACCCTGGCAATCACCTGGTCGTTCACGTCCGAAGCACTCTTGACCAAGGGATCTTCCAGGTACCGCAAGCCTTGCTGGATCTGCCAGTCCAGCCAGCACGATTCGCAATTGGTCACGTGTTCCCAAACGGCCGGATCGGCGTTGGGCGTGCCGACTCGGCTCAGCGTTCTCAGGTCAGGGCATTTCATCTCTCAACTCCGCCAACTGTTCCCGAAGTTTCTTCCTGGCATGGCGCAGGTTGGAGCGCACGGTCCTGCGGTTGGAGCCCAGTTCCCGCGCAGCCTCCCTGGCAGTGTAGCCCTCGATCTGGACCAATCTGAACGCTTCCGCCTGCGAATCCGAAAGGCCATCGAGAGCCCGCTTGGAGCTGGCCAGAGACTCCTTGTAGTTCAAGAGCCTGGATGGGTCCTCGGTGATGTGCCGTGCCGCCTCGAATGGCGCAACCGCGGTCGCATACTCGTCATGCGCGGCCACGCGCGCCAATCGCGCGTCGCGCCAATTCTTCGCCACGTGGCGCGCCACCGTGCGTATCCATCCGCCCATCGAGTCCCGCTCCTGGTATTTTGCCCGCTTCTCCAGCATCCGGATGCAGACCTCCTGATACACGTCATTCCGTTCATCATCGGAATCTGCGTACGACCACACGACCATGCGAATCAGGGATTCATAACGGTCCAGGACGGCGCGGAAGCACTTCTCGTCCCCATCCCGAAAGGCCACCCCGTCAATGGGGTCGTGCTCCGTGTCCGACAGGTCGTTGTCACCGGACGAGCGCGGTTTCTCCCGAGTGGGCATGGCATCGCGCTCCGCAGCTGGCGGGTCGTTGCCACCGGATGAGCGCGGCTCCTTCCGTGGAGGCGCTTCCCCGCCGGATAGTGGATCGGGCACACCGAACGTCGTGTCGGTCATCCGTACCGCCGCCGCGTCACGAGGTACCGAAGGACCAGGCCCTGGATCAGGGGTATGAGGAGCGGTAGCCATGCACCGGCGATCCCAGGGCGCATGGTGCCGTCGCGCAGGAAGGGCTCGACAGGGGAAGCCACCACCACGCCAACGAGGAAAGCGATCCCACCTCCAATACCCATAGCCAACCGCACAGTGCGCCTCACCCGGTTGGACAGGTCAACCGTCAACTCGGAAGCCAGCAGCCCCAGGAGCACGTTGGCAATCCCGAATACGGCGAGCGCCAGCGGGTGGTGCAGACGCCAGAGCAGCACGTTGGGAGGAAACTCCTGTGGACTGCTCGTTTGAAGGCTATACCGAGGCGGTGGATTGGTCTGGACGAAGTCGAGATTGCGGAGGATGCCAACCGGCGTCTGGGTTCCGAAACGCCGTGTGTCGATGGTTTCGGCGCCGCGCGCGGCCAGAATCCGGTCCTCGATTCCCGGTTCAACCCAAGCGTCCAGGCTGTAGGACAGGATGCTCACCGAAACGCCGGCGAAGATGGCCACCCGAAACGCACGAGCCGAGTGCCCCAACACTCGTCCCAGAGCAAGTCCCACCGCGAAAAGGAGGAACGGAAGGACCAGGGCGAGGTCGTCAACGATGAGCCAAAGCCATCGGGTTAGCGACGGTGCCAGCGGCGTCCAAACCTGGGTCAGGATGACCTTGCCGCCCACGAGCAGCAAAAGCCAGGGCGCAACGGCCCTGAAGCAGGCCCCGGCCCACCCGACAGGCTTCCAGCGGCGCTGAGTCGTCGTCATCCGTTCAGCCTCCTGACCATGACCAATCGCGCCCGCCTACCTGTCAGGCATCCTGGCAGTCACTGTCGCCGTCACAAGTGGTCCAGAGCCAACAGCACCGGTCGCAGCAGTAGGCCTCGGCACCTTCACCACGGCAGCAATTGCGGAGGGCCCGCGCTTGCGTCGCGTCGTTCCTGGTCGACACCAGCAGACCCACGCCGAGGACAAGGTTCAGCAGGATGAGCACTATCATGGTAGCTCGCAAGTTTCCACTCCTTCTGGGAAGAAGACAAGGCAACTGGGCCAGAAAGCTCCACTGGGCCACGCCCCGGATGAGGGGTCACTCCCCTCCTTGATCAACTAACAGATCCCGGGACGGAACCGTGCTATCTGTGCCCATCGGCTATTGCGTTCTCGATTGCACGCCTTGGGCCTCTCATCTGTTAGTTGGGACAGTGAAGGCAGGCACCCTTTGTCCTGCTGGGCAGTCCCCAAGGGAGGTCGCAATGTCATCGAACAAGGCCGCGAATACCGAGATTCTTCCCGAGGACGAGAGGAGAGCACCCTGGCGCAGGCCAAGGCACGTTGCCATCGCCGGCCTGGCCATCGTGGCGGTCGTTCAGGCTCTCGCCTTCGCCTACGTCAGGGCCCACACAAATGGCCCGTCCCCTCTTGTGACGAGGGGAGACGACATCTCGGACCTGTCGTTGAGAGATTCCCAAGGAGCGTTGCAAGAGCTGGGCGCGGGGCAGCCTACGCTCCTTCTCGTCTTCGACCCTGACTGCGCCCATTCTCGGCGCGTTGCTCCCTTTTGGACCAGCTGGCTCGAGAGCAATGTACACAAGGGCCATCGGATCATTGCCATCTCCACCGGTCCAGCTGCGACGGACTACGTCGACAAGCAACAATGGCCCGTCATCGTCACGTCCACCGAGCCCGTCGGCCATGAGATTACGAAACGGTCGCCGTGGGTTCTCGCGGTGGACGGGCAGGGTCGGGTCGTGGCCGATGGTCACGGACGGCACCTCGGGGAGGTGGCCAGCCAGCTGGTCGCCCGCAAACCCGGCCGCGAGTTAGGCTCCCGGCCTTCCAACGCGATGCCGTCGCCCGACCTTGAGGACCCCACCCGCTAACGCCTGTACAGCGTGCGGTCGCTAGGGGCGGTTCTGGGGGTCATGGGCGTGGCCATTGGGCGCCCACCGGAGATGGAGAGCGAAGGAGTGCTGGATCTCGTGGTTCGAGAGTGACAGCGGAGATTGCCGCTGTTGCGAGGCGTGTTGGTTGGGCGGGGTGTTGTAGTACGGTAATCACCTGACAGTAGGCCAGAAGAAAGGACGGTGGCCAGA
>VYAQ01000216.1 GCA_009844885.1 Gemmatimonadota bacterium
GGTAGACCCGTTGGGGAAGAAGCCCCCGCCCGATCCCGAGCGCCTCGAAGGCGGCAACCCGGTCGGCTTCGGTGGGCAGCCACGGAAGGCGGGGATGTTCGAGCACATAGTCGAGTCCGAGCAGGCGCCGCATCACCACCTCCGGCGAGGTGATCCTCCGGCGGCGGCGGTCCCCCAAGCCGAGTGCCTTGTAGATCCCGCGTCCATGGATCCGGCATATCCGCCCGATACCTTTGATGCCGGGCGGCTTCTCCTCGATGGCCACGCCCTGGGCGACGAGCTTGCGGACGGCGCGGCCCACCTTTTCGTGGTGGCAACCGAGGAAGCTCGTCCACTGTACCCGCGTGAACACGCCCCCGTGGCAGCAGGAGAGCGCGATCCATTCGGCTCGGCGTCCCCTCCACCCCAAAGGCTCCAGCGCCCTTGCGCGTCGCTCGGCGTTTGCCGCCGGGCCAAACAGTTGTTTCGGGGTGTCCATGTCTGAAACGGTGACGAACCGTTCGCAGCCGAGTCAACCAGCGGACATGGTCCCAAGGGTCGCGTTCAAGTGCAGTTCCGCCCGAAAGCCCACGCGGCTAAGGTTTGGCAGGAGACCAACGCATTCTCTTGCTGAAGCGGCACGCTCCGGGTAGGCCGCCACGAGTGTGGAAGATACGGTCGGCGGCGGTCGACCAACGGGACCGACGGTGGCCAACGCCCGTTCCCGAACGGCACCACCAACGAAGTACGGCGATAGATTACCTCCTGGACTGCCTCACCACGCTCAAGAGCACGGCCACACTTCATGCAGCCTGCATTCGGTGGTCTCCGAGACGAGGACATCGCATGAGAGTCACTTTGCGCCCGATGGGTTCAGCACCGGCGCCACCTCCGCCGGAGAATATCCTGATTCCAGAAAGGCTGGCAGTGTTGGCGGATCGCCTGAAAGGAGCGATCGCGACGATAGAGGAGTGGGGAATAAGTCTTGACCCGACGAGAAGGCATGATCGTTCGGATCACATCCTGTTGTGACCATTGATCTTACGGGACTCGACGGATGAATTCCCGCATTTTGACTCCCGCCGATTGGCTTGGGGTCAGGCGTCGACGCTCGGACGACTCTCCAGAGCCTTCCTGAGTTGTACCGTGTCGGCCCTGCTGGTAGCAGCGCAGCACGGTCTGGGCCTCCTTCCAGCCCCCGAGTTCGCAGAGCACCTTGAGCGGAAGGTCCATGAGGTCGCTGGCAAACTTGCGCCTCAGCGAGTGCCAGCCGCGCCCGTACTTCGGTTCCAGTTCCGCAAGGGTCTCCGCCTTCTTCCACCACAGATAGGCGGAAACGCGGCTCGCGCACTCCGTGGCATTCCTGGGCGAAGGCAGGACCGGGGCGTCCCCGGTCCCGCGGCTCATGCTTCGCGCCTCTTGCAAGGCGGCGAGCGCCTGAGCGGTCACCGGCGTACGGTGCTCGTATCCGGTCTTCTCGTGTTCCGCCCGCCACCGGATGGTCCTTTCCTCGAAGTCGATGTCCGACCAGCGGAGGTGCCGGATGGCCCCGATGCGGTGACCGGTCTCGTGTGCGAGCACGAGCGCGACGCGGCACCGTCAGCCCACCCGGCGGGACACCCGCAGCATCGCTCGGTATTCCTCGTCGGAAAGCACGACCCGGGTGGGATTCTTCTCCTTGGGCGGCTTGAGGCCCTTCAGGGGACTCGAATCGAGCAGGAGCCTTCCCTGCTCGTCCCGGGACCTCGCCGCCCACTTGAGCACCGCCATCAGGAACTTCAGGTCGAGTTCGATCGTCCGGTCGGACACCGACCGACCGCTCCGTCCGAGCCTGCCCGCCCGCCGTTCCCGAATGAAGCGATCCCAGTCGCTTCGACAACGTGGCCGGATCGCGGTTCCGTCCGAAGAGCCCGAGGAACATACGCATCGCGCCCCGGTCGTAGAGCCGTGACTTCTTGCCCTTCGTGGGCGTCACCTCCTCACCGTAGATGTCAAACAGCTTCTCCAGCGTGGGCGGCTCGGGCTCGGCCCGGGCCTTGCCGTTGGGCTCGCGAATCGCGAAGCCCGCGGTGGCCTCGTCCGCTTGCCGTTTCGCCCTCGGCCAGTCCCGGTGTCCGAGCGACCGCGTGAGCCTTCGCCCGTTCTCGCGCCACTCGATCTGGAAGTTGCCGGTCTTCGGGTCAGGAAAGATCCTCACCCGGTTCCGGCCCCACTCGCCGGCGCCGTAGCTCCGGCGGCTTTTTCTCGTGCGTGCCATCGTTCGATTCCTCTCGATTCGATGGACTGCACGATCTGCGCGTTTGAAACTTCGCGCAGGGCTGGCCCGTCGTCCAGAGTAGCGGAGCTATTCGGCGCGAGTGGCATCCTCACCGAGAACGGGCCGGAAACACGTCCGTATACCGGCTTGCCCGAGCTTCACGATGCTCGGGAGGCATGCATCCAGTCATCCCCTGCAACGCCGACGATCGTCCAAGACGGGGGTGTTCACTGGGGCGAGAATGTGACATTCCACGAAGGACAGGTCCCTTCTCACCGCCGGGAACACCCTTCTCACCGGGAACCCTTGACAAGTCACGTGCCCTGCCCCCCTTTTCTAATGTCCCCCTGTAGGACTATGGAACCCATGGGGGAACCGATATTGGCCAGTGCCGACCGGGAGCGCTTATCGAACCGCACCTCCGTTAGACATGGCCTTGCGTGTCGATGACCACTACGAACGTGCTGGAAGCCCTTCAATTGCCGAGATAAATCATGGACCCAGAATCAACCCCTTTCGCCCAGTTCACCAAGAACCCCCTCCGCCCCGCCCCCATACTGGCCGACGGCTGGCTCGTCGCAACCATGGGCGACCGGATCATCACGCACCTATACACCTCCATACCGTCCCTGCCACAGGGCACACGGTACGTCGCGGGCTCCGACATGGCTAGCCTAAGCGAAGAGGTCGTCCCGACTGATGGGCCACCGGTGACACATGAAATCAACGCGACCTTCATGCTCCCCGCCTCCCATGCCCGCCGACTAGGAAAGCAGTTGGTTGAAGCTGCCGACTTGCTCGAAACAGCCCAGGAGCCTACCGAGGCCACAGAATGAGTTCCGAACTGGCAGAGAAACACCAGGGCTGGGTGCTTTCGGGTACGTCTAAGGCTGGTGACTACTTGTCCAAAGTCCTGGTGGATAGCGTCCTCCTCCACGCATCTCACGGAACTCCAGAGTCACGTGTCGCCCTTGAGCTTGCCCGCGATGCACTCGCGGGCGTGGCCGACCAAGCTGACAAGGAGGGTTTTCCAGTACCCACTCCCGAGCAGCACGATCAGGCCGGAGCACTGCTGGATTCGATGTATCGCTCGGCCGCCCTCGACTACAGCATCTACGCGACGCCCAATGCCGAAATCGCGATCGACTATACGCGGCGCGAAAACGCGCTGGTCGTGCTCTGCGATTCAGATGGCGCCGTGGAGGGTATTTTCGACACGGAGGACGAACATACTCAGATATGGTCGGACAATCCCAATGGCACCTTCAGTGCCTTTCTCGATCACGCGCTGTCGCGTCTCCGGCCAACCCCTTGGATTTCTTTCGAATGGCGGGGCATGGGAGAATTCGTGACGCCATCGCGCGTCGTGCGAGTCACCCGCCACGAGCGACTTGAGATTGGTAGTGGCTCGTGAGCGATCGGATCCCGGTTGATCCGAACGAGACAATTGCAAGGGGGGTGTTCAGCAGTTCCGATTACGGTGCCGAATCCCGCACCGTGCGGTTCGGTGCGTTCCTTGAGAAGGGTCTCGAACTCTCGGTCGACCGAAGCGATGATGCAGCACTAGACGACCTCGTGGCATTGGGCGATATGCGCGCTGAGCAGCGAGGGCCCCACCGGAACTTCCATGGATGGGCAGTGTTGAACGTAGCGGAAGCCAAGCGCCATGGGCGCAGGGGCGGGGATGGATGTCAGGTGTGGGAAAGCGGGAAGGCTGAGAACCCACACCACGCGGATATCGAACTTCCCCCGCTCCCCGCGAGGAAGCCCATCGACCGGCACCTGAAGCAACACGCCATTCGTCTCGCGCGACGCTCGACTTGGTGCGACCGATCTGAGCATCCGACGGATTGCCATGAGGCGCGAGAGTGAATCCTCTCTTGATTGATAGACTGCACGATCTGCGCACCGGAACTCCGAAAAGAGAAGCCGTTGCCGTCAGACCGGCGGGTTGGCGGCTCGAAGCCACGGCGGTCTCGAGTACCGGCGGTGACACCCGAACGGCGGGCGTTGCGTAAGGTGGCGGTCTCCGACTGGGCACGGCGGGCGCTCGCGCTTGCGGCGACGCTCAGCGCCAGCGCTTGTGACCTCGCATCCATTGGTCCGGAAGCGCAAGGCGTGGCCGGTATCTGGCGCGAGGAGCGGATCGTCGAGAGCGTTCCGGAGATCGCGTTTTTGCGGGTCGCCTCCTATACGCTTCATCTGGCGGAGACAGACGGGTTCATTCATGGCCGATGGGTCATTGTGGGCGACACACTGTTGCCGCTCGATCCATGGGAGGCCGTTGTTGTTGGCGAACACGTCACGGCAGAGAGTCGGTTACTGCTCGAATACCACGATCCCAGCTTGGGCCGCTGTAGTCTTGCTGGGCCGGTGAATCAAGCGGATGGACACCTGCGGGATTTCGTCGCCGAACGACGGTGCGCGGCCAACGGATGGGGGGTCTCGGACGTATTTCACTTCTATGAGACCCCGGCCGGGGATGCGGCTATCATTGGGTGGGTCACGACGGACAATAAGGACTGGCCAGGCGTCAAGATGGCGATTGCCGCCGTCGGCCACAGTTTCGCGGACACAGCCAGCACCAACAGCCATGGCAACGTGCACTTTCGGCTTCTGCGGGCTGGCAGTTACTACATGGACATCTCCGTAGACACCACCAAGTACAGCTTTCCTTACACCGACACCACCTTCACGATTGGCAGTGGCGAACTTCACATAGCGAGCTTTCACGGTGTGACCAAGTGAAAACGCGGGTTGGCGAAGCCGCCAGTCTCGCTCGCCTCGGCTGGAGCCTGCCAGCGGGGACCAACGGGGCCGTCCACATCTGCGGGCGCTCAACAGCCCGGGCCTTCCCCGTGACCCGGTCATGCAAATCGCGCGGGAATCTGCATGATTATGGTAGACAAGCCAGCGTACCGCGGATCACCGATGCGAGCCACCAACGCTAGAGGAATCCGCGCGGCGGTGCATTCCGGTCCCGGGATCGGGACGACCAATATGATCGAAGGTGGAGCGCCGTCATAGTGAACATCCTCATTGGCTGGTCAGGTCCAACGAGCCGCCAACTGGCTGAAATCCTAAGGGAGTGGCTCCCCACTGTCCTGCCTTACGTCCGTCCCTGGTTGTCCTCCGAGGACATCCAGAAAGGCCAACCCTGGGATCCCGAACTCACCAAGCTACTGGAAGAGACATCGTATTCAATCGTGTGTGTGACGACGCCGAGGGTGGCGACAGCCCCTTGGGTGAACTTCGAGGCGGGGGCCGTGTCCAAGTTCGTTGAGCGGGGGCGTGTGAGTCCTCTATTGATGCCCTGGGTCTCGCCGAGCGATCTGAGTAGTCTCCCCCTTGGAAGGTTCCAGTGCACAGAGTTTACGAAGACGGAAGTGGGCAGACTGCTCCGTTCGATAAACGCGGCGGCGCGTTTCGACATATCGGTCGAGGGCATCGAACGCAATCTGAGCAATACTTGGAGGCAACTCAAAGAAGATGTTGGTGAGTTGGACTTCTCGGAAGACCCGAGAATGCAGACAGACGATGGCGAGGACTACGACGAGGAGGAAGACAGCGACATCGGGTGGCCGCTGGAGGAACTTGAGGAGGAGATACTGGGGATCGTCGCAAGGTTCGCCCCGTTCGAGGAGTGGAATCGACCCAGCTTGTCCAGTGTATGCGATCAAACTCACGATGATCCAAACAGGGTTCAGCACCACCTTGACCGTCTCGTCAAGGGCAACTTCCTAAGTGAGCATTGGAATACGGAAGAACCCACCTCCTACAGCATCACCCCTTCGGGTCGTGAATACTTGGTGGACCAAGACCTCCTTTAGCTGAATTCAGCTAAAGGCGAAGGCTGCTCGGAGCTGCCTGGTATCCGGGAAGGCGAGACTCCGAAAGTCGGCACGGCCTACGATTTCACAATCGGGAATCATCGGGCTCGGACCGTGACTGAGTCCCGCACCCGCTGCCGGATCTCACCGCCTGATGAATGTCGCGCGAGCGTCCCGTAGCGCTCGAATGAAGCACCTCAACCGCGCAATCGGTAGTAGGCGGCCTTTGCTGAGCATTCTGGACCACCCGTCCGGTTTAGCCGTCTCGCATCGGGGGCGCAGTCCCTGTCGTGGGCGAGCGGAAAGACGACGCCAACCGCCGAAATCGCAGCCTCGGTTCTGGACGAGGCGCTGCGACGGCGGCGCCGCTGGCGCAGGCCGGTGCACCTTTCGGGTGGCTCTGGAACCCGTTGGACATCGCCGTTTCGGCGGTTGTTGACACCGTCCGAAAACGGTCCCTTAACTGTGCGTCATGGCGATTCCGGCGACCTGGGATTCCGATTGCCTAGCGGGGCTCGTCTGCGGAGACGTAGGGCCGATCTGTAGCCGTTGAAACCTCGCGCAGGGTGGGCGCGTCGTCCAGAGTTGGGCGCCCCGGCCGGCTTTGGCGCGGGCGCGCCACGGGGGCGCTGGTTTCTGCGGTTTGTGGAGGAGCCAGATGTGATGGAATGGACGCCCCCTCCCGGCAGCCTCACAATTCACCGATGATGGTCGGTTCGTACATACCGACCATCTGAGGGAGGAGGCATCCAATGGAGACGGCCAACGTCATCGGAATCGATCTGGCAAAGAACACCTTTCAGGTCCACGGCGCGAAGGCCGATGGATCGGTGGCGTACCGCAAAGCTGAGCAGGGCGAGGCTTCTGGGGTTTCTCGCCGCCCGCCCGCGCTGTGTGGTGGCGATGGATGCGTGCGCCAGCGCCCACTACTGGGGCCGTGAGATCACGGCGCTGGGGCACGAGGTGAAGCTGGTTCCGCCGGTCTACGTCAAGCCGTTCGTCAAGCGGCACAAGAACGACGCCGCGGACGCGGAGGCGATCACGGAAGCGGCGCAGCGGCCGACCATGCACCTCGTGGAAGTCAAGACGGAAGGGCAGCAAGCACGGGCGATGCTCTTTCGGACCCGCGACCTGCTGGTGCGCCAGCGCACGCAGCTCATCAACGCACTGCGGGGCCACCTGGCCGAGTTCGGCGTCGTGGCTCCCCAAGGCCCTGCCCGGATCGGACAGCTGGCCGGGGCTCTCGAAGATGGAGACTCCGGCCTGCCGAAAGCCGTCGTCGAACTGGGCGGGCTGCTGCTCGAACGGATCGACGAGCTCGACGAGAGGATCGATGGACTGAGCATCGAGCTGCGGGACAGCGCTCGGGAAGACGAGGAGGCGGCGCGGCTGATGACGACCCCGGGAATCGGGCCGGTCACCGCGCTGGCCATCCAAGCCTTCGCGCCACCGATGGAGAGCTTCCGGCGCGGGCGCGACTTCTCGGCGTGGCTCGGCCTCGTGCCCAAGCAGCACACGACCGGGGGCAAGCCGAGGCTGGGCAAGATATCGAAGATGGGTCAGCGCGACCTCAGGCGACTGCTGGTCTCGGGAGCGATGGCCGTCATCCAGAGCGCGGTCCGACGTGGCGGTACGGCGGATCCGTGGCTGGCCAGCATGTTGGAGCGCAAGCCCAGGAAGCTGGTTGCGGTGGCCCTCGCCAACAAGACGGCACGAATCGCATGGGCACTCTCGACGAAGAAGGAGGTCTACCGGGTTCACACCGTAGCTGCCGCCGCCTGAACGGAGCGGCAAATGGAAGCAGCTGTCGGGGACGTGGGAAGGACGGACGAAACAGGTACGGGCAAACGGTCAACGAGACGGGGTCGGGAAAACCAGGCAAAAACACAAAGCACCAAGCTTGCAGATGTGATTTGCACTCGATCCGCGTATCTCCATACAGGCCAGTCGCTTATGAAAAATGCCGCGCGAACAGGCCGGATAGATGACAGCACCTGACCGCCCGCTCGAACCGGTTCTCCAGAACGCTGGCGTCACGGGGGCGTCCATAGATGTAAACGCTTTACGTTTACTCTGGTCGGGGGATGCCCCCGAGCCCCCGAAACGACACTTTCGCGCGCCACCAGAGGAGGCAGCCCGAAATGGCCCGTCCCCGGAAGCCCGAGGCCGAACTGCGCAGCCGCACGATCGGCGTGCGCGTCAACACCGCCGAGGCCGCGGAGATCGCCGAGCGGGCCGGAGCGGCCCGCATGACGACGACCGGCT
>VYAQ01000086.1 GCA_009844885.1 Gemmatimonadota bacterium
GTGTTGGAGTGGGTGGGTGGCGATTGACACCCCGCCGGACACTACTAACAATATAGTTGTCCGATTCGCTCCGTCCCTCGCCAGCCTGGGGCCAATGTCCCTGACAGGAACCAAAACGCGTCCGAGACTCGCCTTCGCTCTCGCTTGTCTGGCCACTTCCATGCTCGGATGCTGGCAACAGTCGAGTGATGCGCCATCCGGCGAAGAGTTGGTCACCACGCTGGAGCCCGTCGCGTCGTCCCCGGCGCCGCTGAGCTACAACGACGACATTGCGCTCGTCACCGAAGATCTCGCCTGTGTCATCAACTCCTTCGAGTTCCAGGTCCACTGCGGCGAGCGCTCAGGCGCAATCGTGGGCGTGTTTGGCCGTGAGGGAGACGGGCCGGGGGAATTCCGGACGCTGGCGGGCGTGGAACGTGGCCCGGATGGAGCTCTCGCAGTCGTCGACCTGAGGCTCGACCGGCTCACTTTCTTTTCCACCGACGGAACCTACGAGTCCACCGTATCGATGCCAGGCGCTTTTTCTCCCGACGGGCTTTGGGGAACACGGGTTTTCGGAACCGACCACTTCAAGAACATGGATTTCTCGGAACTCTCGACCGAGTCGCCCGAGGACATGTTGAGGCCCGCCCATATGGAGATCGACCTCGAATCCGGGGAAGTCGTGTGGGAACGGTCCGGCATCACGGAAGCAGCCGAAATCGAGTGCGGTCCGATCATTCTCGGCAGGCCCGATCCCCGTGGCGGCTACGTCTTTCGTGCGTGCCAGGAACTCCTGGTCTTCTTCGAACACCGGGATGACACCACGGCCACGGTCGTCCCGTCGCCTACCTATGTCGAGGAACTGCCCAACCAGAGGGATGTGGACGATTACCTGGAGGGGTTGGCGCGGCTGTCGGGAACGATGGCGCAAGCGGCCGGAGGCGTTGCGGTGGCGCGGTCGGCCATGGAGCCATACGCGGCAGGATATCGCGAAGACCCCAAGATGTGGTTCCTCAGGGGTATCCCCTTCGATTTCGATAGCGAGGGCCGCCTGTGGGTCGCCACCACGCGCGACCGCGACCTCTACTCGTACCTTGACGTATGGGTCGGCACCGCGTACGCCGGGACGGTCAGGATTCGGGACCGTCTCCTGGGCTACGACCTCTTCGGTGCGACGTTCGCCGCTCTGGTTGAACGGGCACCCGGACCGGACGGGATCGCCGAGCGGGCCATCGACTGGTACGACATCTCGGGACTCAGGATCGGCTCCTGAAAAGTCCCATCAAGCCATTCGGGCGCCCAGCGCCCACCGCCATCATTCCTGCCGACTCACGAAGGACAGGCCAGTGGCTTGGAGAAGCCCGGCCTATCCTTCCTGGCCAGGGACTTCAATCCGATGGCGAAGGTCAGAGAGGCGATACGCCTCCTCGTCGCGGACGGCTGGTACCTGGCCCGAACGCGCGGAAGCCATCGGCAGTACAAACACCCAGAAAAGTCTGGAACCGTGACAATCGCCGGCCGGATGAGCAAAGACTTGGCCCCTGGGACCTGGAAGAGTATCCTCAGACAGGCGGGACTCGAAACGGGAGATACTCCATGAAGTACGCGATCGTCATCGAGCCGACCCGTACCGGCTACTCGGCCTATGTTCCGGATCTGCCGGGGTGCGTCGCCGCGGCAGGTTCGTATGAAACTGCTGAGAAGCTGATCCACGAGGCGGTCGTCTTCCACCTCGAGGCCCTTCGCGAGGACGGCGGTCCGATTCCCGAACCGAGGACGTCTGTCGGATCAGTGGAGGTTTCGCTTCCGCAGTAGGCCGCTCGCCACTACATGATCGCATCCACGTGCACATGAAACCGGTACCGGGGATCCGGGCCGTTCAGCGCCCGCGCGAGATCCACCCGCAGCAGTCCATCCAGGATAGTGACGCCGAGTCCGACCCCGGACAGCACGTCGCCTGAATCGAAGGACGCGCGGTCGCCCGCCCACCCCGCGTCGCCGAAGAAGCTGGCGCCCAACGTGTTGCCGACCCGGGCCAGTTCCACCCGGCCCCGCAGGAACGTTGGCCCCGACACGGTGCCGGGAACGAACCCGCGCAGTGTGCGAGGGCCGCCCAGCGGCCACTGCCGCTGCACGGGCGCCGCGCCCCATGTGGTCCCGCCACCGGCCTCGACCCCCAGGCGCCACGTTGTCCCGGCCCCGCCGCCGAACACGGGGATGACCGTCCGCGCGACCGCGCTTGCCCGCACGTAGTCCTCGCGAGCCTCGCCCGTCCGAGCCTCGCCGCCCGCAGCGACGTCCGCAGACCCATCGTCGCGCACCAGCCGCCAGCCCGCACCCTGCGCGTACAACCCCAGCCCGAACTGGACACTCGTGGGATCCCTTCCCCACCACGGCGACAGCCGCAGCTCGGCACCCGCCTCCTCGATCTCATCCACAATGGGGTTGGGACGGAAGCTCCAGCTGTCGTCGGATATCTTGAACAGGGCGAACGCCGCCTCCGTCTCCACGGTCCTCTGCCGCTCCCCGTACAGCCGCAAGTGGAAGGTCTCCGCTGCGGTGGCCGGCGGCCGCCATGCGAATTCGGCCCCGGTTGCCTCGTAGTAGTCCCCATGGTCGCGGCCCAGGAACAGGGCCCGGGCCGAGTTGCCCGCACCGAGGTAGTCTCCGGCCTCATCGGTCGCCCGCAGTCCGTGGTACGACGCCACCGACAGACGGCGCAACACCGTCGCGCGCTCGACCTCGAGGCGAGCCCGGGGCCGCAAGTCCGCCAGTCCAACGCGCCCCGTAGCGACCACCGAGAGCCCGTGGGCAAACGCCAGCCTCGCGTGCGTACCGACGGAGAGCCCCTCGATCCGGTTGTAGCGAAGCAGTCCTTCCCGAGCCCATGGCAAGTCCAGAATCCACCGGCCCGAGACCGCGGCGGGCGGAGCCGCGGGCTGCGCGGCCAGCGCCGACAGGAACGACTCCACCTCGCCGGCAGTGTGGAATCCCGGGGCTGCTTCCCAGATGGGGGGTGGGAGATCCGGGCTCGTCTCGGCGTCTGCGGGGTCGGTGGGCACGACGAGCGTGCCAGCAGGCCCCCGGCGCGAGTCCGTCCGGTCGACGACGGCTCGGGAAGCGGCGTCCGCGCCCGCCAGCGCCCCGTCGATGAAGGCCTCGGCCACTTCCGCAGGCGCACCGGGCCCCACCCCAACCGATTCGATCAGATACGAAATCTCGAAGGACACGGGGACCCTTACAATCCCCATACCAATCTCCGCCTCCAACCGCATGGCGTGCGGCATCCAGACGTCGCTTTCCCACGGCCCATAGCTCACGGAAACGAAGCTCACGTTCATGATCAGGGGGCGGAGCATGGGAGGGATCGGAGGCGGACCGACCTCATTGGGCCGCGGTTCCATTTCCCGAATCATGTCGAGCGGGCGGGCGAGCTGGTACACCGCACGCACCAGAGCACCGGATTCGGGTTCGATCCAGAGTGTGCCGGATATGAGGTGCGGGTCCGCTTCCCGGGCGAGGACATCGAGCTGAACGGCCGTCAATCGACTTCCGTCGGGGAATGAAAGCGTGAGTGTGTCGCCACTGCGAAAGCGGTAGTGCGCCGCCGCGTCGTCCGCCAGCGGATGTGCGAACCAGAATTCGTCGGCGGGACCCACGACGCCCAGGTTGCGGATTTCGGTGCGGCCCGGTGCCTCCGTGTCCTCTGTATCGGCGGTGTCCCTGGCCAATCCGAAGAGCAGGCGGTCGCCGGCGGGGTCGAACGGCACGTCGAAGGGAATCTCCCGCAGCCAACGGAAGTTCCCCGCTTCGCTGGCGGACCGGGTCGGGTAGCGCGTTCGAGTCGCCAGCACCTGAGTGACCGGGTCCGTGTCGCGTTGCCAGAGCACACGGAACGCGGACTCGCTCTGGTAGACCACCCGGTCCTTCAGGGCCGTGCGCACGGTCGCGGCCATTCGCTGTTCGACGCGGGCGGTGTAGTGCGCGAGGGACTCGTCCAGCCGCTTCCAGTTCGCCACGGCCGCGGTGCGCAGGTCGCGGGCCATTGAGTCGGCGTACGCGGCGTCCGGGCCCTCGCGCTGTTGTGGGAGGGGGCCGGCGTGGAGCGGTGTGGGGAGTGTCGTGGCGGCGGCTTCGATGGCGATCGAGAGCAGTACGGGTGTGCGGAAGCGATGCAGCCGGTGCGTGGCCATCCGTCTAGCCAGGACTCGACGCGAGATCTTACGCATTCCAGTAACTCCCAGTCAGGGGCAGAGCGAACCCCCAAATGTCAACCAAACATTCCATAATGACAACTTTAATTTACTTTTTTGAAGGTTCTCTTGCTCATTGATGGCGGGCTTTGTGTCCGCGTGACCAACCGGTGGCCCGTTGGCAGAAGGACCTTGACTTGGCGGTCTGCTCGTTCGAAGTTTACGGCACATTCAAAACATGGCCCCTATGCCACGTCCATGATCCAAGAGGGCTCCGGTCCCACGTGGTGTAGGGGTCGATCTGTCTTTGGGGGGGTTGTGGGCGAGCGGGTTGCGGTGCTTCTGGACGGCGAATTCGTAAAGAGGGTGCTGGGTCAGCGGCTACAGAAGTTTCCGGAGTCTGCCGACATTATGGGCGAAGTGGCGCGCATCATGAGAACGTCGTGCCTCCTGGGTCACCGCCTCTATCGGGTCTTCTACTACACCGCTGATCCGCTACGCAGCACTACTCGACATCCGCTCTCCGGCCAAAAGATAGAGTTCGGGGCAACCTCAAGCTTCGCTCGCAATTCCAGATTGATCGACCGGGTCGAGAACTCCCCCGACGTGGCTGTTCGTCGAGGTACGCTCGTGCACCAGGGCTGGCAGCTTGGACGGGCATCCACAAAGGCAATGCTTGCCGGGACCAAGCAATCGGTGGGTGCCCAGGACATCGCTCCCAGAATCCGGCAGAAAGGCGTCGACATGCGAATCGGTCTCGACATCGCGTCGCTGGCCCTCAAAAGGTTGGTGTCTACAATCGTGTTGGTCACGGGAGACTCTGATTTCGTGCCCGCGATGAAGCTCGCTCGGCGAGAAGGCCTACGAGTGCTCCTCGATCCCCTTGGAAGTGCCCAAGTGCGACCAGAGCTCAAGATCCACGCGGATCGCGTGATCCGAGCGGATTGCCCGAGGAATGTCGCCCGGTGGCTGAGGATCACGCCGAAGACGATCGCAGCGTTTCCACGTGGATCCGCGAAACGCTGGAACGGAAACGGGACCGCGAGGACGACTACGAAGTCGCCATGAGACGGTGTTTGGCCAGAAAGCCGCGCAAGATCGACTGGCCCGGCGGGCGTCGGCCATCCCGGGATGAGCTGCGTGTGAGGCGGCCGGTGGCCGAATAAGTGGTCAGCCCGACCGACGGGGGCTAGCGAGACTCAACGTCCACCGCCAGCTCAGAACCGGAACGAGGCATCGGGCGCGACGCGGCCGGCCGCCTCCCCTGCCCCAGTGAACACCGTCAGGTCCACCTGCACCACGTCGGGCAAGAGGTCCGCGAACCGCAGGCTCGCCGGTCCGAGGGGCTCGGCCGAGCAGGTGAGCGAGGCGAGGAGGTGCACCTCCGTGTGGACGGGGCTCTCGTCCTCCGCGTGTTCGTGGCCCTCGTCCTCCGTGTGTTCGTGGCCCTCGTCCTCTGCGTGCTCGTGGCCCTCGTCCTCTGCGTGCTCGTGGCCCTCGTCCTCGTGAGGCGGCTGGTCCTCACCAGCCTGGTCACCTTCGAACCCCTCGGGCGCCTCCACCTCCGCCGAATCCACCGCACAGGTCACCCCCTCCGGAAAGGCGAACAGACTGGCACCACCGGTTCGGAGCCTGTCGAGGGCCTCCGCTACGGTGGTCCGCTCCTCCGCCGAGCGGGGCGCACGCTCGAAGCCGAACACGGATTCTGCGGGGAGCTCCAGGTCGACGGTGAGGCTGGCGCCGTCCACGGCCAGACCCAGGCGGGCGATGCCGTGTTCGTGGGCCCCTACCGTCCCCAACCGTTCGCCCTCGACCAGGGGGGGAGCAGGGCCTGCGGAGGGTGCATCGCCGCATGCGACGCACAGCAGAAGACACGGGATCGTCCACCCGGCGAAATGGGGGCGGACCTGGAGTCGATTGATTGTCGCGAAGGTCATGGTACCGAACCTGTGCGGGTTGCGTGCTCGCAGAGTACGAATACAGATGCATGAATGATAGTATATTCTCATTATCATATCGTCGGTTCCCCCGAAGGGCGAGGACCCTTGCACATGCCAAAGCCGCGCCGTCGACTCCGGATTCCCTGGACACACCTCCAGCTCGCCCTGGTCATCATGGGCGGCTGGCTTGCGGTTACGTCGGGCCCCCGCTCGCTTTTGGCCGATCCGAGCGATGGTACGTGGATCCGCGCGGCCAGTGTCTCGCGCGACTCCATCGAGGTGGATTGGCAACTGCTGGCTTCCCTGGATTACCGCACGGGCGAGATGTCCGAGGAACTCGAGTCGGTCGCGGGGCAAGGAGTGAAGGTGCCCGGATTCATGGTCCCCCTCGAGGATTGGGCGGGCGAGGTCTCGGAGTTCCTCCTGGTCCCGTACGTTGGGGCCTGCGTGCACACCCCGCCCCCGCCCCCCAACCAACTGGTCTACGTCAAGATGGAGAACGACCAACGCGTGCCCGTCTCCTTCTGGGATCCCGTCTGGATCCACGGCATCCTGACCGTGGAGAAGACGACGAACCTGTATGGATCGGTGTCCTTCAAGATGGATGGCACGTCGATTACGCCGTACGAGTGGTGACGAAACGAGACACTCGCCAACGCCGGGCGATCCGCCGCGTGTTCCTGAACGCCGGGCGCCCGCTCACGCGTGAGGAGGTCCTGGAGTACGGCCAGGAGATCGTGCCGTCACTCGGGGTGGCGACCGTCTACCGCAATCTGAACATAATGAAGGGCGAAGGGTGGCTGTCGGAAGTCGAGCTCCCGGGCGGCGGGATTCGGTACGAGTTGGCCGACCGTCCCCATCACCACCACTTCCTCTGCCGCTCCTGCGATCAGGCGTTCGATGTCCATCGGTGCCCGGACGAAGTCGAGACGCTGGCGCCCGACGGCTTCGAAGTCGACGGCCACGAGCTGATTCTCTTCGGTCGCTGCGCGGCTTGTACGTGACAGGCCGGTCGCCGAGGCTGTGGGCCAATCCCGGGGGCGTGAGCCAACCCCCCTTTGTCGGTTATCGATAAGCCATTATCATTACCGATGATTCACTGGACTTATCCAGCGCGAATCCGAGCGCGCGTGCGCGCACTCACCGGAATCGCCGTCTCCCTCTCGTTCCTCGCCGTTTCCCTGGTGGAGGCCTCTCACTCGCATGAGGACGAGGCCGAGTCGGCGGCGGAGTGTTCCGTGTGCCAGGTGGGGAACACGCCCAGCCACACAACCGGATCGCATTTGCCGGGGCTCATCGTCCCAGGTCTGTTTCGGGCGCCCGCGATCGCCGGACACCGGCCGGCTCCCACGGCCGTCCACCAATCTTCCCACCGAAGCCGGGCTCCCCCGCTCTCCGTCTCTCTGTCGTAGCGAACAGTCCTCCGGCCGACCCCCCCGGTCAGCCGAAGACTTGCCCACGGTTGCGCCGCTGACGGCGCACCCAGCAGGAGACGATCATGTCATCAGGTTTCCCCATTCCCATTCTACTCCTCGGGGTGATCCTCGCGGGCGTCCCGTTACCCTCCGCGGGCTCGGCGCCCGTCGAGCAGCAGGCGGCAGACACCCTCGACCACGTAGCGGGGACCGTCCGTTCGGCCGACAGCGGGTTGCCCCTCGCGGGCGCGATGGTGGAGGTCGTCAGCACGGGCGGCAGCGCGGTTACGCACGGCGACGGGTCGTTCCGCATCGCCGTGCCGGATGCCGAGGGGTATCGGGTCCGAATCGATCGCCTCGGGTACGCGGCGGTGGCGGTCGATATCCGGCCGGGAGAGACGGCCGCTGTCGACCTCGAGGTGGCCGCCATCCCGTTGCCGGACGTGGTCGTCACGGCAGTCCTCAGTCCCACATCCGCCAACGAGACGATCCGGCCTTCCGCCGTCTTTGCCGAGGAGACGCTGCAGCGGCAGCTGGCGCCCACCCTCGCCCAGACGGTGGAATCGGTTCCGGGGGTGACCGTGACCAGCATGGGTCCGGGCACTTCGCAGCCGGTCATCCGCGGCCTGGGCGGAGACAGGATCCTCATGCTCGAAGACGGCCAGCGGGTTGGCGACGTCGTGAACAGCGGCGCGGACCACGCCACGGCTGTCACCCCTTCGTCGGCCCGGCGGATCGACGTGATTCGCGGACCGAGCGCGATTCTCTACGGCAGCAA
>VYAQ01000301.1 GCA_009844885.1 Gemmatimonadota bacterium
CGTGCATATCCTCGAGTTCCGCCTCCGGAACCCGTCCCTCATGGACCGCGCCCACCCCGCGGCTGATCTCGAAGGCCCCGTAGCGGCGCATGTACGCCAGTGGCGTCAGCCCCTCGCGCGCGGCCCTTTCCGGCAGCCCGGGGACCGAGTTCTCGAAGATCCACCCGTAGTACTCGTCCACGGTCATCTTCTCGCCCGGCCGCTTGCGCGACTCGAAGAAGCTGCGGATTCCGCGCGAGCCGTCCGGGTCGATCCGCCACGTCAGCTCGATCCAGAACTCGTTCTCCTCCCACACCTCCCCCGGCGTCACGTCGCGGGTGGACTGCACGTCCTCGCCCAGCCGCTCGCGCGCGGCACGCAGCACCGGCTGCCGGAAACCGAGCCAATAGCCGTCGTACTGCTCGTACGAAGTCAGGTCGTGGCGCTCCGACGAGTGGCCCATGGGGAGCACGTAGTCGGCGAAAAACGCGGTCTCGTTCCAGGTAGGCGTGAGCGCTACGTGCAACCCGATCCGCTTCGGATCGGTCAGCATTTCGATCCACGAAAAGCCGTCGGGATTGGTCCAGACCGGGTTGTAGACGCGGGTGAAATAGACATCCAGACGCCCATCTCGCTCGGCGGTCAGGTGCGGCAGGAGGAACGACATCTCCATCAGGCTCAGCGGGTAGTCGGACGGCCACGTCAGATCGTTCCAGCGCTTCGGATGCTGCGCGGGCATGCGGATCGGCCGCGGCACGAACTTGTTCCACGAGTTGGGATAGGTCCCGCCGGGCACCGCGATGGCACCTTTCAGCGCGTTCAGCAGGAACAACGCCCGCGCCACCTGCCAGCCGCCCAGATTGCCCGCAGCCGCGCTCCGCCAGTTGTGCGTGGACAGCCGTTCCCCCGCACCCGCGACGGTCTCCGCGACCGCCTCGATCGTTTCAGCTGAAACGCCGCTTTCGGCCGCCGCGAACTCGAATGTGAACTCCGCGTACAGCCCCTCGAGCACCGACTTGAACGTCTCGAAGGTGGCCGGCGCGCCCGGGTGGTTTTCCTCCAGGTACTCGCGCCAGTTCCACCAGCGCTCGACGAAGCCCTCGTTGTAGCGGCCGGTCCGGATCAGGTGGTTCGCGACCGCCAGCAGCACCGCCGCCTCCGACCCCGGGTAGGTCGACAGCCAGTGATCCGCGTGCGTCGCCGTATTGGACAGCCGCGTGTCGAAGACGATCAGCCTCGCCCCCCGCTTCTTCCCCTCCATCACGCGCTGCGCGTGCGGATTGAAGTAGTGGCCGGCCTCCAGGTGGCTGCTGACCAGCAGAATGACGTCGGCGTTCTCATGATCCGGGCTGGGCCGGTCCATCCCCATCCACAGGTGGTAACCCATGCGGGCGCCCGAAGAACAGATGTTTGTATGGGAGTTGTGGCCATCCACGCCCCACGCTGCCAGCGTCCGCTCCGTGAAGCCGTCCTCGCCGGGACGTCCGACGTGGTACATGACCTCGCGGTGCCGGTCCTCGTCCATGGCCGCGCGAATCCGCCCGGCGATGTCGTCCAGCGCCTCGTCCCAGCCCACCCGCTCCCACTTCCCCTCGCCCCTGGCCCCGGCACGTTTGAGCGGCGTGAGGATCCGGTCCGGATCGGTGAGCTGCGTTACGGTGGCGGGTCCCTTGGCGCAGTTCCGCCCGCGCGAGCCGGGGTGTTCCGGGTTGCCCTCGAACTTGCGCACCTCGAGCGTGTCGCGGTCGACGTACGCCAGGAGGCCGCACGCGGACTCGCAGTTGAAGCAGGTCGTGGGCACCAGCATGTAGCGCCGCTCCACCCGCTCCGGCCACGCCTTCGAGTCCAGTTCCACCCAGTCGCTCCAGCGCTCCTTCGGGGGGAAGGCCGCGAGGTGCACGCGGCTGGCCCCGGGGTAGAAGGTCTCGCCGCGGGCCTCCACCTCGGCCCTGGAGGCGGACACGCGGCGGTTCAGGTCGTTGATCGTGCGGCGGCGCTCACCACGGTGCTCGCGGCCGCCCGGCCTGTCGCCGCCGCGTTTCGGCCCGCCGCCGTCTCCGCTCATGCCAGCGGCACCGACTGTCCGGCCTGGACGTAGGCATGCTCGTAGGCGAGCAGCGCGGCCAGTCCGACCGGTACCGCCACCCACCCGAGCCAGGGCGCCGCGGCCCCGACCAGTGCGCCGGCCAGACCCAGCCGGAACCAGCCGCGGAAGCGGCCGTGCGTCATCTCGCGTTCGGCGAGGCGGGCATGCGCGGTGGGCGGCGGCATGAGGACCTCGCCGGCGATCATGAGTGCGTGGGCTGCGCTGGCCACGGCGAAGACGGTCAGCGCGGCGGCCGTGACGGTCCCCGAGCCCTCAATGACGAGCGCGGCGATGGCCGTCACGGCCCCACCCGCGACCCCGGCCTGCACGAGGAAGTGCGCGGGCAGCAACGGGTTCTGCCACATGTCGCGCGCCTTGGCCTGCCCGAAGAGGAAGGCCGTGTACACCGCCGTCAGGACCGCAAGACCCCCGCCCAGCCAGCCGAGCCAGGTAGGTGGGGACACGCCGTTGACGGCCGCCCCGAAGTGCGCCGCCAGCCCGGCCCCGTAGCCGCCGATGATGAATCCGCCCCGTACCAGCCAGCTTCGCCACTGCGGGCGGCGGAAGATCAGGTGGAAGCGTTCGGGGTGTTCCAGATCCCAGATCAGGATGGCGCCGGTGAGCGCCAGGAAGACGCCCGCCACGATCGGCGCGGCGAATGTCCAGAGCGGATGGGTGATCGTCAGTACGCCGGTCAGCAGAAGGAGCAACGGCACCAGGTACGCGCCCGCCGCGATCGACTTCGTCCAGGTATAGAGCGAGACGCGGAAGTCCCACGGCGCGGTGTGCGGAATGTCGTAGCTGAGCACCGCGGCAGCCGACGAGTTCCACGGCCCCGGGTGTCCCGACGGCACACCGTGCTCCACCTCGCCCTGCTCGCTCCACATGAAAAGGCCGCCGTCGGGACGCCGCGCCGCGAGCGGATCCAGCGTCACCTGGTCGCCGCCCTTGTAGTACAGCTTCGGCTTCGTCTCCTTCTCCGGGCGCCGCACTGTCACCGGATCCCGGTTGATGATGCCGGCCACCTTCGACGACGGGTCGTTCATGTCGCCCACCAGCAGGGCCTCTGTCGGGCAGACCACCACGCACGCAGGCTCCAGGCCCACGTCGAGCCGGTGAGCGCAGAAGTTGCACTTCTCGGCCGCGCCGTCGGACGGGTTGATGAAGATCGCATCGTACGGACAGGCCGCGATGCAGGCCTTGCAACCGATGCACGCGCTCTTGTCGAAGTCGACGATCCCGTCCGCGCGCTTGAACATCGCCGACGTGGGGCACGCGTCCACGCACGGCGGCGCTTCGCACTGGTTGCAGCGCGTTACCTGGAAGGATCGCCGAGCCTCGGGGAAGATCCCGGTGTCGACGTACTTGACGTACGTGCGCGTGACCGAGAGGGGGACTTCGTTCTCGGATTTGCAGGCCGTGGTGCAGGCGTGGCAGCCGATGCACCGGGTCTGGTCGACCACCTTGGCCCACGCGGGACGTGAGTTGCGGTGAACAGTTTCCATGTCTTGACAATAGACACGCCGCCCGTCGGCGAACAGGCACCCCGTGCGGCCCCGATTGCGTACCTTTGGGACGACCATGAGAGCCTGCCTGTTCGTCCAAGACCGACTCGTCCTCGCCGGAGACGCCGTGGAATTGCCGTCCCTGAGCGAGGTGAAGGACTGGGGGATGGGCGACCTCGACTGGTTTCCGGTGCATGCCCCCAACTCGGGCGCGCGTGCCACCGCCGCCTTGGCGGATCCGGGCTGGCAACCGCCGCCGGGCGTCGCCCCCGTCGAGTTGCGCGCCGTACTTGGGATACTCCCCGAACCCGAGTTGTGGCTGGCGCTCACCGCCGCGCACCTCGCCCGCTGGCGCCGCACCTCCCGTTTCTGCGGCGTGTGCGGCACCGCAACCACCCGGGCGGACCATCACAAGGCGATGCTGTGTCCCGCCTGCGGCCACCTCATCTTCCCCAAGGTGTCGCCCGCCGTGATCGTCCAGGTCACCCGCGGCCCCGAAATCCTGCTCGGCCGCTCGCGCCGCCACCCGAGCGGTTCCTACTCGGTGCTCGCTGGCTTCGTCGACCCGGGCGAGAGCCTGGAGGACGCGGTCGGTCGCGAAATCGAGGAAGAGTCCGGCATTCGCGTCACGGACGTCCGGTACTTCGGCAGTCAGCCCTGGCCGTTCCCCGACTCGCTGATGGTGGGCTTCACGGCGGCGTACGATAACGGCACGCTCCAGAACCTGGACGGCGAACTGGAGGACGTGGGCTGGTTCACCGCCGACGCCTTGCCCCCGGTGCCGCCCGGATACAGCATAGCCCGGGCGCTGATCGACGATTTCGCCCGGCGCAGCGGCGTGGACCCGGCGGATGTGCCGACCTGGAGACGCCGATGACCACAGACCATTCCCACTCGCAAGCGAGCCTCCCGATGAACCGACGCGTTCCCCTTGCCCTCATCGCTGCCACGCTGGCCGCCTCCTGCGCCACCGGCCCCTCCGGCCCCCCGCCCTTCGACCCGGTCGGCACCTACTCCTACAGCGCCGAGGTGGACGGACAGATCATCCCGGGCTCGATGACCATCGAAGCGGCCGGGGACGGATACACGGGGCAGATCAGGAGCGACTTCTTCCCGACCATTCCGATCAACGCGGTCACCGTGGTGGACCAGGCCGTCACCATCGAGGCGTCGGGACCGGACGGCCCGCTTCTTATCGAGTTCGTGGCCGTTGAAGGCACCCTCGACGGGACCTGGGCCATGGCCGAGCAGGGCGGCACGTTCTCGGCGACGAAGATGAACTGACTCGGTTCGGGCCCTCAAGCGCCCGCCGGCCGTATCAGGCAAGCCTCGCGGACTCAATCACGCCTGCCGCCCCAGAAACCGCATCACCGCCAGCGCCACGGCACGCGCCCCGTCCACCAGCTCGTCCACCCCGATGGACTCGTCCTCGCGGTGCGCGTTCGCGACATCGCCTGGACCGAACAGCACACCGGGCGTGCTTCCCGCGTTCACGAGGTGTCGCAGATCAGAGCCGTATGGAACCGCAGCCAGCCCGCCCGTGCCCACGCCGAGGTCGCGCGCAACCGACCGCGCCACCGTGACGATCCGGGCATCCTCCGCGGTCTCGCAGGGAGCGAACTGGCCGCCCCACCACTCGACGCCGACAGGGTTGTCGCGCAGAAAGTCGTCCCTTGCGCAACACTCGGCCACCTGTGCCTCGAGCAGCCGACGGGCGGTGCCGACATCTTCGCGGACGCCGACCCCGAAACGCCCCTCGGCCCGAACCACCTCCGGCACCGACGACGCCCACTCGCCCCCTCGCACCGTCCCGATGCAAATCGCGTACGGCGCCGGATTGGACCCGAAGCGGGGGTCGCCCACACAGGCATTGCGCTGCCCTTCAAAGTCCATCAGGTGCCGGTACACAAGCATGAACTTCTCCAGCGCGCTCACGCCCTCGTGACGGAGTGCCCCGTGGGCGGCCCTCCCGGGGACAGAGAGCCGGAAGTTGAGCGCCCCGGCCTGGGCATTGGCCACGTGGAGACCGGTCGGCTCAACGACGATCGCGCCGTCGCCCGTGTGGCCGCGCAGCACCGACGCCAGCGTCCCCAGTCCCCCGTCCTCCTCTCCGATGACGCTCTGGAAAAGCAGTGATCCGCGCAGACCGACGCCGGAATCGAGCACGGCCTTCACCCCCGCGAGGCCGGCGACCAGCGGCCCCTTCATGTCCAGCACCCCGCGCCCGTACACGCGGCCGCCGCGCACATCCATGCAAAACGGCGGTGCGGTCCAGCGGAACGGGTCCCCCGGCGGCACGACATCGACATGGCCGTTGAGGACCAGCGTGGGGCCGCTCCCGGTGGAGCCGCTGCCGGTGAGGCCCTTCCCGGCACGCCCACCCCAGTCCATGCGCCCCACCACGCCGAGCGGCCTCTCCCGCTCGAGTTCGGTGGCGTAGTCGGGGTGCCGGCTCAGCTCGGCCTCGTCGATCTCCCAGACGTCGAGGTCCATCCCCAGCCCATCCATGACCGCGGCCACGTACTCTTGAGCCGCACGCTCGTCGCCCTTCCACGAGGGGATGGCCACCAGCCCGGCGAGCGTTTCAAGCAGCCAGGCTTCGTCGATCGCCGGGGCCGCTACGGCGATTCCGACAGTCTCAACGCCCACAGTCCCGAATTGATGTCCGCGAACCACACCAGGTCACGGTGGGGCATCACGCTCCACGCCCCCGGCGAGTTGGGAACGAAACCCATCGGGTCGAACGCCTTGTAGACGGAAACCTCGCGTCCTTGCGTGTACAGGTTCCCCATAAGCTCCCCCGAAACGTCCACCAGGCGCATGCCGCCCTCGTAGTAGGCCTGGTAGAGGATGTCATCCTCGACCCAGATGTTGTGCGTTCCGAACTCCGAGACCTCGTAGCGCGCCACCATCCGGGGGTTCGCGGGGTCGTCGAAGTCGATGACCTGGATATAGCCCCAGCTCGCGCGCGGGTAGCCGCCGCGGCCGGTCTCCGGGTCGTACTTCTGGCGGAAGTCGGGTCCCACTCCCTCCCAGGCCATGCCGTCGCGGTTGAGGATCTCGTCGCCGATGAAGACGTAGAACTTGCCCGCCGATTCGGACCAGTAGGGGAACACCGCGTGGGTCGCGCCGGTGGGCACCGGATAGTTCGTCACGAACACGGGCGATTCGATCGTGCCGCCCCAGCGCCCGTTGCCGACATCGACCACGACCAGTCCCGTGCCCCACTCCGCCGAATACGCAATCCCGTCGTGGACCCAGACATCGTGGACCCTGCTGTTCGGGTGATCGTATTCGGAGACGTACTTCGGGTTGTAGATGTCGCGGACATCGAGGATCACGTACTTGTCGCCGTTGGACAGGGCGAAGAGATGGTCGTTTGTCGGAAACGCGTTGTGCACGCCGCCCGTCAGCCCATCGGTGTATTCGGCGGCGATGACAGGGTGGGCCGGGTCGGCCAGGTCCAGGATCACCACGCCGTTCCTGCGGTCGGAAGCGCCTTCGCGGGTCAGCGCCGCGTAGCGTCCGTCCGGCGAGACCTTGATGTCGTTGACCGAACGGGCATCCACCTGGACCGAGTCGGTCTTGACGACGTTGTCCGGATCGGTGATGTCGAAGACGAACCCGTGACCGTCGGACTGCTTCGAGCCCACCAGCGCGTAGTCGCGGCCGTCCACGCCCTCGAACACCCAGAAGTCCGTGCTGTATACCCGCTCCTGGTGCCCCCGCCCCACCACCTCGACCGCGCGCACGACCTTCCGCTGCACGGCGTCAAAGGTGCGGGTCGCCCTCAGCGCGGCCGACCGCGCCACAACGGTGAACTCGCCCGGGACGTCGGCCACGATGCGCCCGTCCTGCATCTGGCCCGGCGCGGGCGGCGCTATGATGCCCGCCGCCGGCACGTACGAATGGCTCCAGTCGACGGGCGCATCCTCGATCACCGCGCCGCCCGCGTCCCGCACGATCGCCGCGAACGTCTGCACGTCTCCCGTACGGACGGGCCCGTCCGCGCCACCCACAATTTCCAGCGAGGCCCCCGCGAATTCGCGCACGGCGTGCTCCACAGCGCCGGTCACCCCTTCGAACGCGGCCTCGATCCGCACGGGGCCCGGCGCAAGGGCCCGCACATGCCCGAAGGCGTCCACATCGGCCCGGGCGGGATCGCTGGTCCGCCACTCGAAGTCGGCGCCGGGGCGGTTCGTGCCGTCACCGTGCAGCGCAATGGCTCGATGGGTCACCGTCGTACCCTCGTAGAGCGTGCGCGGCCCCGTCACCTCGACACGCACGACTGGCGGCCACTCCACCACGACAGGCACGGTCAGCTGGACGGGGCTGCCGTCGGGACCCGGTCGCACTGTCGCGACGATGACCTCCCACTCACCGACCTCCAGTCCCGTGACGACACCGTCACCCATGGACAGGGCCCGCCGCGAGCCGACCATCCGCACCGCCTCGTCAAGCACCCGTCCTTCTCCGTCCAGCACCCTTACGGCCAGGGAGGCGCTCTCGCCCCGCGCAATCACCAGGCTGGGCGGGTCAGCCTCGATCCGTGAAGCGGTCTGGGCGACGAGGGACTGCCCTGGGAAAAGGAAGAGCGGAATCAAGGTGCCCGCGGCCCGGGCGGCCAGGGCAACGAGCGGGGGGCGGTGGCGGGGACGGGGCTGCAT
>VYAQ01000203.1 GCA_009844885.1 Gemmatimonadota bacterium
TGGACAGGGTGGGACTGCGCGAGGGCGTCCGCCTCCTCTCCTCGTGCTTCTTCATGGAGGTGGACGATTTCCGTGGCAACGGAGCCGAGGTCCTCACCTTCACGGACGGCGGTGTCGTGCCGGATCCCGGTGCCGGCGCTCTGGCCGAGATCGCCCGGGAGGCCGTGCGCGTGCGCGAGCTCGTTGTGGGTGACGAGCCGCGCGTCGCCTTTCTGTCCTACTCCACCCTCGGCAGTGCGCGCGGTCGGTCCGTCGAGCGCGTGCGCGAGGCTGTCGATCGATTCCGCGGGCTCTGTCCCGGCGTGCCCTCCGGCGGAGAGCTGCAGGCCGATGCCGCCCTGGTTCAGAGCGTCGCGCGCGTCAAGGCGCCCGACGATGGCGTCGCCGGCAACGCCAACGTCCTGGTGTTCCCGAGCCTCGACGCGGCCAACATCGCGTACAAGCTGGTCGAGCGACTCGCCGGCGCGCGTGCGCTGGGCCCTGTGCTGCAGGGTCTCAGGGCTCCGCTGAACGACCTGTCTCGCGGAGCTTCCGCCGAAGATATCACGCACATGGCCGCCATCACCGCGCTCATGGCGGGGAAAGCCGGCTGAGGCGTCATGGGCCGGGATGTCACCCCTGGCTTGGCGCGAGCGGGTCGAGTCGGCGGGTCGTACGTGTTTTCGGCCGGTGCGCACCGTCACTATCTTTGCTGCGGACCTGAGTCAATTCCACAGGAATCGATACGCGGGCGAGCCCCCGGGTTTCGCGCGGCCGACCCGCTGACCGTTCCGACAACCCGGGCCGCGAGGGGACGATGACTTTCAATGTTCGAAGTGTGGGGGACGCCACGGTGATTTCGGTCGACGGCCAACTCATCGTCGGGAACCGGCAGGAGCTGAAGCAGAAGGTCCTGGCCGAGCTGGAAAGGGGCGCCCGGCGTTTCGTCATCGACTTCACGCGGACCGGCTACATCGACTCGTCGGGGCTGGGCATTCTGGTCTCGCTGTCCAGGAGCATCCGGCAGGAAAGGGGGGACCTCCGCCTCGCTTCGCTGAACGATGATCTCCGGACCCTCTTCGAGCTGACCAAGCTCGACACCCTCTTCGAGATTCACGCGTCCGTCCGGGACGCCCTGGCGGAATAGTCGTGGTGATTTTCCACGGGCTCGCGCGGTGGCTTGTCCCCACCGTCGGGAGATGACGGTGAACCCGCGCGCCGCCGTACTCGAGCTGCCCAACGACATCTCGGCCATCGAGACGGCCGTGGAACGTGCGGTGGACTGCTGCACTACGGCTCGCCTGGCACGCAACCGGCTCATGTTCAACTTCCGCGTCGGGCTCACTGAAGCCCTGTCGAACGCGATCCTGTACGGGAACGGCGGCGATCCGCAAAAGCGCGTGCGCGTCGAACTGCGCGTCCGGTCGGGTGAGGTGCGGGCGCGCGTCACCGACGAGGGGAAGGGGTTCGACCCGGACGCCGTTCCCGACCCCCGGTTGCCGGAGAACATCCCGAGGCCGGATGGGCGCGGGATCTTCCTGATGCGCGCGCTGATGGACGAAGTGCACTACAACGAGCTGGGCAACTCGGTCACGCTTGTCCTTCGGGAAGGAACCCCCGCCGCCCCATGACCCGCGACGCCGCTTCCCGACCGCCGCTGCCGGAGAGCGTCGGAGGGATGCTGGAGGACTTCCGTGCGGGCTTCGGGCTGGAGGTCCGGGCCTGGCACGCAGTCGGCGGCGACCTGATTCCCGTCTTTCCCGCCGGCGCCAGCGGTCCACCGACGGCCGCGGGGCGGCGCTTTCGCGTCATGCCCGCCGGTGGGCCGCCGCTGGAAGTGCAGGTCGAGGCGCAAGGGAATGCGGATCCGGTCGCGGAGGTTCTCCGTGCCGCGCTCGAGCGCACCTGTGAGCTGGCCGGACGAATCGCGGCCCGCGAGGGGCAGCTGTCCGAGCGAGGGGACGAAATCGGGCTCCTTTTCTCCATCAGCGAGACGCTGGCGTCGGTCCTCGACCTGCAGGAAGCGGCACAACGCATCCTCGAGGAGGGTGTGAGGGTGCTGGGTGCGGAGAAGGGGTCGCTGTGGGTGTACAGCGCGGACGACGACCTGTTGCGTCTGGCAGCCTCGGTTGGCGGCGACGATACGCGCGAGTGGATCCCGGTCGCGGACGATTCCTCGGTGACCGCGCGGACGTTCCGGTCGGCCGGGCCCGTGACGGACGGGATTGCCCACCCGTCCGAAGGGGACGGCGACGGCGAGCGAAACGGTGAGACCGAGACCCGCGTCTCCGTCCCGATTCGCCATGCGCCCGCTTCCGGCCCGGCGCGCACCATAGGCGTTCTCAACCTGATCGGCAGCCGGCGCGATGCCCGGTCCGCCCCCGGCGACCGCAGGGTCCTGGTCACGGTCGCCAACCAGATCGGGGCCGCTCTCGAGATGCATCGCCTGTTTCGCGAAAACATGGCCCGAGAGCGCGTGGCGCGCGAGATGGAGCTCGCCCACGATCTTCAGATGAAGCTGCTCCCCCCGGTCCCGAGCATTCCGGGAATCGAGGCCGCCGCACGGGTCTTTCCGACCGAGGCGGTTGCGGGCGACTTCTACCAGATCGTCCCGCTGTCCGAGGGGCGCATCGGCGTGATGATAGGGGACGTCTCGGGACACGGTTTTCCCGCGGCGCTCATCATGGCGCTGGTGATGAGCGCCGCGGAGATCCATGTCGAGCAGGGCGCGTCTCCGGCCAAGGTGCTCGAGTACATGGATCGCGCGATCGGCGACGAGCTGGAATCGACCGAAATGTACCTGTCGCTCTGCTACTGCGTCCTTTCCCCGCACGAGGCCACGATCACCTATTCCAACGCGGGCCACCCCCACGCCTTCGTGGTGAGGCCGCACGGAAGACACCGGCGCCTGTTCGCCACGGATCCGCCGATGGGCACCGGCAAGCCGCCCTACGGAGAAGCGACGGTGACCTGGTCCCGCGGAGAGGACCTGCTGCTCCTGTTCACCGACGGCCTGTCGGACACGCTTGCGCGGCTGCGGCGCCAGAGCGGCGAGGAGCTCGTGCTGGCGGCCGTCGCAAGCCACGCGACGCGGCCCGCGGCGGATATCCTCAGGCACCTGTTCGAGATGTCGGCCCAGGCGATCCCCAGCATGCCGGCCGACGACCGCACCGCGGTCATCGTTCGTACGCGGTAGCCAATGGGCTCGGGACGTCCGAAGCGCTCGCTGGGCCAGAACTTTCTGGTCGACCCCAATCTCCAGCGCAAGATCGTCGCCGCGGTCGGTGCGGCCGAGGACGAGCCGGTCCTTGAGATCGGTCCGGGGAGGGGCGCGCTCACGGAGCACTTCGCGCGGCGCGGGGTCAGGCTGACGGCGGTCGAACTCGACGACGAACTCGCAGCGGCGCTGGCAGAGCGCTACGAAGACAACCCCCGCGTGGAGGTGGTGCACGGGGACATCCTGTCGCTGGACCTCCCCGCGCTCGCCCGCGATTGGGCGCGCACCGTGGTGGTGGGCAACATACCGTACAACATCACCACGCCGATCGTCTTCAGGCTGCTCCGCCTGCCCTATCCGTCCGATATCGTGCTGACCGTACAGGCGGAGGTTGCGGCTCGCATGCTGGCGGGTCCGGGCAGCCGAACCTACGGTGCCCTCTCCGTGGGCGTGGGCATTCACGCGGCCCCATCCCGGGTCTGCAGGGTGCCGCGAACCGCCTTTCGTCCGGTGCCGAGGGTCGACAGCGCGGTGGTGCGCCTGACGCCCCGTTCGCCACCGCGCCTCACCGCGGCCGAGGCGGATCGGGTCCGCGTGCTCACCCGCGCGGCCTTCTCGTGGCGCCGCAAGCAGCTTGGCACGATTCTGTCGCGGCACCCGGACCTCCGCGTTCCGCGCGCGGCGATTCACGAGCTGCTGGGGGAGCGGGGACTCTCGGCCAGGTTACGCCCGGAGCAACTGTCGCCGGAAGAATTCGTGGAACTGGGCATGGCTCTGTCCGCTTGACAGGCCGCGCATCCTTGTCAGGTTCAGCTTGTGAACGATTTCACAAAGAGGATTCCGGACGCGACGGTTCGACGCCTGTCCCTTTACCTCCGCTTTCTGGAGGACTTCGGGCGCTCGGGCGTCAAGAGCGTTGCAAGCGGGGCGTTGGCGGAGCGCGGCGGCGCTACGGCGGCGCAGGTGCGCAAGGACCTCTCCTACCTCGGGTCCTTCGGGAAGCGCGGGCTCGGCTACTCGGTCGCGGAGCTGACCGGCGTGCTGCGCGGGGTTCTGGGTCTGGACTCGGTCTGGCGTGTCGCCCTCCTCGGTGCCGGGAGGATTGGGACCGCCCTGTTCGAATACGAACCGTTTCGCGCACGGGGCTTCAACATCACGACCGTGATCGACAACGATCCCTGCAAGGTCGGGTCGCGGCTGGGCGACATCCGGATCAGGGGTGAAGACGAGCTGGAGTGCGCGTTGCGTGACGACGCGATCGACCTGGTGATCGTGGCGGTACCGGCCCTCGTCGCGCAGGGTCTCGTGGATCGCGTGGTCGCGGCGGGAATCAAGGCGATCCTCAACTACGCGCCGACCCAGCTGCGCCTCCCGGACGATGTGGCGCTCCGCAACGTGAGCATGCTCGTCGAACTCGAAAGCCTGTCGCACGCCCTGACCCGCCGTACGGAATGAACGGCGCTCCCCGGTCCCGCACGCTGCTCCAGAGTGCCTGGGCGGAGTTGCGTAGCGGCCCGGTGCCGACCGCCGACCTGGCGCGCAGCGTTCTCGGCCTGGACGGCCATCCCGGTGCCGCGTCGGCCGCGGTGTTCGCGCTGCTGAGCGCCGACGAGCGCTTCGTGGTCGACGGCGAGGGCGTGTGGAGCCTTCGCGGCGGGGCGCGCCGGCCGGGCTTGCCCCTGTCGAGGCTGTGCTACGCGGTCGTGGATGTGGAGACGACGGGTGGCCGCTACGAGGCCGGTCACCGCATCACGGAGGTGGCCATCGTCGAGGTGAGGGACGGGGGGATCGTCGACGAGTTCCAGACACTGGTGAATCCGGGGCGCTTCATGCCGCGCCACACGGTCGCGCTGACCGGGATCACGGATCGCATGCTCGCGGGCGCTCCGGCCTTCGACGAGATCGCCGACGAGGTGTTCCGGCGCGTGTCGGGGCGTGTCTTCGTGGCCCACAACGCAGGGTTCGACTGGGGCTGGCTGCGTGCGCAACTGGGCGACGCGCTCGGCGACGTTCCCGAGGTCGACCGTCTCTGCACGATCAGCCTGGCCCGCCGCCTGGTGCCCGAGCTGCGTCGTCGCAACCTGGACGCGCTGACGGACTTCTTCGATGTCCCCATACTCCAGCGCCACCGCGCGCACGGGGACGCACTGGCGACGGCGCGCATCCTGCTGCGCCTCCTGGACCGCGCGGAGCAGCTGGGCGTGGGCGACCTCCAGTCGCTCCGGCGCTACCGTCCGCCGCGAGGCGCGCGCACGCAGGGCGATCTGTTCGTCCACCCGCCCCGACAGCGAGGGAAATCGACGCGAACGGGTGCTTCGGGGCGCCGGGTTCCGCTATAATTCAGGGCCCGGAAGCCGTCTCCGCGCTTGCAGGGGAGACCTTCCGCAGCGGTTTGCTCAATGACTTTCCGGGCCGAGCGCCGGTCCGAACCGCCCACCCCACGACCAAGGCAAATCGATTTGGCCCACGCGGCACGTACACCCGTTATTCTTGACGGCGTCCGCACACCCATCGGGCGATTCCTCGGAGGGCTGAGTCCGCTTTCAGGGCCTGAACTCGGCGCCATTGCCGTGCGTGAGGCTGTCGCGCGTGCGGGTATCGACAAGTCGGAGGTCGACGAAGTGATCCTCGGCAATGTCGTGAGCGCGGGCTCTGGACAGGCACCGGCCCGGCAGGCGGCCGTACACGGCGGCATTCCGGCGACCGTCCCGGCGGTAACCGTGAACAAGGTGTGCGGGTCCGGACTCAAGGCCGTGATGCTGGCCGCGCAGGCCATCAAGGCCGGCGACGCGCGGCTGGTCGTGGCCGGGGGGTTCGAGTCGATGTCGAACGTGCCGTACTACCTCCGGGGAATGCGCGGCGGGGTGAAGTTCGGCGACCGCACCGTACAGGACGGGCTCGTGTACGACGGGCTGTGGTGTGCCTTCGAGAAGTGCCACATGGGCGGTCACGCCGAGTACACGGCCGCGAAGGCGGGGATCAGCCGCGGTGAAGCGGACGCCTTTTCGGTTGCTTCGCACAGGAAAGCGGTGGCCGCGATCGACGACGGGGAATTTCTGCCGGAGATCGTGCCGGTGCCGGTGGAGACGCGCCGGGGCACGACCCTGGTGGATACCGACGAAAGTCCACGCCGCGACACGTCCCTGGAGGCCCTCGGCCGCCTGCGCCCCGCATTCCGCTCCGACGCTCCCGAGGGGCTGGACGAGCTGGTGGTCACGGCGGGCAACGCACCGGGGCTCAACGACGGCGCTTCCGCCCTCGTCGTGGCCAGCCGGGAATATGCGGACGCCAACGGATTGCGCCACCGGGCCGTCATCACCGGGTATGCGGCGGGCGGGACGGAGCCGCGGGATCTCTTCTTCGCCCCGGTCACCGCGGTGCGGAAACTGATGAAGCTGGACCGCGCCGAAATAGGAGACTATGGCCTCGTCGAAATGAACGAAGCCTTCGCGGTGCAGGCCATTGCGGACATGCGCCAGCTTGCGATCGATCCCGAGCGGCTGAACGTCCGCGGCGGGGCCGTGGCCCTGGGTCATCCGATCGGGGCATCGGGCGCGCGCATCCTGGTCACGCTGTTGGCGAACATGGCCGACCGCGATATTGAAACCGGCATCGCCACGCTTTGCCTGGGCGGCGGCAACGCCGTCGCCATGTCGATACGAGCCAACTGAGCCAAAGAGGAACACCGCATGATCGAAACCGAAGCGACAAGCAGCCCGGTGATCGCGGAAGCCGATCCGCGGGGTGCGGCGGTGTTCGCCGCCGTTCGCTCCTGGCCCCGTTCCATTACGGTGCCGTTCGCGGTTCTCCTCTTTGCGTTGCTCACGGCACTCAGCGCGCGCCTGTCGGTGCCGCTGGGCGTCACCCCGGTTCCGATGACGCTGCAGACACTGGCCGTGTTGCTTGCCGGAGCCCTCCTTGGACCCGTGGCGGGGGCCGCCTCGCAGCTCACCTATCTCGCCCTGGGAATCGCCGGAGTCCCCGTGTTCGCGTTCGGCGGGGCCGGACTCCCCTGGATCTTCGGAGCAACCGGAGGCTACCTGATGGCCTTCCCGATGGCGGCGATGCTGACGGGATGGATCGCCGGAAGAGAGCGCGGGACGGCACGAACATTGAGCGCGCTTGTGGCGGGTTCGGTGGTCATCTTCGCGATGGGCGCGGCATGGCTCGCGGTCGTCACGAACATGGATCTCCGGGCGGTCTTCATGGCCGGTGTCCAGCCCTTTCTCCCCGGAGCCCTGATCAAGATCGCCATCGCCTTCGTCGTCGTACGGCAGGCGATGACCCGGGGTCTGCTGCGCTGAAGCCGATGCCTCGTCTCCTGCCGGCAGGGAGTGAGGTCCTTCCCATCCTGACCCGGCTGGCCGGCTTCGCGGGTGTGTTCTTCGCACTCCTGGTCGTCTTCGCGGCCCTCATCGGGGACGGGACCGCGAGTCTCGCGGTGGAGGGGACCGCGATCTTCGTCGTTGCCCTGGCGGCAACGGTGATTGTGTTGCGTCTCGATGGGCGGCGCGGTCTCGAGGTCATCGGGTTGCCGTGGTCCGGCTTCGCGCGCCAGCTCGGATGGGGACTCGTTCTGGGAGTCGCCTTCGTGGTTCCCGCGGTCGCGATCGCGATGGGTGTCGGCGGGTTGCGCTACGGTCCGGACGCCGGAACGTGGATCGAGTACGGTGGGACCGGGCTCTGGGCGGCTCTGGTCCTTCTGGTCGCGGCTACGGGAGAGGAGATCCTGGTCCGCGGCTATCCGCTTCGCGTGCTGGCCGACCGATGGGGCCGCGGCGCGGCACTGGTGCTGACCTCACTGGTCTTTGCCGCTCTCCACGGAGCGAATCCCCACGTAGGGGCGCTGGCGCTGACGAACATCCTGTTGGCCGGGTTCCTGCTGGGATTGATCTGCCTCAAAACCGGGAGCCTCTGGTTGGCGAGCGGCGTCCACATGGGCTGGAACCTCGCAACGGGATTCCTCGCCGATCTGCCCGTCAGCGGCCTGAAGATCGTGGACGCGCCGCTGATCGAGGTGACCCGGACCGGCAGCCCCCTTGTCACGGGCGGGGAATTCGGCGTGGAGGCGGGACTGGCCGCGACCGTCGCGATGATCATCGCCATCCTGGTCGTGGTGCGGACGGGATTTCTCACCCCCGCACAAGCCATATGAGCATGCATCGGGTTGCCGTCATCGGCGCGGGCACGATGGGTAACGGCATTGCGCATGTCTGTGCGCTCGCTGGTTTGGACGTCACGCTCGTGGATTCCGATGCGGGGGCGCTCGACCGGGCGGTCACCACGATGGCCCGCAACCTCGAGCGGCAGGTGGCCAAGGGGAAAATCAGCGGATCCCGGCGTGCCGAGGCCCTGGCCCGCGTCTCGACCGGACAGCTCGAAGACGTGGCGCGGGCCGACCTGGTGATCGAGGCGGTGCCGGAAAACGCACAGCTCAAGTACGAGATCTTCACCGCGGTGGACCTGCTGGCGCCCGAGCACGCGATCCTCGCGTCCAACACCTCGTCGATCTCGATCACGGCCATCGCGGCCCGCACGGATCGGCCCGGGAAGGTCATCGGGATGCATTTCATGAATCCGGTCCCGATCATGCAACTGGTCGAAGTCATCCGCGGCCTCAGGACCACGGACGCGACCACGAAGTCGGTCATGGACATGTCGCGGTCGCTGGGAAAGACGCCCGTCGAAGTCAGGGACTTCCCGGGGTTCGTCTCCAACCGCATCCTCGCCCCCATGATCAACGAGGCGGTCTTCGCGCTCATGGAGGGCGTCGCCGAGGCGGAGGCGATCGACACCGTGATGCAACTGGGCATGAACCATCCCATGGGCCCCCTTGCGCTCGCCGATCTGATCGGTCTCGACACCTGCCTCAACATCCTCGAGGTTCTGCACCGCGAGCTGGGCGACGATCGCTACCGCCCGTGTCCGCTGCTGCGCCAATACGTCGCCGCGGGGTGGCTGGGACGGAAGACCGGCCGGGGCTTCCATCGGTACGAAGGGAAGAACTGAGTGCTGACCGCCGAACAGCGGGAGATCCGGCAACTCGCCCGCGAATTTGCCAAGGGCGAGATCATTCCGCACGCGGCCGCGTGGGACCGCCGGGGCGCCTTCGACCGGGAGATACTCGACAAGCTGGCCGAACTGGGATTCCTGGGAATGCTGGTGCCGCCCGAGTACGGCGGGCTGGGATTCGACGTGCCCACGTACCTGGTCGCGCTCGAGGAGATCGCGCGGGGCGACGCGGCGCTGGCGCTCACGGTGGCCATTCAGAACGGCCCCGTGCCCCACATCCTGCTGACCCACGGCACCGAAGAGCAGAAGTCCCGCTGGCTTCCGGCGCTCGCTGCGGGCGAGAAGATTGCCGCCTTTGCGCTGTCCGAGGCGGGTGCGGGAAGCGATCCAGCCGCGATGGAGACCCGTGCCCGGCAGAATGGCGGCGACAATGGCGGCTGGATCCTGACGGGCACCAAGCGATGGGTGACGAACGGCGCGCGTGCGGATCTGGTCGTCGCGTTCGCCCGTACGGGTGAGGACGGTGGCGCGAGGACGCCCATCGGTGCGTTTCTGGTGGATACCGCCGCCGAGGGCTACAGGGCCGGGGAGCGGGAAGCGACAATGGGGCTGCGTGCATCCGAGACGGTCTGGGTCGAGCTCGATGGTGTGCGCGTGACGGATCGACGACTCGTTGGCGACCCTGGCGGCGGTCTGAGGTACGCGCTCGACGCGCTCGATCTGGGCCGGTTGGGGATCGCCGCACAAGCGGTTGGGATCGCTCAGGCGTCCCTGGAGCACGCCGTGCGGTACGCCGGGGAGAGGCGGCAGTTCGGGCGTTCCATCGCGAGCTTCGGTGCGGTTCGCAGCAAGCTGGCGGTGATGGCAACCAGGATTGCCGCGTCCCGGGCCCTGTTCATGGAGGGCGCGGCCGCATGGGAGGCACGGGACCGTCCGGGCGATGGAGGCCTCCCCGTCACGGCCCGTTCGGCTATGGCCAAGCTGTTCGCCAGCGAGTCCGCGGGCTGGGTCTCGGAGGAGGCGGTGCGTATCTTCGGCGGTTACGGTTTCATGCGGGAGTTTCCGGTCGAGAAGCTCATGAGAGACGCGAAGGGCACCGAGATCTACGAAGGCACGAGCGAGATCCTCCGCTTCGTGGTCGGCCGCTCTCTCACGGATGCGAGCTAGCTCGTCGGATGCTCAGGGAAACGGAAGGGCGCGAGCGGATGGAACACCTTGAGCGGGCGGATGCCGTCGTCCACCGCGCGGTGCTGGCGGAAGAGGCCCGGCAGAAGGCGCAGCTCGAAATGATCGCGAGCGAAAACTTCGTGTCGCCCGCGGTGCGCGAAGCGCTCGGCACCGTCTTTACCCACAAATACGCGGAAGGCCTGCCGGGCAGACGGTACTACGGGGGATGCGAGTTCGCCGATCAGGTCGAGGATCTGGCCCGTTCCCGCGCGAAGCAGCTGTTCCACGCGGCCCACGCAAACGTGCAGCCACACTCGGGCGCCCAGGCCAACATGGCTGCCTATTTCGCATTCCTGAAGCCGGGCGACCGCATCCTCGGCATGAACCTCAGTCATGGCGGGCACCTCACCCACGGCTCGCCCGTCAATTTCAGCGGGCGCCTGTTCGAGGTTTCGGCGTATGGCGTGCGCGGGTCGGACGGGCGCATCGACTACGATCAGGTGCGGGACACCGCGCTCAAGGTGCGTCCGAGACTGATCGTAACCGGTGCGTCGGCGTACCCCCGCACCATCGACTTCGAGCAGTTCGGGGCCATTGCCCGGGAAGTCGGCGCCTTTCACCTCGCGGACCTCGCGCACATCGCGGGCCTCGTGGCGGGGGGTCACCACCCCAGTCCCGTCCCGCACGCGGATGTCGTCTCCACAACGACGCACAAGACACTCCGCGGCCCGCGCGGCGGGCTCCTGCTGTGCCGCGAGGAACACACGGGCACGATCGACCGGATGGTCTTCCCATTCATTCAGGGCGGTCCCCTCATGCATGTGATCGCGTCGAAGGCGGTCGCGCTCGGGGAGGCGCTTTCCCCGGGGTTCGGGGACTATGGGCGGCGGGTCGTGGAAAACGCGCGCGCGCTGGCGGACCAGGTCATGGCACGGGGCGTGCAACTGGTTTCCGGCGGTACGGACAACCACCTCATCCTGGTGGACCTGCGGGACCGGGAGCTCACGGGGAAGGACGCCGAACAGGCACTGGAGCGCGCCGGGATCACGGTAAACAAGAACACCGTGCCGGGCGAACGGCGGTCGCCATTCGTCACTTCGGGCCTGCGTATCGGCACACCGGCCCTGACGACCCGAGGGATGGGACCGGCGGAGATGAAGACGATCGCCGACTGGATCGCGGACATCCTCGATCGTCCCGCTGACGAGTCGCTGATCGGTCGGATACGGAACCGCGCAGGTGACCTTTGCGCCGCCTTTCCGCTCTTCGGGGATCTGGCGGGACCCGCATGAGGGTGTAAAATTGCAGTTATCATGAACGCCTGCGACTTTGTCATGGTTCTGGACCGGCTCCAGGAACGCAATCCGCGCTATCATCGGATCGCGTATGATTTCCTGCTCGATGCGCTCCGAACGGTGATCGCGGGGCTGGGCGAGCGGCGCCACATCTCCGGCCAGGAGTTGGCGGACGGGGCGCGGCGTCTCGCGATTGAGCGCTTCGGTCCCCTCGCGCGCACGGTTCTGGAGCATTGGGGCATTCACTCAACCGATGATCTCGGCGAGATGGTGTTTGCGCTCGTCGAAGTCGGGGTGCTTACCAAGCAGGAAGAGGATCGGCCCGAGGATTTCGAGGACCTGTACGACTTCGAGGAAGTGTTCGACCACAACTACCCCTGGACGGTAGCTTCATAGATTAGCAGACAACCGTGCGGCGCCGGACCGGTCCCGGACAGGACGGCGGCTCCGCACATCACCCGAGGAGAGGCGCAGGCGTTTCAGCCTCTTCCCACTTTTTCCCGAGGGACTGATGAACACGGTCGATGATGGCGGCTTTACCGATTGCAAGAAGTGTGGCGACGGGGTGCTGCTCCCCATGTCCGACTACGGACGTGACGGAGCGCCGATCCGCTACAAGGCCTGGGTGTGTTCGAACCCGGATTGCGGCTTCAATATCCGGATAGACAACGGCGAGATCACCTTCGGCCGGTCGATCGGGCAGAGCTACAAGTAACCGTGAACCCGGACAGCCTGCGCAGGCGGTTCGGGAAAGCGGTCGTGCGTGCACCCACCGCGGCACAGGCCGCCGGCTACGACCGGATCTCCATTGACGAGCGCGGGGTCCCCGAGGCCGCGCTCATGGAGAATGCGGGCCGACAGGCTGCACTCATCATCGACCGGTTGTTCCCCAAGGGTCGCGTCGTTGCCCTGGTCGGCTCCGGGAACAACGGGGGAGACGCGCTCGTGTGCCTGCGCGCCCTGGCGGCCTGGGGCCGGCGCGTTTCGGCGGTGCTGGTCGGGAATCGTCCCGAGACGGACCCCGTACTGCATGGATGGGATTTGTCCGCATCCGTTTTCGATCCGGAGCATCCGGGTGCCGAAGATCAGCTGGGCCAGCGGCTGGAAGGGGCCGCGGTCCTCGTCGATGGCCTGCTGGGCACCGGGATTCGCGGGGCGCCCCGCGCACGGCAGGCCGGCGCCATTGGCGTGGTCAACCGGGCAAACGGAGCCGTCGTTGCCCTGGATACTCCGTCTGGTGTCGACGGGACCAGCGGCGATGTTCCCGGCAGCGCGATCCGGGCCGATGTCACGATAGCGTTTGGATGGCCGAAGCTGGGCACGCTCCTGCACCCGGGACGGGAGCACTGCGGCCGCATTGTGGCGGTCGAGATCGGGTTTCCGCCGGGGGACGGCAAGGGGTGGGCGGAGCTGATCACGCCCGGCTGGGCAAGCGACGTACTCCCGAGCCGCGCGGCCGTCACGCACAAGAATGCGGTGGGTGCAGTTGCGATCGTGGCGGGGTCGGCGATGCCCGGTGCCGCCCTGCTGGCGGCGCGGTCGGCGTTTCGCTGCGGGGCCGGGCTGGTGCGCGTCTGCGCCTCGTTCCGGGCGCGCGAGATCGTTGCGGAGGTGCCCGAAGCCATCTTCGTGGACGCACGCGACCGGGATGCGGTCTGCGCGGCCATCGAGCAGTCCGATGCGGTCGCGCTGGGTCCCGGCATTGGCACGGACGAGGAGGCCGTGGCGCAGGTCGAGGCCGCGCTGGCAGCCCGGGCCGACCGCCCCGCGGTCATCGATGCGGATGCGCTCACGCTGTTGGCCCGCGGGGCGGGCGGCGGTCCCGGCGCGGTGGGCGGTTCACGCGCGGCGGGCCGGGGTGGGGTCGTGGTTACGCCTCATCCCGGCGAGATGGCCCGTCTGGTCGGAGCATCGACAACGGAGGTGCAGGGGGATCGCGTGGGCACGGCGAAGCGGTTCGCCGCCGCACACGGCCTGGTTGCGCTGCTGAAGGGCGCGCCCTCGCTCGTCGCGTACCCGGGGGGCGGCCTCCTCGTGAGCACGCACGAAACCCCGTCCGCTCTGGCGGTCGCCGGGATGGGCGACGTGCTCACCGGCGCGATCGGTGCCTACCTCGCCCAGGGGGTCGATCCCGTTGCCGCCGCCGGTCTGGCGCTCCATGTGACGGGCGCGGCGGCCTCGCTGGACGGCGGCGGCACGTCCCTGATGCCGTCGGACGTGGTGGAGGCGATTCCGGCCGCGCTGTCCGCCCTGTCGCACCCGGACCGAGCGGACACGGACCTGCCGTTCCCGTTCGTGACCTTCGACCAGCGCCAGCCGGCGTAGCCCTTTGATGACCGAGCGCGAGCTCGTCGAACGGCTGGCCGCCATCGGGTGGAAGGGCAGCCGGGCGGTGATCCTCGGGCCGGGCGACGACGCGGCCGTGCTCCGCGGCGGCTTCACCATATCGACCGACATTGCCGTCGAGGGCGTCCACTTCCGATTCGACTGGGTCTCGGCCGAAGAGGCCGGCTTCCGGGCCGGCACGGCGGCGCTGAGCGATCTGGCGGCAATGGGCGCGGCGCCGCTGGCGTTGCTGGTCTCGATGGCTGTGCCGGGAGACGCGGACCACGCCATCGCGCTCGATCTGCAGCGGGGCGTGCGGCGTGCCGGGGACAGGGTGGAGGTCGCGATCGTCGGCGGCGACGTCAGCCGGTCCCCGGGCCCGGTAGTACTGGACGTGGTTGTGGTTGGCAAGGCTACCGGCTACGTGTCGAGAAGGGGCGCCGAGCCTGCTCATCAGCTGTGGGTCTCCGGGTCACTGGGCGGGGCTCGCGCGGCGGTCCGTGCGTGGTCCGCGGGGGAGTCGCCCGATCCGGCGGCCAGGAGCCGGTTCGCCGCTCCTCCCAACCGGATCCCGCTCGGCAGCGCGCTGGCTGGACGCGGAATCGCCCGTTCCATGATCGACCTCTCGGACGGTCTCATCGTCGATGCCGGGCGCATTGCGGCAATGTCCGGCACCAGAATCTGCATACGTCCGCACCGGGTGCCCGTGGACGCGTGCACGGGCGGGGACTTGAACCTCGCCCTCGTGGGAGGCGAAGATTATGAACTTATGTTTACAGCCAACCCAGGCACGGAACCCCGCATTCTGGCCCTCGGACAGGAGTTGTCGGTGCCTCTGACCCGGATTGGTATGGTTGAAGCAGGAGGCGGCGTGGTTCTCGAGGACGAGCGGGGACGGCGCACGGATGCCGGAGATACCGGCTTCGACCACTTCGCAACGCCCTCGCAGGACGAGCTGCGGTGATTCGCCAGCCGTGGGTGTACAGTGTGGCGGCTGCGTCCACCGTCTTCTTCGGCGGTACCGTGGCGTTGCGGGCCGCGCTGCGCATCCGGTGGTTCCACCGGTTTGCGGAGCGGGCAACGGGCAATTGGGCCAGAGTGATCCTGTGGGGAGCCGGAGTCCGGGTGACGGTGGAGAACCCGGAGCGCTTCGGAGAGGGCGGTGGCCAGATCCTGGTCTCGAATCACCAGAGCTGGTTCGATGTCTTCTCGCTCGCGGCGGCCCTCCCGGTACGGTTCAGCTTCGTCGGGAAGAAGGAACTGAACCGCATACCCTTCCTGGGCCATGCCTGGGAAAAGGTGGGTCACGTCGCGATAGACCGGGGCGACCACCAGTCGGCGCTGAATTCGCTGGGCAGTCTGGATGGTCAGATCCGCGACGAAGGACGCACCATCATCATGTTTGCCGAGGGTACGCGCTCGCCCACGGGCGAACTGAGGCGCTTCAAGAAAGGAGCCTTCGTGATGGCCATCAAGGCGCAGGTGCCGGTTGTCCCGGTCGCTCTGGCGGGGACTCGCCGGGTCATGGCAAAGGGGGACTGGAGGATCTCGCCGGGACATGTGAGGGTGCGCGTTGGGCAACCGATTCCGACCACGGGGCTCACGTTGCGTGATCGTGACCGTCTGTCCGGACAGGTCCGTGAAGCGATCCTGGCGCTGCGGGATGCGGACGGCGGCACTCCAGCGAAAGCGGCGGGCACCGAGCCGGAGGGCGCATCGGCGGCCGGCCACCTGGAACTCACGGCGTAGGAGAGCAGCCCGTGGACAAAATCCCCCCGGCATTCGAGCGGCGCTGCATCCGGGCGGCTTTGTCCACGGGCTGCTAACGAATCCATATGTCCGCCATCGTCGACATCAGGGGGCGCGAGATTCTGGATTCGCGCGGCAACCCGACGGTGGAGGCCGAGGTTCTGCTCGAGAGCGGCTACCGCGGGAGGGCGGCCGTGCCCAGCGGGGCGTCCACCGGTGACCATGAGGCGGTGGAGCTTCGCGACGGCGATTCCGGGCGCTACCTGGGAAGAGGGGTGCGCGACGCCGTGCGGAATATTCGCACGGAGATCCTGGGTGCTCTGCGCGGGTTCGAGGCTCGTGAGCAGCGCGATGTGGATTGCACGATGATCGAGCTCGACGGTACCCCCGACAAGGGTCGCCTGGGGGCGAACGCGGTGCTGGCCGTCTCTCTGGCGGTCGCGCGTGCCGCCGCGTCCGAAACGGGACTTCCGCTGTACCGGTACCTCGGCGGCGAGGATGCCCACCTCCTCCCCGTTCCGATGATGAACATCCTGAATGGCGGCGCGCACGCTTCGAACAACGTGGACATCCAGGAGTTCATGATCATGCCGGTGGGCGCCGGTTCGTTTTCCGAGGCACTGCGCATGGGCGTCGAGGTATTCCACACGCTGAAGAAGATTCTCGGCGCCGAGGGCAGGAGCACGGCCGTCGGGGACGAGGGAGGCTTTGCACCCGACCTTGCCTCCAACGCGGATGCGACAGAATCGGTCATTGATGCGATTAAATTGGCGGGATATCGGCCTGGCGAGGACATTCTGCTCGCCGTCGACGCCGCGGCATCGGAGTTTTACGCGGACGCGCGGTACACCTTTGCCAAGTCGTCCGGCGCCTCGATGGACACCGCAGGCATGATCGCGTTCTGGGAGGACATGATCGAGCGCTTTCCGCTGGCCAGCCTCGAAGACCCCCTGGACGAGGATGACTGGGAAGGTTGGGCCACGCTCACGAGCCGTGTGGGCGGGCGCTGCCGCATCGTGGGCGACGACCTCTTCGCGACCAACGTCGCCCGGCTGGAGCGCGGAATGCGTGCCGGGGCGGCCAACTCGATCCTGATCAAGGTCAACCAGATCGGCACCCTCAGCGAGGCGATGGACGCCGTGCGCGTGGCCCAGGAAGCGGGTTGGGGCACCGTGATCTCGCACCGGTCGGGTGAGACGGAGGACACCTTTATCGCAGACCTCGCGGTGGCGACTGGCGCGGGACAGATCAAGACGGGCGCGCCCTGCCGCACGGATCGGGTGGCAAAGTACAACCAGTTGCTCCGGATTGAGGAAGCCCTTGGCGAGCAGGCCGTCTACGCAGGCGGGAGGGTGCGGCCATGAGGCGGCTGGTCTTCCTGGGACTCCTGGCGCTTGCGGGATACTTCGCCGTCTTCGGCGGGGAGTACTCGGCCCTCGATGCGCGCAGGGCGAGAGCGGAATTGGCGGCCCGGCGCGCGGAGGTGACGGTGGAGGAGCGCCGGATCGACTCGCTGCAGGCGCGTATCGATTCCCTGCGCCACAACGACGAAGCGCTGGAACGCCTTGCGCGCGAGCGCTACGGGCTCATCCGCGACGGCGAACTGCTGTACCGTCTCACGGACACCGAGCGGGGCGAGGAGTCCGAGGAGTCGCCCCCGGAGGACCCGCGCTAGCGCGTCACTCTTCCTCGGCCTCCGCGGGCACCAGGGCTCCGGCGGCTTCCACGGCATCGTCCGCGGGCGAATCGTCCCCCATCCCGAGCGCCAGCCTGGCGCCCTCCAGGAACCGCTCCGCGTCACCGGCCTCGAGCGCCGCCAGCGCCGCGCCCGGGTCGGCCCCCAGACCCTTGACCGCGGCAGCGGCGAGCGCCTTCGCGTCGACGCTTGTCAGTTGTGTCGGAAGACCGCCGGCGGGGGCGCCCGTGGCCTTCTCCATGAAGGGCGAGAAAAGGTCCACGGGGATCGGGAACAGCGTGGTCGAGTTGTTCTCGGCGGCCACCTCGACGACCGTCTGCAGGAAACGCAACTGCAGCGCCACCGGATACTGGGAAATGACCTTGGCGGCCGCTGACAGCTTCCGGGACGCCTGGAACTCGCCCTCGGCCGCGATCACCTTTCCGCGGCGTTCGCGCTCGGCCTCGGCCTGCTTGGCCATCGCCCGCTTCATTTCCTTGGGAAGATCGATGTCCTTGATCTCGACCGCGGTCACCTCGATGCCCCAGGGATCCGTCTCCAGGTCGATGATGCGGCGAACGATCTCGTTGATCCGTTCACGCTGGGCGAGCAGATCGTCGAGTTCGGACTGTCCCACGACGCTGCGCAGGGTGGTCTGCGCGATCTGGCTTGTGGCGAAGTAGTAGTCCTCGACCTCGACGACGGCCTTGGACGGGTCCACGACCCGGAAGTAGACCACGGCGTTGACCGTGCAGCTCACGTTGTCCTTGGTGATCGTATCCTGCGGCGCAATGTCGAGGGCGATGATGCGCAGATCCATCTTGCGCATGCGTTCGATGCCGTACGGAACCAGAAACACGATTCCGGGCCCCTTGGCCCGGGTGAGCTTTCCGAGCCGGAAGACGACGCCCCGCTCGTACTCCCAGAGGATGCGCAGCGAACTCAGCAGGCCGACGAGGCCCAGCGTTGCGAGGGGAATGAGTACGAAACCAAAGTCCATCGGACGCTCCTCCGGGTATTCGCGGCTGTTTCGCAGCCGGATGCGAACGGGGCCGGTGTGTCGCCGGAGGCCGCTCAAAGCCGGCATGCCGGGTGGGGCAGGGGACTAAATAGGGGTCCCGACAACCCCGCTTGACAAGCCCTCGCGGCTCGCTGAGCTTTCTTGCCGTCGCCGGAGTAGCTCAGTTGGTCAGAGCAGCGGAATCATAATCCGCGTGTCGGGGGTTCAAGTCCCTCCTCCGGCATTCGATGAACAGCCCCTCCTCCCGGTCGTCGCTGCACCGCCGGATTGCGGTCGACACGCCCGAGCACGTGCGACTCGACTACGTGCTCGCCGACCTGGGGTCCCGTGCGGCGGCCCTGGCCATCGATCTGGCCATCCTCGTCGTCACCCTCATTCTGCTCCGCGTAGTGCTCAGCGAAGCCGGCGTGCTTGGGGAATGGGTGCGCGCCGTAAGCGGAACCATCCTCGTCTTCGCGCTCTTCTTTGCGCAGTGGGGGTACTTCCTCCTCTTTGAAGCGCTCGACGGCGGACGGACCCCGGGGAAGCGCGTAGTCGGACTGCGGGTCATCCATGTCGGAGGCGAACCGCTGTCCTTTCAGGGATCCGTGCTGCGCAACCTGATCCGGGCCGTGGATCTGCAACCGGCGTTGTCCGGGATGGCCGGTGCGGTGTGCATTCTCGCCAACCGGCGGGCCCAGCGGCTGGGAGATCTGGTGGCGGGAACCATCGTGGTGCGAGATGCGGGTGGCAGCGAACTGCTGGGCGCCGATGCGCTTCCGCCGGGGCGAGTGGGACGGCCCGTGCTGTCCGTCGAGCAGTTCGAACTCCTCGCCGGGTACATGGCGCGGCGCGAGGGGCTGGACGCGGACGTGCGCCGGCGTGTCGCCGCTTCGGTCATCAAACCGCTCGGCTCCGCGTTCCGGGACAGCGCCGAACAGGCCGAACTCACCGTCGACGAAAGGCTGGCGGCGCTCTACGAGGACGAAGCGCCCCGGCACGCGGCCCGGCGGGGAGGTGCCAGCCTCCAGGCTGCCGCGATGGCGCGGGAGCAGCGGGAGGAGTGGGCCGCCTATGTGGAGCTGGTGGAGAAGGGACGCAAGCGTGGCCTGCCGAGCCTCACGGAAGATGAGGTCAAGGCCTTCGGGCAGCTGTACCGGGGCGTCACGGCGGATCTGGCGAGAGCGCGAACCTACGGTGCGTCGCCGGGCCTGCTGGGGACCGTCCAGCGGTGGGCGGGCGCGGGACACAACCTGCTCTACCGCGCGCGAGGCCGCGTGGCGGTGTCTCTGAGGCACTGGGTGGCGGTGGAATTCCCGCGCGCCGTGCGCCGTTTTCACCGGCCGGTTCTGCTTGCCACGGCGCTGTTCTACGGGCCCCTGCTGTTCACCTACGCCGCCGTCCGCGATGATCCGCTCCTGGGGCGCAGGCTGGTTGCACCGGGAATGCTGATGCGTGCGGAAAACACGGTGAAGGGCGACATCGACACGAGCTACCTGCCGGACGAGGTCGAGGCGACGGACATGCCGCTGTTTTCCTCCCGCGTGATGACCAACAACGTCGGCGTGACGTTCACCGCCTTCGCGGGTGGCTTCCTGGCGGGTGCCGGGACCCTGTTCATACTGCTCATCAACGCGGTCTCGATCGGCGCGGTGTTGGGCGTGTACGGAAACGGGGGGGTCCTCGGAGTGATCCTGGCCTTCGTGTTCCCGCACGGGTTCCTGGAACTCACCGCGATCTGCATCTCGGGGGGTGCCGGGTTCGGGCTGGGATCGGCGCTGCTGATGCCGGGACGTCTCACCCGCGCCGAAGCCTTGCGGGAGCGTGGCCGGGCCTTTCTGTCTCTGCTGGCCGGGGCCGCGCTGATGCTCGTGCTTGCCGGCGTCGTGGAGGGCTTCTATTCGCCGTCGTCGTTGCCGGCCGCGGCCAAGTTCGCGTTCGGAGGAGCGACCGCGGTCCTGCTGGTGCTCTACTTCGGCTTCGCGGGCCGGCGGTCCGACACGGAGTCGCCCTGACGATCAGAGGAGCCCGCGCTCCTTGATCTCGACGTATTTGTCCAGGGTGCGGACCAACGTGTCCCCGGGGGGCGTGTCGACGACCAGGATGCCGGACTGGCGCATGACCTGGAGGGTTGTCTCGCGCGCCTGAACGAGTTCCTCGGCGGCGGCGCGGTGATAGGCTTCGTCCAGGTCCTCCACGGCTTGCCTGGCGACCACTTCCAGGGCCGGATTGCGGATGGCGATCGCGAGAGGCAGGTGGGCGCGCCCGATTCTGGTGAGTGAGGTGACGAGCGCCCTGGAGACGGAGCCGTCGATCACGTCGCAGAAGAGGATCACGAGCGAGCGCTTGCGGAACGTCCGCCCCAGCGTGGCCAGCGCCAGCGGATAGTTGGGTTCCGTCAGCCGGGTCTCGACACCGGCAAGAACCTTCGCGAGGCCGGCTGGATCGGCACGACGGGGGGGTGACACATGGCGGATGCGGTCGTCGAATACGAGGACGCCGATGCGGTCCCCGAAGTTCTGGGCGCGGCTGGCGAGCATCATGCAGGCACCCAGGGCGTAGTCCATGCGTTCGCGTAGCGGCGACAGCCTTTCGCGCATGTGTCGTCCGGCATCGATGGCGAGCACGATGTTCTGGCTGCGCTCGGCCTCGTAGTTCCGCACCACGAACTTGCGCCGCTTCGCGGACGCCTTCCAGTCGATGGTGCGGGGGTCGTCTCCCCGGGCGTAGTCCCGGAGGCTCTCGAACTCTCGCCCATCACCCCACTGGCGGTTCCGGCGCGACCCCGGCGCGCGCAGCCGGCGGCGGATCGCGTAGCCGCTGCGGTCGCGGAGCAGGTCCCGCACGCCTGGCTGCACCTGCAGCGTGTGGCGGGCGTCCAGGCTCGAACGGAGCCAGGCCAGACCCCAGGGCGACCGCGTGCGCAGGTGAATGGCCCCCAGGGTCAGGAATCCCCGAGACCGGGGCATGATCCCGTACGAGCAGCGGACGGTCGCCCCGGCGCCGATCTCGACCCGCTTGCCGCGCTCCCATTCATCCGTTCCCTCCGGTCCCGCCAGTCGGCGCAGGCATGGATCGAGGTCGTCCGTGACCCGGACGGTCACGTCGCGCGGGCCGGGGTTGCGCACAGTGATGAAGACATCCGTCACCGCCGCCATCGCGGATATGCGGGGGACCTCGCGGTGAGCCGACGGGGCGCGGGCGCGGCGGCCGTCGATCAGCATCAGAAACAGGATCAGGGCGTCGGCGCCAAGCGCGAGCGGTGTGCTGACGAGGAAAAGGGTCGACACGAGGCCGAGAAGAGTCAGCGCGCGGGCGCTGGGGATCACCGACGGCAACGGCACCCCCCCGCCGACCGGGCCCTGCGGGGCCTCATCCGGCGTAAAGAGCACACTAGCGGGGGGCCTCCAGCGTCTCCAGCAGCGATCTGAGCTCGTCGTCCGAGGAGCGTCCTTCCACCTCGGCTTCCGCGGTGAGCACGACCCGGTGCCGCAGAACCGGAAAGGAGAGCGACTTGACGTCGTCAGGGGTCACGAAGTCGCGGCCTTGCAGGTAGGCTTCGGCCCGAGCGGCCTGGAACAGTGCGACCCCTGCGCGGGGACTCGCCCCAAGCACGAAAGCGGCGTCATCCCGCGTGGCCCGCACGATGTCGGTGACGTAGCGCCGGACACGTTCGTCCATGTGCACGCCGTCGACCGCCGCGCGCCGCTCGACCAGCTCTTCGCGGGTCATGGGCTCGCCCATGGAATAGGTTGCCTCGTCGTCGGCCCTGAATCCGGCCTCGTGGCGGTCAAGGATCGCCTGTTCCGCTTCGGCTGGAGGATAGTCCACGACGATCTTCATCAGGAAGCGGTCCACCTGAGCCTCGGGGAGCGGGTAGGTGCCCTCGTACTCTACCGGGTTCTGGGTGGCGAATACGGTGAAGGGGGCGGGCAGCGCGCGGGTCTTGCCGTCGACGGTCACCTGCCGCTCCTCCATCGCCTCAAGCAGGGCCGCCTGCGTCTTGGGTGGGGCCCGGTTGATTTCGTCGGCAAGCAGCAGATCCGCGAAGACGGGTCCGGGCTTGTAGGTGAAGCCCGCGTCGCCCAGGATGTTCACGCCGACCAGGTCGGTGGGCATGAGGTCGGGAGTGAACTGCACCCGCCCGAAAGCGAGTCCGAGCCCCCGGGCCAGGGCTCTCACCGCCAGGGTCTTGGCGGTTCCCGGAACGCCCTCGACGAGCGCGTGTCCGCGGGCGAGAAGCGTGATCATGAGTTGTCTGAGCACGGCCTGCTGGCCGAGCACGACCTGCTCGAGGTCGCCGAGCAGGCGCAACGCCGCGTCCGGCGGTGTCATGGGCTGGACCTCCTTGCGAGGTGTTCGTCGATACCGGCGGCGATCGCCGGCAGATCCGGGGGCTCGTCCCCCAGGCTTTGCCGCACCTTGTTCAGCGGGCTGTTGTGGCCGTCTGCAGCCGAGAGTGTTCGCAACATCGCGTCGGCCTCGGCCCGGTCACGAGGGGGTGGGTGGCGTGTGGCCCGCGCGAGCCGGGAGAGCAGCCGCAGGGCGGCCGTGCGGGTGGCACCCGCCTTGCGGTACAGGTCGCCGAGCGCCGAGACGTGCTCCAGCGGCGACCTGCGTTCCTGGTCGGGCGGAGCCACGCGCGGCATCGGCGCTCCGAAGCGAAACCCGACGCATGCGAGGATCAGGAAGCATACTGCCACGGCGTGCAGGAGAGCCCGGCCCCCGGGGCTGTCAAGGAAGAAGTTCCTAATCGCCTGGGCACGCGTGAGCGATCCGCGGATCCCCTGGTGGTACTCGGCGAAGAAGACGGTGTCGTCGAGTGCGGTATGGGCGAGAGCCGCCCTGACCGTGAGGACTGCCAGCGGGTCGTCGCCCGCCCGTTCATTGGACAGCGATGCCGCGCTTGTCAGCATCACCACCCGCCCCTCACCGAGCACGAGTTCCGCAGCCGCGGTCCACGTCTCCTCGTCGGAGTCCCTGGCCGTCAGCATACGCCGGACATCTCCGACTCGGGCCGCGACCGAATCGTCGTCCACCCCCAGTACACGAAAGCCGTGATCGACACGGTGGGGTGGTCCAAGCCCCTCCGTCAGGGCATGGTCCGTCCACTCGGCGTGCGGCAGGCTGTCACCACGGAACTCCTCCACCGGCGACCGCCGCCGAAAGTACACGCCGAGCGAGTCGGCCAGAGGAGTTCGCAGCGGGTACGGTGCCGACGGAGCAAAGAGCGGAGAGTAAAGCAGCGTGCCGCCGTCCCTCACGTGATCCAGGAGCGCGTGGACCTCACGCGGCGTCGCGAACAGCCGCGGACGCAGCAGCACAATGGTGCCGCGGACCGGGTCGGCGTCCGCCAGCGGCGTGGTGCGCGGATGCGTGCGGCGGCCGAACCGCTCGATCCCGCGAGCCAGCGCCGCTACGCCGTCCGGTGTCGTCCGCAGAGAGCTGCGCTGGAGACTCGTCGCCCTCTGGCCCTGAGGCCGAGCGAGGAATCCGATCCCCATCGCGAAGACCAGAACCACTACCACCCACAGGCTGGGACGCCGCCACTTGGCGCCGGGTCTGCCATGGGGATCACTCATCGGACCTCGACTCTTCCACTGGCGGACTGGCGGGGCAGCCCGCGTGCCTGGCCAGGCTCTCGAGGCCCGCATACTCCGAGACCGTAGGCCGGTCCCGTCCAAAGGAGAAGTCCTGGAACGCGACCAGGAATCTGGCGCCCGGACTCATGGATCCTCGGCCGGCCGTCCGTTCCCGGGCGAGTTCAAGCGCGTAGTCGCCTGGGGTCTTGGAGCCGTGGAACGACAGCGTCCCCTGCTTGTCCAGCGTCAGCAGGAATCCCTGGTAGAGCGCGGTCGCGGCCGGCCGCAGCTGGCCCTGGGTCGCCCGTTCACTCGCCAGGGTCAGCCACTCGCCGGCCTTGAGCGGCGCCTGTTCGGGAGAAAGCCCCGCATTGTCGTCCGCGTGTCCCGGGAGCAGCCTCCGGCCATGCCTGGAAAAGACAATGGCGACGACCACGAGTACCGCAAGCGGAACGATGATCACAAGTATCTCCGCGAAGCCGTCGATGCCATCGCCCGTCAGGCGTTGCAGCCAGCGCCAGAATTGAAGGAGCTGCTCCAGAATCCACGTCAGAAACTGCCACCTCCCCGGCTCCTCGAAGGACACGAACTCGGGGCCGGCCAGGATCTCCCGGAGTGTCCGTGAAACCTCGCCGGCGTCGGGGAGCTGGTTCACGAGGTGCCGGAGTCCATGACCCCCGCCGCCGTCTCCAGATCAAACGCTTCCTTGCGAACTCGGCGGTCATGGAAGAGCATCAGGATGCTTCCCACCATGAAGGGGGTCGTCAGCGGCGAAACCACGAAGTTGATCGTGTTGAGCAGCCACTGCCTGCCCGAGTCGATGGTGCCGAGCTCCTCCGGCGACAGGAAGAGGTTGTCGATGCCGAACAGGGCCTGGACGGCGAAGCCGGGCACGAGGTTGATGATCTGGGCGACGCACATGATGCCGATCACCCGCAGCCATCCTCCGTTGCAGAGACTCAGGGAACGGCGCAGCGCGTCGAAGGCCGGCCGGTTCTCGATGATTACCGCCGGCAGAATCCCGAAGGTCGCGGCAAGCCAGGCGAGCGCGAGCGCCATGATCGGAAGCAGGAACACGGCGAAGGCCAGCAATGACACCAGGGCGTTGCCGGTTGCGATGAGTGGTGCCGCCACGAGGGTGCTGACCATGAAGACCACGACCCCGACGACAAAGAAAACGAAGAGGGCGGTCAACGCCGCTAACGCCGCGCGCGGCAGGTACCGTATGGCGTCCAGGTAGGCCCGGCCCACCGACGCCAGCCGTTCCCCGATCCGCTCGACCATCGCCGCCGCGACAGCCAGAACGCCCACCCAGGCAATCGCTCCCGAGACGATCCCTATCGCCATCACGATGCGAAACTCCGAGAAGAACGCGTCGAAACCGGGAGCGCCGTCGCCCAGCAGGCTGGACAGATCCGGCTCGAAGAGCAGGGCGAGAATGTAGCCGGGTAGCGCCCCCAGCAGCGCGATGAGATAGTAGAGACCGAAATCGCGGCGGTAGAGCTGCACCGCGCCGTCGAGGATCTCGCCGAATCCAAGGGGCCGAAGTGGTATCGTAGACATCGCGGGAACCTATCCGGTGGGCTGGTGGTGACGCCAGATTCCTCGTACAGCCGAACCGATGAGGAGGGTCGTCATGAGAATGATCGCGAGGATCGCCGCACTCGTCGCGGTGTGCAGCGTGCAGGAAGTGCCACCCGTCGTAGCGCAGTCGGATACACACGAGGCTCCGGAAGCGCGGGTTGAAGTCCCCGATTCCCATGTGGGAACGTTTTCCATCGTGGGATTCGACCCGGAGACGGGCGAGGTGGGTGTGGCAGTGCAGTCGCGCGTCTTCTCGGTAGGCAACGGCGTCATCTGGGGGGAGGCGGGGGTAGGGGTTGTCGCCACGCAGGCGATCGTCGACGTGAGCTACGGTCCCCAGGGGCTTCAGCTTCTGAAGGAGGGGCACTCGCCCGCGGACGCGGTCCGTGAGATCCTCGCGCGCGACCCGGACCCCGACCCGGAGCGGTGGACCCGGGAGGGCAGGCAGTTCTCCATCATGAATGCGCGCGGCGAGGTGGCGACCCACACGGGCCCCCGGGCCAGCGAATGGGCGGGACACCGCATCGGCGAGTACTGCTCGGCCCAGGGCAACATCCTGGCGGGTCCGCAGGTGGTCGAAGACATGGTGGAGGCGTTCGAATCGACGAGCGGCCACCTGTCGCTCCGCCTGCAGGCCGCCCTGGAGGCCGGTCAGGCGGCGGGCGGCGACACGCGCGGAATGCAGTCGGCCGCGATGCTGGTGGTCGGTGAAGACATGGGTGTGTGGCTGAACAACGATGTGGTCCTGCGGCTGCAAGTGGACGACCATCCGGAGCCCATCGCGGAGCTGCGCCGCCTCGTGGAGATGGCCGCCGCCCGGCGGGAACGGCGCGGCCGCCGCTGAGAAGCGGGATCCGGCGCGGACCGCTGCAGACGGTCAAGTCCCTCTCAGGCTCCGCAGCAGCGTCAGGTTGCGGCGGTCCGCCGTGACGCCGTCGTCTCCCTTCGGGGTCTCCAGGATCTTGGGTACCTGGTGGAATCGGCGGGTATTCATCAAGCGGCGGAACGGCTCAACGCCGATGGTGCCCTCGCCGATGTTGGCGTGCCGGTCCAGGCGTGAGCCGAACGGGGCCTTCGCATCGTTCAGGTGGAAAAGCTCGATCCTGTGCGCTCCGAACGTGTCGTCCGCCCGCATCCAGACTCCGGCGAAGTCCCCGTAGATGTCCAGTCCGCCAACCCACGCGTGGCAGGTGTCGAAACAAACGCCCACGCGCTCGTTCATCGGCGGGGCGATGAGCCGCATGATCCGGTTCAACTCCTCGAAGGTGCCTCCGACCGAAGTCCCGGTGCCGGCGGTGAGTTCCAGCAGCACGCGTGGACCGGCGACCTCTTCCAGGGCCTCGGCGATCGCCGTCGCGTTGCGCTCGATCCCGCTGTCCGGGTCTCCGTCCGTGGCATTGCCGGGATGGGTGACCACGGCGTCCAGTCCCAGGGTCGCCGCTCGTCCGAGTTCGCCCCGGAAGCAATCGGCAGAGCGGCGCCAAAGCGCTGGATCGGGGCTTGCAAGGTTGATCAGATAGGAATCGTGCGAGGCGGTGAACCACGCTCCGTTGCGCTCGGCCGCCGCCTGGAAGTCGCTCACTACGCCCGTGTCCTGGAGCGGCTCGGCCCACCGGCTCGGTTGCTTGGTGAAGACCTGAAAGACGCCCGCGCCGATCTCGGCGGCCCGGCCGGGTGCATGGTGGATCCCGCCGGCCGTGGAGACGTGCGCGCCGAGTTCGTCGTACGTGGACATGGACCGCAACGTCTGCGGGGCGGGCAGTGCCGGCAAGTCACTTGCGATCCGGTGCGCGGGGGCTTGACCTTTTCAGAGCCTGACTTCGCCCGGGCACAGCGGCACGGGTGACGCGCCCATTCCGACAGGACACTCTTGATGCTCACCGGCTCGACTCTCCACGCTTCGCCGACCCTACGCGGAACTCACGCCCCGCTCCGTGTCGGTACGCTCGCTCTGCTGCTGGCGGCCTGTGCCGGGGGCACTCCGGTCGCGACTCCCGTGCCCCGGCCACCAACCGACATGGATGCTCCACCGGCGGATGCCGAGGCCGCGAGTCCTGCTGGCGACCCTTCGTCCGCGGGCGAGGACGTCCCGGCTCCGGCCGACCCGCCTGCCATCGCCCCCTCCTTCGACACGGTCCGGGCGGGCGCCTTCGACAACGGCAAGATGTGGACCTTCGACGCGCCCCCGACCGCGTACCTGGAGGCGACCTACGGTTTTTCGCCGGACGACGACTGGTACGAACGCGCTCGCCTCGGCGCCCTGAGGATACCCAATTGCTCGGCGTCTCTGGTTTCGCCCAATGGCCTCGTCATGACCAACCACCACTGCGCCCGGGACTTCGTCACGCAGGTGTCGGAGGAGGGCGAGAACCTTCTGGATGACGGCTTCTTCGCGGCCTCGCCAGCAGAGGAACGCGCGGTCGACGATTTCGAAGCCGACCAGCTCATCGACATTGTGGACGTTTCCGCCGAGATCCGGTCGGCCGTGGACGCCGCCGGCGATGCCGAGGCCCGGAGCGAGGTCCGTGACAGCCTGAGCGAGGCTGTCGCCGATCGAATCGCCGGCGAACGCGGCGGTGAGGAGGCCGGAATCGCGGTCGAGGTGGTGTCGCTCTACAACGGCGCTCTCTACTCCGCGTATGTCTTCAGGCGATACGGCCAGGCCCGGCTCGTCATGGCGCCCGAGTTGCAGCTCGGCTACTTCGGCGGCGATCCGGACAACTTCACGTACCCCCGCTATTCGCTCGACTTCGCGTTCTTCCGACTCTACGGCGACGACGGCCGGCCGATCGACACCGACCACCACTTCCGCTGGAGTGACTCCGGGGCCGCCGTCGACGACCTCGTCTTCATCATCGGCAACCCGGGAAGCACATCGCGTCTACAGACCGTTGCCGAGCTCGAGTATCGGCGCGACGTGGAAATGCCCGCGCTTCTGGCCTTCCTCGACTCGCGGATCGAAGCGATTCAGGGGTACGTCGAGGGGCGTGAGGACGAGCCCGGGATCGATGACGTTCGAAACAGCGTCTTCGGGCTGCTCAATTCGCAGAAGGCCTTCCGGGGGATGCTTGAGGGACTCGAGGACCCGTATGTGATGGCGCGCAGGGCCGCCGCGGAACGCAGCTTCCGCCAATCCCTCGAAGGCGACTCCGTGCTGGCGGGGGCCTACCTGCCGCTCTTCGCCGAAATGGCCGAACTGCAGGCGCAAAAGGCGACCATGGCGGCCGAAACCGACGCCTTCGCCGTCTTCGGCAGCCCCGACTACGAGGCGTCGCCGATTCTGCGGGCGTTCGCAGCCTTCCAGTACCTGATAGGGCAGCAGAGCGGAGCGACCCAGGAGGAACTCGACGGCTACGTCGAGCAGCTTCGCGAGGTGCCGAACCGGCCAGCCGAGCTCGACGAGGCCCTGCTGCGCGCCCGCTACGACGACCTGCTCGAGGCCTTCGGCGAGAACGACGCTGGCGTGCGGATGATTCTCCAGGGACGCAGTCCGGGAGAAGCGGCGGCGGCACTGCTTTTCACCTCGGCGCTGGCCGACTCGGCGGCCGCGGAAGAGGCGTTGCTGGCCGGAGCGCTCAACCCGGCGACGGAGCCGGCGTTTGCCGTGCTGCAGGGGTTCTTCGCACGCTTCGGCCCGTTCCAGGGGCTCATGGCCTCGGTTGCTCCGGAAGAAGAGGAGATCGCGGCCCGTCTCGGACGTGCTCGCTTCGAAGTGGACGGCACGCGGGTTCCGCCCGACGCGACGTTCTCTCTCCGGCTCGCCGACGGCGTGGTCTCGGGATACCCCTACAACGGCACGCTGGCGCCTGCCCACACCACTTTCCACGGGCTGTACGACCGGCACTACTCGAACCCGGGCGCCGACGAATGGGCGCTTCCCGAACGCTGGAGAAGCCCGTCCGCGGATTTCGACCTGTCCACGCCGTTGAACTTCGTGAGCACCGCGGACATCATCGGGGGGAACTCCGGCTCGCCGGTGGTGAATCGAGACCTGGAGATCGTGGGCCTGGTCTTCGACGGGAACATCCAGAGCCTGCCGGGAGACTACATCTACATGCCGGAGCTGAACCGATCGGTCGCGGTGGACGCGCGGGGCATACTGGAAGCGCTGCGGGACATCTACGGCGCCGCATGGATCGCCGAGGAACTCACGACGGGCCGTCTGCCCTGATGCGCGGGCGGCCTTATCCACGGACTGCTGGGCCGCGGCGATGGCGGGTGAACGACCGGTAGCCCTCGTGACCGGCGCCTCGTCCGGAATCGGGCGGGGTCTTGCCCTGCGTCTGGCCCTGGACGGATACGCCGTGGGTCTGCTGGCCCGTCGCGCGGGTCACCTGCGCGAAGTGGCCGCCGAAATCGGAGAGCGCGGCGGGATCGCGTCCGTTCACCGGTGCGACGTCTCGGAGCGCGCGCAGGTGCTGCACGCCGTCGAAGACTGCAGTGCCAGGCTGGGTCCCGTGGACGTTCTGGTTGCCAACGCCGGGATGGGATCGCACATGCCCGTCGACGAGTTGAACGGTGACGACGTCGAACTCGTGATGCGGGTCAACTTCCTGGGGGCCGTGCACGCTGTAGAGGCGTTGCTTCCGGCGATGCTGGCCCGGGGCTCGGGACAACTGGTGGCGGTGGCCAGCCTGGCGGGCTACTGCGGATTGCCCCGGCGGCCGGCCTATTGCGCGTCCAAGGCGGCCATGATCGGCTTCTTCGAGAGCCTTCGCCTGGATCTTCGCCACAAGGGGATTGCCGTGACCATTGTAAGCCCCGGCTTCGTCCGCACCGCGATGACGGGGGGTGAGGGATCGGTGCGGCCTTTCATGGTGGAACTGGAGCCGGCCCTGGACCGAATTGCCCGCGCGATCCGGACCCGTCGCCGATCCCTGGCATTCCCGTGGCAGATCGCCTTGCCGGCCGCCATGGCCAGATCGCTGCCGCCCGTGCTGTTCGACTTCGTGGCGCGCCGGATTCGCCATTAGTGTCGTGTGCGGGAGATTCGGACGGAACACCCGATGAGTCTGCGCCGCCCGCGTCCGGGTCACGCGTTCTTCGGAGGTGCACCTCTGCTCATGGCCCATCGCGGCGGGGCGCGGCTGCGGCCCGAAAACACCCTGGCGGCGTTCCGCTGCGCGCTGGATGACTGGGACGCCGATGTCCTCGAGATGGATGTGCGGCTCACCGCCGACGGACGGGTCGCAGTCGTTCATGACGAGACCGTCGACCGCACCACCGACGGAAGCGGGGCCGTGCACGAGATGAACTGGAGCGCGATCCGGAAGCTGGATGCGGGCTTTCGCTTTCTCGATCTCGCCGGCCAACCCTCTCACAGGGGTCGGGGTATTCGCATTCCTCTGTTTGACGAAGTCCTGGAGGCCTTCCCCACGACACGGATCATTGTGGAGCCGAAGGCCGCGGCGGCGGCGGGTCCCCTGGTGCGGGCGATCCTGTCCGCCAATGCCGCACACCGCGTCCTCATCGGAGCCGAATTCGAGGCCACGCGGGTCGCCGCGCGGGGGTACCCCGGGCCCTGGGGTGCATCGCGCAGGCAGATCGTGCCGTTCTGGCTCCTGCATCGGGTTCCGGTCGTCGGACGGTGGTATGTGCCAGCCGCGGACGCCTTTCAGGTCCCCGAACGGTCGGGGCGGCTTCGCGTGCTCACGCCCGCCTTCGTCCGGGCTGCCCATGCCGCGAACATGCCAGTGCACGTGTGGACGGTCGACGAGCCGGACGACATGCGGAGGCTGCTGGACTGGGGTGTCGACGGCATCCAGACCGATCGTCCCGACCTCCTGGCCCAGGTGCTGTCGGACGTTACCGGGCGTCCGCCGGCTCCAGCGATCACCGCTGGAGGTGAAGCATGACCCGGACCCGTCGTGGCGGCCGCCAACCCACGCTCGATGTCCGCTTCGCCGACCACCTGAGCGCTTCCGGGTGGCTGGACGGGACTGCGTCGATCGTGGTGGGCGTGTCGGGCGGGATCGACTCGATGGTGCTCCTCCACCTGCTGCGCTCCGGCGGCGTCTGCGACTCCGTCGCGATCCATGTCGCCCATGTGGACCACCGCATGCGCCCGGACAGCGGCGACGACGCCGAGTGGCTGGCGGAGATCTGTGCGGACTGGAGCGTCGGCTTCCACCTGCGCACCGCGTCACGGCCGGTCGCCGGCGAAGCGCAGGGCAGGAAGCTTCGCTACGAATTCTTCGAGGAGGTGAGGAGCGGTCTGGAAGGCCATGCGGTGACGATGACCGCGCACACCGCCGACGATCAGGCGGAGACGGTGCTTTTCCGGATCGCGCGGGGGAGCGGTCCCCGCGGTCTGCGGGCGATCCACGCGGTCCGCCCACCCTTCGTGTTCCGTCCCCTGCTGCCGTTCTGGCGCCACGAGTTGATCGCCTGTGCCGCCGAGCACGGCATCCCGCACCGCGACGATCCCTCCAACCTGGACCCGCGCTGGGCCCGCAACCACCTCCGTCATGCCGTCCTCCCCGCGCTGGAAGAGGCCGTCCCGGGGGCCGCGGCGGCCCTGGTCGCGCTGGCCGACACCAGCCGGCTCCAGTCCGCCGCGCTGGACGCGCTTCTCGACGAGCGCCTCGCGGCGTTGTCCACCTGTCTCGTATACCCCTCTCCGAGCCCACGGGA
>VYAQ01000162.1 GCA_009844885.1 Gemmatimonadota bacterium
CCTCCTGGGGCGGGGTCTGCGGGACTGCCGACCCGGTGGCCGGAAGCGCGGAGGCCCGGAGGCCGGGGTCTTCCGTACCGGCCAGCGCGGTCGGATCGAGGCCGCCGGCCGCAGCCGCAGCGGCAGCCGCCGCCAGGAAACGGCGTCGCTCCATCGTGCCCGTGGCCCTGGCTTCCGCAGGCGCACCCTCGTTGCCGCGTGCCGTCTCGCGCCCGCCGGGCAGGCCGCGTGTGGGGGTCGAGTTACTCATATACTCATATACTCATTTCTGCTCGGCCACCGAGCGTTGCGGGGCGGCCCCTCCGCGGCCACGCAGCTTGTAGATGCCCACCGTGAGCAGCGGAACGACCACGATCGCCATGAAGACGACGCTTATGGCATTGTAGCCCGTGCCGATCAGTCCCACGAGGCCCACGCGCGAAAGCAGATACCCGGCCAGCAGCAGCCCGGCGCCGGTGAGCAGCCGCAGGCCGCCCGGCATCGCACGGCCGCGGCCCCGGTACACGCCGTCCACCCGCTCGTTGAAGGCGTGGATCAGCCCGGCCCCCGTCTCGATGAGCGTGCCGAAGAGCACGACCTGGAAGGTGATCTGGAACGCTCTCGATCCCAGCACTTCGAGCAGATGGTTCGTCGGCACGGGACGATCCAGCACGACCGGGTACTGCCCCGCGAGCGCGAAGAAGAAGAGCAGCCCCGGGATGATCGCGATCGGCCCCGCCAGCGCTCCGGCCCACAGCGCCTCCCTGCGGCGGCGGATGTGGCGCGTCGCGAAGAGCATGGCCGGCACCAGCGAGACCTGCAGCGCCCCGTACCGAGCGCCGGAAGAGAACCAGCCGGGGCCGACTTCCCCCGTCCCGAGCCCGGCGGAGATCTGGTCGCCGAAGCGCGCGATGCTCCACGCGAACAGCACGATGTACGCGCCGTACAGCAGAAACGACCACCCCGCGAAGAACCGCTCGATCGTGCCCGTGCCCCGGAACACCAGCACGCCCACGGCCAGCAGCAGCCCGACCGCGCCCACCCAGCCCGGGATCCCGAAGGTCTCGGCCAGGAACGTGCCCCCGGCCGACCCGATCACGGCCAGAATCAGCAGGACCGCGGTGAGATAGCCGATCTCGTAGAGGAACCAGCCCCGGCCGAGCAGGTGCTTGAAGTACGAGCGGTAGTCGTAGCTCCCGTAAGCGCGCGCGAACTCGAACCCCACCATGCATGTGGCGCTGACCAGCACGGTGGACGGCAGCATGCCCAGCAGGCCCCCGGTCGGACCGTACTCCAGGAAGAACTCCACGAGTTCGCGGCCCGTGCCGTACCCGCCCGCGATGATGATCGACTGGAAGACCAGCCCCGGGAGCAGGTAGCGGCGGAACCAGGAGGGCATCGAAGTCAGGGGCCGATGGGTAGAGAAGCACCGACACCCCACGCGGCCAGGCTGTCCTGCGCGACCAACCGCCTACCCACCCGACACTGCCTGCATGAAGAGCACCGTATCACCATCGGCCACCAGCCCATCCCACCCGTCCATCCAGCGCGTGTTGGTCCCGTTGTGGAAGCACAGCACGTGGCGCCGCAACTCTCCGTCTTCGTTGAACAGGTGGGGTTTCAGCCGCGGCTCGCGGGCGACGAGGTCTGCGAACACCTCGCGCAGGGTCTCGCCCGAGGCCGGCATTTCGCGCACCCCCCCGGTGGCCGGGTCGAGCAGCGAAGGGAGGGTGACGGTCACCGCGGGCATCGGTCCGCTCGGCCCAACACCTGTGGTATCCCCGATTTCAAATGTGAGATCATTCTACTCGCCGTGCATCACCAATGAAGTTGCCGCCCCAGGATATCACCACGGATTTTCGCCACTGGGGACCCACACACGCAAATCCGCGGCCGTGGGCTGTCTGCGACATGCTAGATTGGGAAGTCCCGCTCCCACCAACGAGCGACGCGCGATCCCCCGACGAAACGGGAGTCGGCCACCAATGACTAGGGTCAGCGACACCGTGATCCGGCAGATGGTCGAGGCCATTGTCGACGCCAGCGACCCCGAGCAGGTCATCCTCTTTGGATCCCGTGGCCGCGGGGATTTCACGGAACGCTCCGACGTCGACCTGGTCGTGGTCGAAGCGGCGCCGTTTGGGCCGGGGCGGAGTCGTCACCAGGTGATGAACCGGCTGTATCGCGCCGTCGCGGGATTCGGTGTGCCGGCCGACATCCTGGCCTATTCTCTTGACGACGTAGAGTATTGGCGCGATTCGCTCAACCACGTTCTGGCGCGCGCGCTTCGGGAAGGAAGGGTGCTCTATGAGCGACCCTAAGTGCGCCCGCGTGATGCTGCAGGCGGCCGAACGGGACATCCTCACGCTACAGGGCATGAACTCCGCAGTCCCGGACGAGTCGTTCGGCTTCCACGTCCAGCAAGCGGCCGAAAAGGCGCTCAAGGCTCTCTTGGCCCTCCTGGGCCGTCGGTATCCACTCACCCACAATCTCTACGATCTCTTCGCGTTGGTCGACGAGGAGGGTGTAGCCACGGGTTTCTACCGACCGCCGTCGTCCTTTACGCCGTATGCGGTTGAGTTCCGCTACGAAGGAGTCGGGGCCGGCCACGAGCCCATTGACCGCGCAGCTGCGCTCACCCTCGTCGAGACGTTGGTCCAGGAGGTCCAGGACCGCCTCGCGAAGGTCGAGTAGCGTCCTATCACCGAGGGCATCAGCCGACCCACGCCGACACGTGCAGGATGCGCGGCAGGATGGCCGGGATGTTGGTCCAGCTCTCTCCCAGATCCGCAGTCGCGTGCAGCGTGCCGGACGTGGTGCCGAAGTACACCCCGCCCGGCTCCAGATTGTCCACCGCCATCGCGCCCCTCAGCACGGTGCCGTAAGCGTCGGCCGCGGGCAGCCCCGCCGATGCCGAGTGCCAGCTGTCGCCGGCGTCCGTGCTGCGGTAGACCTGGAGCGCGCCGCCCAGCGGCACGCGGTACTGGTCCGCCTCGAGGGGCACCGCAAAGAGATGCCTGCTGGCACGATCGATCACGATCGGGAACCCGAACGCCACCTCGAGGCCTTCCTCGTTGCGCTCCCAGCTCTCCGCCCCGTTACCGCTGCGAAACATTCCCAGGTGGTCCTGCCGGAAGATCCGGTCGGGGTCGTCAGGATCCTGCGCAAGTCCATGCACGCAGGTGCCGATCCCCTTGTGGCGCTTGTCCTCCAGCGCCGCCGGCACACCCTGGTTCTTCGGCGTCCAGGTGGCACCGCCATCGTCCGTGCGGAACACCCCGACCGCGGAGATGCCGCACCACATGCGCTCCGGGTTCGTGTCGTCGAAGAGCAGCGCGTGACAACAGAGGCCTCCGGCACCCGGCATCCACGCCTCCCGCGATGCGTGCTCGTTCAAGGCGGTGACCGGAGCCCACGACGCGCCGCCGTCGGAACTGGTGAACAGGCCCGCATCCTGGACGCCCGCGTAGATCACGCCCCGGTTCTCGCGCAGCGTCCATATCTCGCGCAGGCGCCGGTCAGCCCCGCCCGCGTACGCCGGGCCACTCGGCAGTTGCTCCCATTCCTCACCGTCCGCCGACACATGGACCGCGGGCCCGTAGATGTCGCTCGCAACCGCGGCCATGAAACGGCCATCGGCGAGGCGCAGACCGGCTGTCACCTTCCATCCCTTGAAGAACGGCCCGGTCACCTTCCACGCGCGGCGATCGTCGCTGGTCAACCAGAATCCGCCCTTCCCCGTCCCCACCATCAGCCTTACGCTCATTCGATCTGCCTGCTCTCCGTCCGTGTGCGGTTGCGGTCCCGAAATGACCGCCCGCATTTTCGCCACCCGAGACCCACCGGCGCAAATCTCCCACTGTGCGAGGATATGTGAAGGACCCCGGACCGGTCGTGCTCTTCGACGGTGACTGCGCTTTCTGCAACGCCACCGTTCGGTGGACGGTGAAGCGCGACCCCCTGGCGCGGCTTCGATTCGCGCCCCTGGCCTCCGACGCCGCCCGCAGCGCCGTCGCGCTGACCGACCCCGGCTGCGACTTCGACTCCCTCCCCGACGCCATCGTGCTCCTCGACCGGGCCGGCGTCCACATGGCCTCGACCGCCGTCCTGCGACTGGCGCGCCACCTGCGCTTTCCCTGGCCGGTCCTCACCCTCGCCCTGCTCGTCCCCCGCCCCCTGCGCGACGCGGCCTATCAGGTGTTTGCGCGTAACCGTGTCCGCTGGTTCGGCCGCGCCGACGCCTGCGAGATCCCGCCGCCCGGCCTCGCGGGACGCATGCTGGACGACACATCATGATCCGCACCCGTTTCTCCCTGCCAGGAGCGAAGCAACCGATGGACAGCCGGCGCGCTGGCGCCGCTCTCGTCCTGGCGGCCATCGCGATGGCCGCGGTCGCCGCCCTCACGGCCGTCCCGGCCAGCGCCGCGCCCCAGGACACCACGTCGACGCGGAACATGTACAACAACATGTCCATGAACATGTCCATGTCGACGGACACCGTCCGCGGCTCGGGCGACATGATCATGATGATGCTGCGCAACCCCATGCTCCCGGGCTTGCGGGGCGTCAGCCCATCGGTCGACCCCTTCCTGCCGGGCGAAGGCGTCGACACCGCGTCGCTCGCATGGGCCACCCCCCGCCAGATCCTCCACGTCGCCGACGGCGACACGATCGCCCTCGAGGCCCGCATCGTGAAGCGCAGAATCGGCGGGCGCACCTTCGTCATGTACGGCTTCAACGGCCAGTACCCCGGCCCGCTCCTCCGCGTCGCCCAGAACACGCGCATCGTCGTCCGCTTCACGAACTCGATCGACCTGCCGTCGACGATCCACTGGCACGGCCTCCGCCTCGAGAACCGCTTCGACGGCGTCCCCGACGTCACCCAGCCACCGGTCCCGCCCGGCGGCGAGTTCGTCTACGAGGTCGACTTCCCCGACGCCGGCCTGTACTGGTACCACCCCCACGTGCGCGAGGACATCCAGCAGGACGGCGGTCTTTACGGCAACATGTTCGTCGACCCCGCGCGCGAGGACTACTTCGGCCCCGCCACCCGCGAGGAGTTCATCATGGTGGACGACCTCCTGGTCGACGGCGACGAGCTTCTCCCCTGGGGACGCGACGCCTCGAACTTCACGATCATGGGGCGCTTCGGGAACGTCATGCTGGTCAACGGCGAGGAGCGCTACGCCGCGACCGTCCGCCCCGGCGAAGTCGTGCGCTTCTTCGTGACGAACGTGTCCAACACGCGCAGCTACAACCTCAGCTTCGCCGGGCTCGACATGAAACTCGTGGGCACCGACCTGTCGCGCTTCCAGCGGGAAATGATGGTCGAATCGCTGGTCATCTCGCCGGCCGAACGCTACATCGTCGAGGTGCGGTTCCCCGCCGCGGGCACCTACGCGCTACTCAACCAGGTCCAGGTCGTCGACCACATGCGGGGAACATTCTACGCCGCCGTCGACACCCTGGGCGCCGTCGTTGTCGAAGGACCCGAGGTAGAAGAGGCCGACGCTCTTCTCTCCTCCCACTCGATCATGCGAACCGATGCGGTTCTCGAAGCCGAGCTTGCGGAATACCGCCCGCACTTCGACCGGCCCGTCGACCACGCGCTCCTCCTGACCGTCGACATCGAGGGGCTGCCCATCCTGGTTCAGCAGTTTATCTCGATCGACACGATCTACCGGCCCCCCGTCGAGTGGACCGACGGCATGCCCAACATGAACTGGCTGTCGACGTCGAACGAGGTCCGGTGGATCCTGCGCGACGAGGCGGCGGGGGCCGAGAACGCCGAGATCGACTGGCGCTTCCGGCTCGGCGACGTGGTCAAGATCCGGCTGCGCAACGACGCGGACGCCTTCCACCCCATGCACCACCCCATCCACCTGCACGGCCAGCGCTTCCTCGTGTTGTCGCGCGACGGCGTCGAGAACCGGAATCTCGCGTGGAAGGACACGGTGCTGGTGCCCGTGGGGTCGACGGTGGACCTGCTCATGGAGGCGTCGAACCCGGGCGAGTGGATGATCCACTGCCACATCGCCGAGCACCTCGATGCGGGGATGATGGGGTCGTTTACGGTGGTGCCCTGACCGTCTGCCGCCTATTTGATCTTCACCGCCGTCCCGTATGCCAGCAATTCCGCGGCCCCGGACATGACCTGGGACGTAGTGAAGCGCAGGTTGACCACCGCGTCCGCGCCCATGGCCCGCGCCTCCTGCTTCATCCGGTAGACGCTCTCGTTCCTGGTCTCGGTCAGCATCTCGGTGTACTCCTTGACCTCTCCGCCGACGATGTTTCGCAGCCCGGCCATGATGTCCCTGCCGATGTGCTTGGCGCGGATGGTGCTTCCACGCACGACGCCGAGTGCTTCCACGACCTGGTGGCCCGGGACGGTTTCGGTGTTGACGACGATCATTTCTGCTCCTCTGTGCTGTTGGTGACTGGATCCGAGGCGGCGAGCCTTCGGTCCGCCTCACGATCCCCGATTCTCTCCGCGATCAGCGACCCCATGAGAACGACCATGCCCAGTCCGGCCACCGCGATTCCGATCAGGATGGCCGGGGGCAGTGCAAGCAGCGCCGGCCAGATGAAGCGCAGCGGCCGAATCGCCCAGACAAGCAGCACCAGGGCTCCGGTGCCGATGAGCAGGAAACCGGTGATGCGCAGCAGGCGGATCATTCTTCATATCCTCCTTCCGTGCGGGCGTCTTCGATCTGTTCCCGGACGACGGAAACCAGGACGAAGAGGGCGCCGGCAAGAACCAGGGTGACTCCGACTTCGAGGACGGGGTCGGCGATGCGCAGAAGAAAGCGGAGGGCGAGGAAGGCGGAATAGGCGCCCACGATAAGGATGCCGGTTCGCCACAGGATGAGGCCGAGGGCGTGAGTGGCTTTCATGGGGCTGCTACCTGCGGACCAGCCGCGTCTCCGGGTATTGCGCGTACCAGCCGAACCAGAACGCGCGATGAGCGGGGAGCCGCTCCAGGCGCGCGCCCTCGGGACCGGTGAGTGCGTCCTCTTCTACGGTCCACGCGGCGCCGTCCTTCTCCAGGACCGCGCGGCCGCCGTCCCAACCGGTGAAGCTGCGGCCGGCGCTCTCGTAGACGCGGCTCGCTCCGCTCGCGTCGGTCAGGACCACGAACCCGGTTTCGCCGAGCCTGTCGTGGTACACGCGATTCCTGGACAGGTAGCGCACCCAGATCGCGAGCTGCTCACCGGGGGCGTCGGAGAAGCGGAGCGCCAGCACCTCGGCCTTGTTGGGAAGCCGGCTGTCCAGGCTGGGCACGCCGAACATCAGCCGGTCGGTGGCGAAGTAGTCCCGGTAGGCAACGCCTTCGCCGTAGTCGCGCTCATGCCCCGTGTCGAGTGACAGCACGAGGGTCTCGGGATGGCGGCGGCGCCATTCGCCCCAGGTCGTGGTTACGACGTAGCGCGGTTCGAGCCGGATCCCCCGGCCGACGCGCGGGCCGACCGCGGGCTCGCCCGCGAAGGTCGACCACAGCGACATCGTGGCCCGATCGTACATGAGCTTGTTGGAGCGGTAGAGGAAACCGCTGGTGCCCAGCTCGTGGTGCATTTCCTGATGAGCCGACCGGTAGAGGATCATCGTCCCGCAGAGGGTGCAGTAGACGCCGGTGTAGTGCTCGCCCGCGATCGAATCCTTGAACATCTCGTGCCAGGCGAGGATCCGCTTCGGGTAGGCGCGCACATCCCCGTCGAGCGCAATGCCGAAGACGACGTTGTCGTCGTCCAGGTAGTCGGCCTCCGCGGCGGTGATCATCTTCGGATGGTCCAGGGGCGGGATGCCGTCGCGTCCAACCCCGCCCCAGCGGATCTCGTCGAGCCGGATGTTCGCGGGCGGGTCGTCGTCGAAGTACTCCTCGAAGCTGGGGTCGAGCGTCGCGTACAGCTCCGCCTTGAACGCGGCGTATTCGGGATGCGTGCCCGGGTCGGTCCGCCAGATCCATTCCCACCAGCCCTCGAGGTCGCGTCCGATGCGCTGGCCCGTCCCGCGCTCGAGCACCGAGACGATGCGGCGCCGGCTCGCCTCGTCCGGGACGTACCGCATCAGCTCGACCAGGATCGAGGCGTGCGCGTCGTCCCAGTAGTCCATGATCAGCTGGTCCGCGGCTTCCATCTCGAGGCTGGTCCCGGACACCAGTGCCCAGAAGGCCTCGATCGGCGTCTGCGCGGGCAGGCGAGATGGGGACGCCAGCAACGCCGCGCCGGTCAGCAGCAGGATGATTGCGCGCATGGTATTCCGGATATCTTTATCGGTTCAGCATACTGAAAACTGCAGTGAGGACCAGGTGATGATACAGATCAACAAAGTGGCCATCCTGGGTGGCGGCAATCTAGGCGGTGCGATCGCCAGAGGTTTCGCGGCCTCCGGGTTCGTCCCGCCGGGCAACGTGGCGGTCACGAGAAGGCGGGCGGAGTTGCTTGGCGACCTTGCCGCAGCGGGCTTCCGCACCCTGTCGGACAACCGGGCGGCCATCGATGGCGCCGACGTCGTCATCCTCTCCGTGCAGCCGCAGCAGATGGAAGAACTCCTGGAGGGTGTCGGCCCCGCGCTGGACGCCCGCGGGCAGGTCGTGATCTCGACCGCCACCGGGATGTCGATCGCCGACATCCGCCGCTGGGTCGGGTCCGAGGTCCCCGTGCTGCGGGCCATGCCCAACCTCGGGATCGCGATCGGCGAGTCCATGACGTGCCTGGCCGCCGACGAAGCCTCGATCGAAGCCGTGCCCGTTGCTCGTGCGGTCTTCGACGTCATGGGCTCGACGCTCCTCATCCGGGAAGACCAGATGACGTCGGCCACTGCGCTCTGCGCGTGCGGCATCGCGTTCTTCCTGCGGGCGATCCGCGCCGCGTCCCAGGGCGGAATCGAGATCGGCTTCCACGCCGAAGAGGCGCTGCAGCTGGCGTCGCAGACCGCAAAAGGCGCCGCCGCCCTGCTGCTCTCGAACCGGAATCACCCCGAGATGGAGATCGACAAGGTGACCACGCCGCAGGGGTGCACCATCTCCGGACTCAACGAGATGGAGAATCGCGGCTTCAGCTCGGCAATGGTCCGGGGGATCATCCGGTCCGCCGACAAGGCGGGCGGGCTGTACCAGTCGGCGGAGTGAGCAGTCAGTCGCGCTCCAGCCGGTTTCGATCCGCCTCCAGCTCTTCCCTCGCAGAACGACCTGCAGGAGCCCGAGTCATTGCCTCGTCAGCCGCTGCCAGCCAGGAGCGAAGCCACGCCCGAGGTGTCTCCCGGGGATTCTCGCTCGGAGCTTCAGGTGTGTTGTTGGTCGTGTCCATGGCAGCAAGATAACGTTCGCGCGACCGCGTTGACCACCTTAGTCTTGAGTGGCTGAAACCGCAGACACCCTGAAGGAGCTGAACGCATGTCCATCCGTCCGCCGCTCGGCCGAGCCACCTGCCTCGCCACCCTTGCCGCCGCGCTGGTTGCAGCCGCGATCCCCGCCGTGCCCACGCTGGCCCAGGAGGGCCCCGACCGCGAGAACACGTCGAACCTGCAGCGCCTGAAGCACGTACCGCTCAAGGTGGGGCCGCAGTTCAGCCGCTCGGACGTCGAGATCGAGCAGGAGCTGAGCCGCCCGTTCGTCTACGCCAGCCGGATCATGAATCCGACCTTCGGCTTCGACGTCATCTCCATCGACGACCCGAACAACGCCGAGGTGATCTACGAATGGCGGATCGAGGACGCGGAACTGCACGTCGGGCTCGGCGGGATGGACCCCAAGTACTTCAAGCACGACGGGCGCTACTACCTGGTGCAGTCGATGCAGTTTGCGCCCGGAGGGCCGAACGTCGACCTGGGCGCGGTCGTTTTCGACGTGACGTCACTGCCCGACACCTCCGGCATACGCGAGGTCGGCCGCATGCGGGCCCCCGACACCCCGGGCGGCTTCCACAACATCTTCATGTACAAACACTCGTCGGGCGCACCGCTGCTCTTCGCCACCACGAGCGGCCGGCACGCCAACGTCTACGACATGTCGCTCTTCATCCAGGGCGACAGCGCACAGGGGCTGGTCGGCCAGATGCCGTGGCCTTCCACTGCGACCCCGTCCCCCTACGGCATGCTTCAGGGCTACCACGACTTCTACGTCGCCTTCGACTACGCCACGGGCAAGGACATGGCCTACGGGGCCGGACTCGACGGCTACTACGTCTACAACGTGACCGATCCGTCCAACCCCGTGCTCGAGACCTCGATCGTGGGTGTGCTCGGCGTGCAGCTCGCCCACACCATGAGCGCGACGCCCGATCACAAGTACGCCGTCGGCCAGACCGAGTACCTCTACTCGCCGGTCCGCCTCTACGACCTGCAGCCGGGGCTGTCGGGCGAGGTCGAGACCATCAACGAGGAGATGGCCGTGTGGACGCCCAACTGGAAGGGCTTCACCCATAACCACGAGATGCGCTGGCCGTACGTCTTCGTGTCGTCGTTCGAGGATGGGCTCTACGTGTTCAACATGCGCGACCCCAAGAATCCGTCGACGGTGGGCTTCTTCGACACCTACCACGGCCCCGAGCGCCGCGGACTCGACCCCCGCACCATGGGCGAGGGCAACACCGGCTTCAACGGCGCCTGGGGAATCGACGTGCGCAACGCCGACGGCCTCATCGTCGTGAGCGACTTCACCACCGGCGTCCACTTCATGAAGCTCGACGGCTTCGACGGCTGGAACGGCGCCGATTGGGGCATGCCCAACGTGTCCAGCGTTCAGGACTGGGACAACGCGCCCCGCCGCGTGATTCCGTAGGAGAAGAAATCCTGCACATATACTCATATACTCATGGGGGACGAGTGTTGAGAGAGCGGCTGCGGCTTCCATGCAGGCTCCTGGCGGTATTTCTGGGCATGGCGCTGGGTGATACCACCGTCGCCGGCCGGGCCACGGCCCAGCCCGTGGTCCCCCCCTGCGAGCCCGTGCTGACCCACGCCACTGCGGAGGTCTCGGATCTGGCGCGCTTCAACCTCGGCCCCGCGCCCGGCCGTGAGGGCTGCGGCCTCGCGGAACTGGTGGGCGCGTGGTCGCCCTTCGGCCTCGGCGTGATGCGCTCCGGCCACCTCGACCAGGAGTTGCGCCTCGTGGTGGACCTGCCGTCGCTGGAGGGTGGCGCGGGGCCTCCCGATGGCGCGCCACCGCCCCGCGACGGTGCTCCACTACCCTCCACTGCACCGCGCTACGTCGCCTGGGTGGCCACGCCCGACCTGGACCGGATCGAGGCGCTCGGCACCGTGACGCCCGGCGTGCCCTTCGCCGTTCCGGTCCACTGGAACAAGATCATGGTCGTGGTGAGCCGCGAGGCGGGCGCACCGACGGCGGATCAGGTGCGCTGGAGCGGTCCCATCATGCTTATCGGACGGTCACGCAGTGCGCTGCTCGAGAACCTGATGGGGCACTCGATCTTCCGGCGGGCGGAGATGTAGGGGGCGCCCCTACGCCTCCCCGCGAAACGCCGCCAGCAACTCCGCCTCCCGCTCCGGCGCCAGCCCTGAGCGCAGTTCCTGCCGCTCGGCATCCTGCGCGTTGAACCACTCCAGCGTCTCGACGGCGGTCTGTTCCAGGGGCCTCGGCTCGAAGCCGGCCGCGAACGCCCGGTCGCCGTTGACCTGCATCATGCCCAGGTAGTCGCCCGCGGGTTCGGTCCAATACGTGAGGGCGGGGAGGCCGTGCTCATTCAGGAAGGCCGCATCCACCCACGTGAGTGTCGCGTCGGAGCCGATCGCGGCACGCGTGCTTTCGAGCAGGCCGCCCATGGTAAGCGGTTCGCGCGGGCCGACCACGTTGATGGTGCCGGTGAGGTCGTCCTCGACCGCCTTGATCATAAAGGCGCCCAGGTCGCGCACGTCAACGTGCTGCATCGGGTCGGACGGGTCGCCGGGAGCGAGCACCTCTCCGCCGCGCGAGAGCCGGACGGGCCAGTAGGTGTAGCGGTCGGTGGGGTCGCCGGGCCCGATGATGTACGTGGGGCGCACAACCAGGTGGTTGTCCGGGAAGGCGCCCCGGGCCTCGTCCTCGGCCAGCGCCTTCAGCGCGCCGAACGTGCGTCCGTCCACGACCTCGGTTTCCGGATCCTCGATGGTGTCGACGGGCGCGTCCTCGCGGATGTCCGTGGTCAGGTACGGGACGTAGACGCCGGTCGAAGAGACGTAGACATACTTGCCGACCGAGCCGCTGAGCGCTTCGGTCGACAGGCGGACCCAGCGGGGAATGTTGGCCGGGTTGTCGATCACGACGTCCCATTCGCGTCCCGCCAGCGCGGCGAAGTCGCCTTCGCGGTCGCCGATCAGGGTCTCGAGGTCGGGGAAGAGGTCCGGGTTGGTGATGCCACGGTTGAACAGGGTGACCTCGTGTCCGCGCGCAACGGCAGCCCGCACCTGGTGGGGGCCTATGAAGTTCGTGCCGCCGAGAATGAGGATTCGGAGCGGTGTCGGGGACTCGCCGCCACTCGGGTCGGCGCCGTCCTCCGCGACGCACGCGCCGAGCGCCAGACCGCCGACCGCGACCGTGGCCGCCCCCACGAACTGTCGCCGCGTGAGATCCATTGCGTGTTGTGGAAGATCCCTCGCACTCATCGTCCCATCGTCCATGCCTTCGCTCCCCGTTGAGCGCCGCCGCAGTGAAACCCGGCCCTCCGGCCCGGTCCCCCGGCACGCGCGAATCGCGCTACCTTTAGCGCCACAATGGACACGGGCGACGGAAAACACAACCGGGCGGGGATGGGGACGGCGGAAGCGGAAGGCGCCCCCGAGAGCTGGTGGCAGGTATTCGTCCATGCCGTAAAGGGCACCGGCGGCGACCCCACGGACGGGCCGATCCGGCGCGCGGTCATTCTCCTGGCCATCCCGATGGTGCTCGAAATGGCCATGGAGTCGCTTTTCGCGGTGGTCGACATCTACTTCGTCTCCAGGCTCGGAGACGCGGCGATGGCCGGCGTCGCGCTCACCGAATCGGTCCTGGCGCTGATCTACACCATCGCGATTGGGCTCAGCATCGGGGTCACGGCCCTGGTGGCGCGCCGGATCGGTGAAGGAGACCGCGAGGGGGCTGCGCGGGGGGCGGCTCAGGCCATCCTGCTCGGGGTGCTGCTCGCCGTTGTCTTCGGCGTCGCCGGCGTAATCTACGCCCCCGACATCCTGCGGCTGATGGGGGCCGACGATACGGTCGTGGCCACGGGCCTTCCCTATACGCGTATCATGCTCGGAGGCAATGTCGTCATCATCCTCCTGTTCCTGCAGAACGCCGCCTTCCGCGGGGCGGGCGACGCCGCGATCGCGATGCGCGTGCTCTGGATCGCCAACGGGCTCAACATCGTCCTCGATCCCCTCCTCATCTTCGGTCTGGGCCCCTTCCCGGAACTGGGTGTGCAGGGGGCGGCCATCGCAACCACCATCGGCCGCGGCACGGCGGTCCTGGTGCAGGTCTACACCCTGTTTCGCCTGGGGGGGAAGCTCCGGGTCCGCCTTCCCCACCTGCGAATTCAGCCATGGGTCATGGCGCGGCTGGTGCGGCTCTCGGCGACGGGCATGCTGCAGACCTTCATCGCGACCGCAAGCTGGATCGGGCTGACACGGGTCACGGCCATGTCCGGAGCCGAGGCGCTGGCCGGTTACGTGATCTCGATACGGATCATCCTCTTCGCGATCCTGCCGGCGTGGGGACTCTCCAACGCGGCGTCCACCATGGTCGGGCAGGGTCTGGGCGCCGGCGATCCGGTGCGGGCCGAACGCGCGGCGTGGATCGCGTGCAAGATGAACCTCGCATTCCTCGGAGCGCTCAGCGTGCTCTTCATCGCCTTCGCCCCGGCGATCGTCAGCCTGTTCGGGGGAACCGCAGGCGCGTCAGAGGTCGCGGTCACGGGACTGCGCATCGTGTCGATCGGCTTCGTGTTCTACGCCTACGGCATGGTGCTGACGGCCGCTTTCAACGGCGCGGGGGCGGTGTGGACGCCCACCATCCTCAACTTCTTCTGCTTCTGGCTCTGGGAGATTCCGCTCGCGTGGGTTCTCTCCGTCTCGGGCGGGCTCGGCCCCACCGGGGTGTTCATCGCCATGACCGTGTCGTTCTCGACCCTGGCGGTCGTCAGCGCGCTGCTCTTCAGGCGTGGAAAGTGGAAGGAGGCGACGGTTTGAAGTTGACAGGGGGGAATCGTGAAGGGCAGCTTGGGTCCCCGATCAGCCGTCGCAAAGTGCCCAAGAGGCCGTATGATCTGGCGGAAATGCTGGCCCGCATCACACCTGATCGCCCTGGGGGCGGTGCTCTCGGCGTGTTCCCCGATGACCCCCGGACCGGAACCGTCGGCTGCCCCCGTGCAGGCCTGCTACGACCGCGCCACCCAGCCCCAGACCGCCGTCGTCGACAGCCACCTGCACTTTCGCGCATTCGGCGGGCCATCCTTGCCCTTCGACGAGGTCATGGGATACCTGCGCGACACCGGCGTCCGCTTCGTGAACATCTACGGGATCGGGCAGATGCTCCCGATCGGATCGCCGTGCACCTACTATCTGGACTGCCCCGGCACCCCCGTCATCCCGACGCTGAAGAACGACTTCGCCAACGCGACCGACCTGCTCACGAGCCCGCCCGAGGGCGTCCACGCGACGCTCGCCATGACCTTCCCCGACCTGTCCCGGCCCGAGTCGGTCGTCGAGGGGATCGAGCTCCTCGACACGGAGTTCCCGGGGATGTTCCGCTGGATGGGCGAGGTCAACCTGGTGAAGCAGGCGCTCTTCGGGAACGCGCACATGGCGGTGCCACTCGAGACGATCCGCGAATGGGCGCCCTTCATGAGCCTTCTTCGCGAACGCGGCATCCCGATCGCCATTCACTCGGATCTGGGACGCGACGAGGACCCCACCCTGTACCTCCCCCTCATACAGGAAGTCCTCGACCTCTATCCCGACAACCGCGTCGTCTGGATGCACATGGGGCTGTCTCTTGAACTGACCACCCTGCCCGCGGACGAGCACATACGGCTCGTGAGTGCGCTGCTGGACCGGCATCCGAACCTCATGCTGGACATCACGTGGCGGATCATCGACGACAACTACTTCTCGCGGGCCGACTACCAGCCCCTGTACGTCGCGTTTCTGAACGAGTACTCGGACCGGATTCTGCCGGGGACGGATTTTCTGGCGTCGTCGAACAAGGATTTCGAGGTGTACAGGACCGAGCTGGAGGTTACGAGCCGGATCCTCCAGTTCGTCGACGACGAGGCCTTCCGCAACATCGCGCTGGGACAGAACTACTTCCGGCTGCTGGGGCTGGATGAAGAAGCGCCGGCGGTGTGCGGGGCGGGAGCGGGTAACCCGGTCGGGCCGGTCAGCGCTCGAGGGTGATCAGAATCGCCCCGTTCATGTAGCCGGTGCCGAAGCGCGTGGACGCATCGGGACCGTTGAGAAACCGCATCTCACGGATGTCAACCGCGCTTATCTCTTCCAGCTGATCGAAGCTCGACAGCGGAACGCCGTTCAGGTGGACCGTCGGGTTGCCGCGGCTCAGCCAGGCAGGCCGAAGACGGCGAATGGCATCGAAGGCGGTGTAGTTCGGGCAACTCCTGGAGCTCCCAGTTGCCGATCAGGTCGGGATTCTGACCGGAGCCTGACGTCGCCCTTCCGGGATAGCAGGCGCCGAGGAACAGGACGAAAGCGAGGGCGATCCTGCCAGGGCGGTGAAACCGCATCGTGTGTCTCCTGTTCTGGGGCCCGGGGGGCGGCCGGGTTCCGAACGGCCGCCCCCCGGGCCTACGGGTCTACCCTACCCCACGCCGGGGCAGTTGAAGTCGGCATTCGCGTCGCATTCGATGTCCGCGATGGGCATGCAGTACACCACCCTCGCCGGCCCATTCTCCGCTTCCACCCGGGGATTGACCGCGTGGCTCTCGGCAATGTACGGGTGCTGCCAACGCCTCATGTCCGCAAAACGGCGGCCCTCCAGGTGCATCAGCACGTAGCGCTCCCGGTCCAGGATCGACCAGGCGTCGTCTTCGGCGTTGGGGTACTCCAGCGCCCCCGCGCTGGTGGGCGTCTCGATCGGATCCATGCCGTATACGGCCCGCCCCCGGTTCACCAGGGTCGTAAACTGTGCCAGGTTGCCGTCCAGCAGCGCTTTCTCCGCGCGGATGAGGAGCATTTCGGTACCCCGCACCATGGGGAAGTCGGCATCCTCGCCGGTCTCGCCGTCCGGCCGTGTCAGCAGCCCCTCGGTCTCGGACTTCAGGGACGAGTAGAGCGGCATCCTGTTGCTCTCGGCCCGGTACTCGCCGCCGTACCCTGTGGTGCGGTCGCACAGACCCGTGTCGCGGATGTCCCGGCTGGACCCGTAACTCGTCCGCAAAGTGTCGGACCGCCACTCGCCGCACTTGATCCAGGGGGCGCGCGGGTCGTCGGGGAAGACCCGGTGCAACGGCGTATTCCAGAGCGTGAAGTCGTCATTCTGGAAGGACACGTCGAACCAGCCGTTGTCCTCCACCTCCGGATCGGAATGGCTGTACAGGATGAAGTCGTCGGGCACCTGCGCGGCGTGTGACACCGCCAGATCCCAGTCGCCCATCAGCATCGCCGCCTGGGCGATGCCGCCGTGGGCCGCGAACATGAGCTTGACGGGGTCGAAGATGCGCTCGTCCCCGTCGGGGGTGGCAGCCCCGGCGGCCACGGCGGCCTCGGCTACGGCGAGCGCGCTCTGCATGGCGTACACCGACCGCCTCATGATCGAGTCCGTGTCGACCGACCGGGAGGGGTCGTACTGGTCGTTGGGCCCGATGAGCGCCCCCGCACCCGGCCCGTAGTTGAACACGGACTCGCAGAACAGCTCGCCCATCATGCGCTCGGCCCACCCGGAGATGATCCAGGAGCGGGCGGTAAGGGGATGGTTGGTGATCCCCTCCTCGTCGAAGACCCGGGTGGTGATCTCCACACCGTAGTAGCCGGCCCACGCGGCCTCGTGGAGCTGGTTCCACGGGAAGTTCCCCGGGCGGTCCACGTAGTTGCGATACTCCAGGATCTCTTCGCCGCTCGAGCTGGTTCCATCGTTGTTGAAGTCGTCGGTGGCTGAGCCGGCGTACCACCAGACGCCGCTGAAGTCGCGCATTGCGTCGTGGAGCTCGGAGTTGATGCCCCGAACGAAGGCGACCATCAGGTTAGGATCCTCGATGTCGTCCTCGAGAATCACGCCCTGGAGCTCGGTGTCGACGCATCCGGCCGTCGCGAGCCCCGCGGTGATTCCCAGCAGTCCGAGGATCGATTTCACTCTTGTTTCTGTCGTCTTCATGATATTCCTCCTCGGCCCGGTCAGAAGTTGACCCGCAAGTTCATCGAGAACTGCCTGGCCGGGGGCAGGATATAGCCATTGCCCCTTGCCGTCTGCTGGGCGGGTCTTATCAACGCATCGGGATAGAGACCCGAGAACCTGGTCCATGTGAACAGATTCGTCGCGCGTAGCTGGATCGTGGCCCCCGTAAAGCCACCTGGCAGCCAGTCCCGCGGCATGCGATACGACAGGCTCACGGCCTGGAGCCGGAAGTAGTCGGCCGGCTCCATCCAGTCTTCGTTGTCGGACTCGTTCTCCCAACAGCGCCCGATCTCCTTCGCGGTGTACATGGAGTACAGGCTCGGGTCCTCGGCCAGGACACCGGCGTTGACCGCGTCGTTGATCGGCCAGCACTCCGGCCACAGGCCGTCGACCGCCAGCTCCTGGGCCAGATCGTCGTAGAGCCAGTGCCCGACCTGCGCAACGCCGAATGCATCGAGGATGAAGTCGTTGAAGAGGGTGGCCCTGAAGCCCACGGACGCTTCGTGAGGCGGGCGGCTGGGCGCGTAGAAGAACGTGTCGGGATGGTTCGAGATCTCGACGCCGTTCAGGACGCAGTCATCGTCGTCCGTGTAGGTGGGCAGCGCGCCCATCTCGTCGGGATTACACATCATCTTCCCGATCAGCGCCGGAATCGCGCGGTCCGGCCGGTATCGGTTCAGGTAGCTGAACGAGAACTGCTCGAACTGCGGATTTCCCAGTTCGACCATCCTGGTGTGGTTGTATTGGTAGTTCGCATTGATGCTCACGCGGCTGCTGAAGCCTTCGAACACCAGGAAGTCCATTCCGACCTCGATGCCCCTGCTGTCCCAGATGCCGACGTTCTGCGGGATGTTTTCGTTGATGCCGCTGGAGGGTGCCGGGGCGACGTTGATCAGCCCGTCGAAGGTCTTCCGATAGTAGGCCGTCCCGTTGAGGGCCAGGATTCCGTCGAACAGCGAGGCATCGAAACCGCCCTCGAACTCCTTGGCACGCTCGGGGCCCACCCGGAGGTTGGCCAGGTTGTTGATGATGAAGCCCAGGTTGTTCTCGTCGGCCAGGGAGGAAGCCTCGAAGATGGTTACCGAGGCGTCGGCCGGAGGCGCTTCGCCGGATTCGCCGTACGCCCCCCGCAGACGGAAGGTCTCCCACCAGGACGGCCAGAATTCGTGGTCGGAGAGGGTATACGTGGCCTGAGCCTTCGGGTACATCGTGAACCGGACGTCCTTGGTGTACTCCCGCCCGAACGAACTGTGCGTGTCGGCACGGAGGCCCACGTTGACAAAAAGACGGTTCCTCCAGCCGAGCTGCTCCTGGATGAAGAAGCCGCCGCCCTCGGTGGCGTCCCTGTCCTCGTTGTAGTTCGTGACCTCCTCGGCGTTCTCCAGAACCTTCGCTCCGGGCCCGATGAAGCCCTCCACGTCGGTCCGGTTGCCCAGGTGCTCGAACTGGTTGTACTGGGCGCCGGCAGAGGTGGTGGAGGTGAAGTTGCCCGGGAGTTCAAACAGGTACGTGCCCGCGTAGTCCAGCGTGATCACGCGGCGGTTCTCGATGTCGACGGTCCGCGTGCCGAGGGGGTTGTTCCAGAAGAGCCAGGGCCGCTGGGTGATGTAGTGGGAGTTCGAGTAGTCCAGACCGAAGGTCAGCCGGTGCCGCATGTTGTCCATGGGCGTCCAGTCGACGTTGGCGCTGGAGTTGAAGTGGTTGATCGTCTGGTCCTGCGTCAGGTCCAGCACCGCCGAGTCGTCGTTGTCCGGTGTCTCCCCCTCATCGCCGCGGGCGACGTTGTACAACAGACCCTCGGAATTGTCTCCGTTGGGGATCCAGGCAATGTCCCGGCGCGTGTAGAAGTTGTTGAGGTTGATCTGGAAGTTCTCGAATCCGCTGAAGGTGAAGTTCGCCCTTACGTTCACGTCCTCGGACTCGTTCGGATCGATGACGCCCTCGGTAATGCCGTAGCCCGCGGAGGCGTAGTAGGTGACCTCTTCGCTTCCGCCCCTGACCGAGAGGGCGTAGTCCTGAACGTGGGCATCCCGGAGCCAGCTGCCGCTGGCGGGGCAGCCGGGGTCCGCGATGAGCGTTCCCGCCTCGTCACGGTTGAAGTGGTAGCCTTCGTCGAGCGAGTGGTTGAACTGGCGGGTGCAGTCGTTAACGCGGAGACCGGTGGGGTCGAGGCTCGGCCCCACGTGGCCGACGCGCTGCAGACCCTGCTGCATGTTCATGGTCCACCGCGGTGCGCCGGGCGAACCCTTCTTGGTGAAGATCTGGATCACGCCGGCGCTCGCATCGGTGCCGTAGAGGCTGGACGCCGCGGGCCCCTTGATGATCTCGATCCTCTCGATGTCCTCTTCCCGGATGCTGCCGAGGAAGGTCGCGTGCTCCTGGGCCTCGCCGCTGGCGTCCTCAATAGTGCCGGTGGGCATGCGCACGCCGTCGACGTAGATCAGCGGGCGGTTGCGCCCGTTCACGGAATTGGTGCCCCGGAGCAGGATGTCGGATCCCGCGCCGGCCGTCCCCGACGCTCCCGTGATACTCACGCCCAGGGCGCGGCCGCGGAGTGCGTCTTCCAGGTTGATCGCTCCGGCGTAGAGCAGTTCATCCGAGGTGACCAGGGAGATGCTGTTGCCCACCTCCCGCTTCTGGGCCGCGATGGCCGTTCCCGTGACCACCACCCCCTCCAGTTCAACCGCCAGAGGATACATGGAGATGTCCACGAGCGACGACTCCCCGGAGCCGAGCGACACCGTGCGCCGCTCCTCCCTGAAGCCGATAAGCTGCGCCACCACCTCGCGCTCTCCGGCCGGCGCGTTCAGCATGAGGAAGCGGCCCTGGTTGTTGGTAAGGGTCCCGAGCCCGGTCCCCTCGAGAGAAATCTGGACGTTGGACAGGGGTTCCCCCGTCTCTCCGTTGGTGAGGACGCCGCTGATCGTACCCGTTTGTGCCGACAGCGGACCCGCGAGGAGGGCGAAGGCCAGAGCCGCCGCCCCCGATATGGCATTTGCGGGTTTCCAGCGCCTTTTTCGGACCGTCCACGGTCGTTGGTCGAACATGTGAATACTCATCATTCCTCCTTGGTGGATGGACGCGTCAGAATCGCCAATGGCGGAGGGAGCGGAGCGGGAGCCGGTGACTGACCGGCGCAGGACGGCGAGGTGCGTCGCGAGCATCTGCGAACAGGAGGCGTGCTCGGCAGGGAGAGCATCGCCCAACTCCTCTCGAGGTGGGGCCGGGCCGGAATGCCACGCCATCGGCTCGCCAGCGGCGCTCCCACCAACCCGTTCGCTACGCTCAACCCTCGCCCCCGCGCCGCCGCCCAGACTCACCTCCGTCTTGGGACTACGGTTCAGGCTACGGTCCGGTTACAACCTCGGCAAGGGTTGGCTACCCTTCTCCCTTCAGCATCCGGTCGAAGAACGCCACGGCGCGGGTGTACATGTCGATCCGGGCCGCCGGGCGCAGTCCATGCGTCTCACCCGGGTAGCTGCGGCTCTCGAAGATCTTGCCGTGGCGCTCCAGCTCGGCCACAGCGATCTCGAACTGGCGGTACGGGGCGCGCACATCCAGTTCGCCGTGCATGATCAGCAGCGGCGTGTCGATGTTCCCGATGCGCGCCAGCGTGTTGCTGACGGCGTAGATCTCCGGCTGCTCCTCGGGCGACCCCGAGTGCCCGGTCCTGATGAAGATGCGGCCGATCCGGTCGGCGTTCGTGTAGGCATCGCCGAAGTCGTAGATGCCGGCCATCGGCACCGCCGCGTCGAAGACGCCGGGCACCCGCGCGATCGCCGCCATGCTGGTGATGCCCCCGTAGCTGTAGCCGTAGATCCCGACCTTGCCATTGGTGTAGTCCTGCGTGCGCAGGAACTCGCCGGCGGCCGCCGCGTCGCGCGCCTGGCCATTGGCCCAGTCGTTGATGCCCAGGTCCTGGAACTCGCGCCCGAAGCCCGAGCCGCCCCGGTAGTTCACCGCCAGCACCACGTAGCCCTTCGACGCCAGGTACTGCTCGAAGAGGTTCTCGCCGTGCAGGTACGAGTTGGTGCCCCCGCCGTGCACCTGCACCAGGGCCGGGTGCCGGTCGCCGGGCTGGTGGCCGGGGGGCATGTACAGGAATCCCTGTATATAGAGGCCATCGTAGCTGCGGAACGAGATCTCGACCGGGTCGACCACGGTGTTCCATTCGGCCGCGAAGTTGGTGAGGCGGCGTAGTGGGCCTCCGGCGGAGGGGATGAGGTCGACGTCGGACCCGCGGGTCGGCGTCGCGCGCGTAAATGCGAAGGTCTCCGCCCCGGCCGAGGAGGATATGGAGCCGAGCGATCCGCCCATGTTGGTCACGCGCGTGGCCACCCCTCCCTGGACGGGGACCGACCACAGGTCGAAGTCGCCGCGCTCATGGTAGGGGAAATGGATGCGCTCGCCGTCGCCGGACCAGAAGATGCGCATGCGGTGCAGCCAGTCGGTGGCGTGGATCTGCATGTCCACCGTGCGCTCGGTACCGGTCGCCGGGTCGAGGATGAAGATGTCCGCGAGGTCCTCGTACCAGTAGCCGTCCTTGTGGGTGCCCAGCAGGGCGATCCGCGTGCCGTCGGGCGACCAGACGGGCTCGGTCGAGGCCATCAGAGTGCGCGAGACCTGACGCGTGTCCATGGTCTCGGTGTCCACCACCCAGATGTCGTCGTGCCAGTAGTCGGCGGCGTTCGACACGTAGGCGATCCGGCGGCTGTCCGGTGCCCAGGCGGGCGACCAGCGGAAGTCGTCCGGGGCGAAGGCGTCGAAGGTGACCTGGCGCGGCTCGCCGGACCCGTCGGCGCGGATCACCCATATGTCCTGGTAGCCGGAGCGCCCCGAGTAGAAGGCGACCTGGCTTCCATCGGGCGATACGCGAGGCGCGCGCTCGTTGTCGTCGTCGCTGGTGATCCGGACGGCTTCGTTGCTGCCCACGGCGATGGTCCAGAGGTCGGCGCTGTGCCGGAAGACGATGCGGTCGCTCTCCGGGAACCACGACGGCGAGCCGCCGTCGGCCCAGAAGGTGCCGGTGCCTGGGGGTTCGGGCGCGGACGCTCCGCTGGCCGTGGCGGCACCGCCACCTGTCGGCACCAGATAAATCCCCGACCCCTGCGGCCCCGTGGCAGACACCGCGACGTACCGCCCGTCGGGGCTTATTTCACTGGCGCCGGCGCGGCCGCGGGGACCGTAGATGTTCTCGAGGGTCAGGTCGAGGGGCTGGCTTGAGTCAGCAGGACGCTCAAGCTGGCCCGGCGCGCAGCCGAACAGAATGAGGCAGGCCGCAAGGATGCTGGTCCGTCTGGTCATGGGGTCACCTTTGGCTTGATCGGTCGACTGATCTTATCATAGTGTTGGTTTCGGTACCGGCCTCGCGAGGCCGGCACGAGAGTCTGCGGGGATAGGCGGAACGCACATGGCCAACCTGATCGGTCCAGGAGGATCGCAGGGAGGCATGCGTTCGTTGGTGGGATTTGTCGCCAGCCTCTCCCTGCTGTTCTTCACGACCGTTGAGAGCTCCCACACGCACACGGAATCCGACCCGTCGGCCGCGTGTTCCGTCTGCCAGATCGGTCACGAAGGCGCACCGCCACCGGTTGCAGACGCACCGGTCATCGTGGAAGCCGACGTGGTGCGCACGCCCGCGTTACTCGAAAGCCGGCTGATCACCAGCGTCGTCCATCTCTCCCTTCATCGCAGTCGTGCTCCGCCGTTGTCCATCTCGATGTAGCGACTCAGCCCTCTGCCGACCCGGGCGTCGACAGACCTGTCCAACGGTTGCGCCGATAGCGGCGCACCCAACGCGAGAGATGGATACACATGCAGAACGGCGAATCGCGGGCGGGGCATGCGCCCCTGCTTGAAGCCCGCGGACTCAGCAAGAATTACGGTGACACCCGTGCCCTTGACGGCCTCGACCTGACCATCGCGCCGGGAGAGGTCTATTGCCTCCTCGGCCCCAACGGCGCGGGGAAGACGACCACCATCAACCTTTTCCTCGGATTCGTGGCGCCCTCGGGCGGCCAGGCCCTCGTTTCCGGCCTGGACGTAGCCACCCACGACCGCGAGACGAAGCAGCGCCTCGCCTACATACCCGAACAGGTGATGCTGTACCGCAATCTCAGCGGACTCGAAAACCTGGAGTACTTCGCCGCATTGGGCGGGAGGGGATCGCTGGGCCGGGAGCGACTCACCGAGATTCTGGTCGAAGCCGGCCTGGAGCGAGACGCGGTCGACCGACGCGTGTCCGAGTACTCCAAGGGAATGCGGCAGAAGGTCGGCATAGCGATCGCGATCGCCAAGGAGGCCGACGCACTGCTGCTCGACGAGCCCACATCCGGTCTCGACCCCAAAGCGTCGAACGAGTTCTCGGCACTCGTCGAACGGCTCCGAGGTCGCGGCGTCGGGGTGCTCATGGCGACTCACGACCTGTTCCGTGCGAAGGACACCGGTACCCGCGTGGGAATCATGCGATACGGACGCCTGGTTACGGAGCTGAGTACGGACGAGATCGGCCACGCCGATCTGGAGCGCATCTACCTGGAACACATGCACGACTAGGAGACGACGATGATCAGGCATATCATCCGCAAGGAGTTCACCGACGTGGTGCGGGACGGACGGTTCCGCTGGTGCTCGATCCTGGTGGGATCGCTGCTGCTCGTCTCCCTGGGCCACGGATGGGTCGAGTCGCAGAGGGTGCAGCGCGAACGGCAGGCAGCGCAGGCGACAGCCCGCGAGCACTGGGAGGGCCAGGGCGAGAAGAACCCGCACTCCGCGGCGCACTACGGCATCTACGCCTTCAAGCCCCGGCTGGCGCTGTCGTTCGTCGACGACGGGGTGGACCCCTACGCCGGCACGTCGGTGTGGCTGGAGGCCCACCGGCAGAACGACTTCATGCTCCGTCCGGCCCAGGACGCCAGTGCGGCGCAGCGAATCGGGGCGCTGACGGCGGCCCAGGTGCTGCAGCATCTGGTTCCCCTGCTCATCATCCTGCTGACCTTCGGCGCGCTTGCGGGGGAGCGGGAGCGGGGCACGCTGCGGCAGCTGCTGGCAACCGGGGTGGGACGGCGGGAACTGGCCACCGGCAAGGCACTGGGCCTCTCGGGCGCGCTGGCGCTTCTCCTGGTGCCGGCGGCCGCAGTGGGCGCGGCGGCGCTGGTCGTCGCAACTCCGGGTCCGGCCGCCTCTCCCCTGGCCCGCGGCGCGGTCCTCGCCGGCATCTACCTGGTCTACTTCGGCGCCTTCCTCGCGCTCTCGCTGGCCGTCTCCGCCTGGGCGCGGTCGGCGCGCACCGCGCTCGTGGTGCTGTTGGCCGTGTGGGTGGTCAACGGTTTCGTGGCGCCGCGCGTCGCGGTGGACCTGTCGAAGTGGCTGCACCCCACGCCCTCGGCGCTGCAGTTCGCCCGCACCATGGAACAGGACCTGGGCTCCGGCGTGGACGGCATCGCGCCCCCCGACCGGGCCGCAATCACCCAGGCCCTGCTGGAGGAGCATGGGGTGGACTCGGTCCAGGCGCTTCCGGTGAACGAGACGGGGATCTACCTCCAGGAGAGCGAGGAGTTCAGCAATCAGATCTTCGACCGGAACTACGGCGCCCTGTGGGACACCTTCGAGCGCCAGACCGTCGTGCACGAAGCGGTGGCGGCCGCGGCGCCGCTCCTCGCGGTGCGCGCTCTCTCCATGGGGCTGGCCGGCACCGACGTGGAACAGCACCGGCACTTCGCGACCGCCGCCGAGACCTACCGGCGCGAGATGGTGCTGTTGATGAACAACGACATGGCGATGAACTCGCGCAGCGGCGACTTCACCTACGCCGCCGGGCGCGAACTGTGGGAGGAGGTGCCGCCGCTGGACTACGCCGCCCCGGGGATGGGGTGGGTGCTGGGCAATCGAGTCCTGTCGCTGATCGTGCTCGCGGCGTGGCTGGGCGGCGCGATCCTCGTCGCACGGGCGCGCGTGCAGCGCGCGGAGGTGGGCTAGGATGACGGCCCGCACCGTGCTTCGCAAGGAATGGCGCCTGCTTCGGGCGGACCGGGCGCTTCGGATCGCGCTCGGCCTCTTCGGCGTGCTGCTCGTCTACGCGCTCGCCAACGGCGTGGTGTGGACTCGCTTCCAGGAGCGCAACATTGAGTCCGCGCAGACCCAGAACGTCGAGCGCGCGGCCGGCTTCGCGGAGGAGCTGGCTCACATCGAGGCTGGCGGAGAGCCCGCTTCGCAGTTCGCCGATCCGAGGTCGCCCTTCGTGATGGGCGGCTCGAGCGGCAGCCACACCGCGACTCTCGAGCCGGGGCCGCTGTCGGTTCTGGCGGTCGGGCAGAGCGACCTGCTGCCGTACTACTACGACGTCAACATCTACACCAACGAGTCGACGCTGCAGCAGAACGGCGAGGTGGAGAATCCGGTCAATCTCATGGCTGGGCGCTTCGACCTGACCTTCGTGGTCGTCTACCTGCTTCCGCTGCTGGTGCTGGCCCTCAGCTTCAACGTGCTTTCCGCGGAGCGGGAGCGGGGGACGCTGGCGCTCACGCTGTCCCAGCCGGTGCGGGTCCGGAGCATCGTGGCGGCCAAGCTGGCCTTCCGGGCGATGCTGGCGGTCGGACTGGTGCTCGCGGTCGCCGTGGTCGGCCTGCTGGCGACGGGCGGGGCGGGCTCGCCGGGGCGGATGCTGCTCTGGTGCGGCGCGGTCGTCGCGTACGCCCTCTTCTGGTTCGCGCTGGCAGCGTGGGTCAACACGCTGCGGCGGACCTCCGCCTGGAACGCCACGGTTCTGGTCGGCGCCTGGCTCGTGCTGGTGGTGGTGCTCCCCGCGGCGATCAACATCGCCGCCGACCTGCTGCACCCGCTGCCTTCGCGCGTGGAGATGATCACGGTCCAGCGCGAAGCCTCGAACGAGGCGGTGAACAGCCGCAGCGAACTGCTCGCGCGCTACCTCGAAGATCACCCCGAGATGGCCGAGGGTGTCGTGGCCGACGATCCGGGCTTCGGGGCCCTGTCGTGGGCCGCCACGGACGCTGTGAACCAGCAGGTCGAGGTGGTGACCGCCGAGCACGACGCCCGGCGCGCCGAGCAAATCCGCCTGGTTCGCCGCTACCGGTACCTGTCGCCGGCGCTGCTGGCGCAGGACGTGATCATCGACGCCGCAGGAACGGGTGACGCGCGCTACGCCCACTTCCGCGACCAGGTACGCGTCTTCGCCGAGGAGTGGCGTGAGTTCTTCGTCCCGGCCATCCTCGCGGACGAGCAGATGACGGCCAGCGTCCTTCCACAGGTGCCGACCTATCGTGCGGTTGAGGAGGATCCCGGCGACGCCGCACGCCGGACGGCGGCTCCGCTGACGGTTCTGGGCGGCCTGGTGTTGCTGGTGGGCATGGGTGCGGGAGTGGGGCTCGGGCGGGTGCGGGGAGCCGATTAAGCAGCCCGTGGACAGAATCCCCCCGGCATTCGAACGGCGATGCATCCGGGCCGGACGCTTGGCCTCACCTCTTCACGCTGTAAAACAAAGTTTACATATTGTCATGTTTACTTTACATTTTGGCTTGTCGGTGCCGCGCTCTGCGTTGCTCCTCGCGCCCGTAGCGCTGCTACTGGCCCTTCGTCGCGCCTTGCCGGCCCGGCGCCTCGCCGCTCTCGGTGCTCGGGCGGCTCTATCCACGGGCTGCTAACGTGGGTCTCCGCAACACGCTGCTCGTTTCGCGGCGGCAGATCGGGACGATGCGCGATGATCGCTACGTCCTCTTTCTGCTTGCGCTCGTGGTCTCGCTGGGAGTCGTCTCCGTGCTCGGGGCCCGACATCACACCGCGAGCGAGGCAGAACAGCGTGCCCGCTACCAGGCGCTGGTCGAACGCCAGTGGGCCGAGCAGCCGGACCGTCATCCGCACCGGGTGATCCACTACGGCTTCCTGGTCTTCCGCGAAGAGGCGCCCCTGGCGTTCTTCGACCCGGGGGTCGGTCCCTACGCGGGAACCTCGCTCTTCCTGGAGGGGCACCGACAGAACGCCGCCAGCTTCGGCGACGCGCGGCACGCGACCGGCATGCTGCGATTCGGGCGTCTCACACCGGCCACCGTGCTGGGGCTGCTCCTGCCGTTGTTGGTGGTGGCCGCGGGTTTCGCATCGGTGAGCGGCGAGAGAGAACGAGGGACGCTTCGGCTGCTCCTTGCCCAGGGCGCGACGCCGGGGCAGATCATGGGAGGGAAGGTGCTGGGCATCGGGGCGTTGGCCCTGGCCGCAGCCCTTCCGATCGGCTTGGTCACGGCCACATTCGCCGCTGTCGGAGGCGAGGGCCAGACGTCCGTCACACGGTTGCTGGCGCTCGCGGCCGGCTATGTGGCGTATCTCACGGGGTGGGTGCTACTGACCGTGTGGGTCTCGTCACGGCGCGCGTCTTCCCGGGCCGCTCTGGTCCAACTCGTTGCAATATGGGTCGCGCTGTGCGTTGCGGCCCCGCGCCTCGGTGCCTCCCTCGCGGCAACGCTTCATCCCATCCCTTCGCGTGCGCAGTTCACCGCCCAGGTCGAGGAAGCGCAGAGGGGAGTGGGGGACAGCCACAACCCGGACGATCCCTTCTTCAGCGCGCTTCGCGACGAATACCTGGCACGCTATGAGGTGGACTCCGTCGAGGAGCTTCCGATCAACTGGGGAGGGGTCGTAAGCCGCGAGGGCGAGGAGGTCACCAGCCGGATCAACGAGGAACAACGGCAGGAGTTGCTCGCCGCCCATCGCCGGCAGGATGGCGTACTGGCATGGTTCGGACTGCTCTCCCCCTACCTGGCGGCGCGGGACCTGTCGATGGCGGCGGCGGGGACCGGGACGGAGGCCGTGGAAGCGTTCCGGGCGCAGGCCGAGGCCCACCGCTATGACATCATCCAGCGTCTCAACGACCTGCACGTCCACGAGATCAGGTACGAGAACGACCGCGCCCAGCGCATTGCGCGGCAGGAATGGACACGATTCCCCGTCTTCCAGCCAAATTCGCCGTCGCTCCGCCGTGCTCTGACCGATCGCCCTCAGTCGCTGACCGCGCTGGGGCTGTGGATCGTCGTTCCTCTCGCGGGTCTCGGGCTGGGTCGAAGGCAGCTGCCCCGCGTGGGTGTGGACGGCTCCGGATCTTGAGAGCCGACCGGGCCCGATCCGAAAGCGCCATGGCCTGGATCCGCCTGATCCGGCTTGAATTGGCCCGGCTGATCCGCTCCGGCGGCGTCGCGGCCGCGGCGCTGCTCCTGCTGGGACTGGGAGTTTATGCGGGCTGGCAGGGGAATCGGAGAGTCCAGGCCGCCGAGGCCGCCGCGTCAGCGGCCGAGACCGCCTACCAGGATCAACTCGCGTACCTGTCGTCCACCTATCCCCCGACTACGGAAGCGGGCGAACCGCTGTATTACCTGGCCTTCCCGGCACCTCAGCCCCCGTCCCGACTGTCGGCATTGGCAAGCGGCAGGACGGCGGTCGAGACGGCCAGCCTGCGGATACGGCTGCTGGCGCTCGAAGGCCAGCTCTATGAACACGAGACATTGAATCCTCGTCTCGCGGCCGCGGGGCACCTCGACCTGGCCTTTGTCCTCATCGCTTTGCTACCGCTCTTCGTCATTGCCGTCACGTACGACATTGTCTCGGGCGAGCGCGAGCGTGGCACCTGGCGGATGGCCCGGCTCTTTGCCCGACCCCGGCGGCTGATCGCCGCAAAGACTGCCGCGCGCGTGATCCTGGCAGCGGGCCTGGTCACCTCGCTGGCCCTGATCGGGGCATTCTCGACGAGAATCGATGCCGACGGCCGTGCGGGCTGGGCGGTTGCGCTGGTCGCCCTGCACACCCTGTTCTGGTTCGCGCTCTGCCTGGGGGTCGCCGGCGGGCGCCGCTCCTCAACCGCAAACGCGATGATCCTGGTGAGCGTCTGGGTGACACTCACTTTCCTGGCTCCAGCGGTCCTGAGCCTGACGAATGCGCTCCTGCACCCCGTGCCCGAGGCCCTGGAGCTGACCGTGCGCCAGCGCCAGGGGTATCACGAAGCGTGGGATCTTCCCAAGGCGGCGACGATGGAGGGCTTCTTCGAGGACTACCCCCAGTGGAGCGATCAGACAGTCCCCGAAGACGAGTTCACGTGGGCCTGGTACTACGCGATGAATCACCGTGGTGACCAGGCCGCCCGGGACGCCTCGCGCGCTTATCGCGATGTCCTGACGCAGCGGGACGAATGGGCCCGCCGGTGGTCACTGCTGGTGCCGCCGCTCGCGACCCAGATCGCCCTCGACCGGCTTTCCTCCGCCGACCTGCACACGCAACTCGCCTACCAGGAAGCAGTCCGGGGGTACCACGAGCGCCTCAAGCAACATTTCCAGCCGTTCCTGTTCTCGGCCGCGCCGTTCACTCAGGTCGACTGGGACCGGGTCCCCACCTTCGAGCCGGCTGTTCCCGCCGGCGACGCACCGCAAGCCGGATTGCCGGCCGCGGCCGCTTTGATCCTGATCTCCATTGGCGTGCTGCTGCCCCGGATCAGGTCACGACCTTCCCCGGATTCATGATCCCCTGAGGGTCGAGCGCCGCCTTCACCGCCCGCATCGCCGCCACCCCCGACGCCCCGAACTCGGATTCGAGAAAGCCGATCTTCCCCAGGCCAATTCCGTGTTCGCCGGTGCAGGTGCCCTCCATGGCGATCGCCCGCCGCACGATGCGCTCGTTGATCGCTTCGGCTTCCGCCAGCTCGGCTTCCGAATCCGGATCGATAATGAAGACCGCGTGAAAGTTGCCGTCGCCGACGTGACCCACGACGCCCCACGGCATCGAAGCCGTCTTAAGGTCCTCCTCGCTCTCGGCAATGCAGCGGGCCAGACGTGATACGGGCACGCAGACATCGGTCGTCAGGCCGTGACAGCCGGGCCTCAGCCCCAGCAGCGCGGGGTAGGCGTCGTGGCGCGCCTTCCACAACCGGGCCCGCTCGTTCTGTTGGCGGGCGTATTCAAAGGCGGTCCCGCCCAGTTCGCGGCTGATCTCCTGCATCATGGCGCCCTGGGCCTCGACATCCGCCTCCGAGCCGTGGAACTCGAAGAAGACGGTGGGTGCCTCGGGATAGTCGAATCCCGAGTAGAGATTGACCGCGTGCATCGCCGTCGCGTCGAGCAATTCCGCGCGTGCGAGGGGAACACCCATATGTATGGCTTCGACAACCGTACGTACGGCTTCATCCATACCCGGGAAGGCACACACGGCGGCGGCCATCGCCTCGGGGACCGGATGCAGGCGCAGCGTGAGTTCGGTAATCACCGCCAGCGTCCCCTCCGACCCGACCAGCAGGTTGGTGAGATCGTACCCGGCCGACGATTTCCTCGCGCGCCCCCCGGTCCGCACGACCTCGCCGCTCGCCAGCACGGCCGTGAGCGAGATCACGTTGTCGCGCATGGTGCCGTACCGCACGGTGGTCGTCCCCGACGCGCCCGTGGCCGCCATGCCGCCAAGCGTCGCGTCGGCACCCGGATCGACCGGGAAGAAGAGGCCCGTGCCGCGCAGTTCCCGGTCGAGTTGCATCCGCGTCACCCCGGCCTCGACCGTCGCGTCCAGGTCGTCGGGCCGGACGGCCAGCACCTGGTTCATGCCGCTCATGTCGATCGAGATTCCGCCGCGCACGGCCTGCACGTGCCCCTCGATCGAGGTGCCGGCCCCGAAGGGGATCACCGGCGTGCCGTGCCGCGCACACGCCCGCACCGTGAACGCCACCTCCTCGGTGGACTCCGCGAAGACCACGCCGTCGGGCGGAATCACGGGGTGGTGCGAGTCGTCCTTGCCATGATGATCGCGGACGGCGGCGGCGGTGGAGTAGCGGTCGCCGAAGCGGTCGCGCAGTTCGTCGTGGAGAGAAGCGATGGCGGTGCGGCGGCCGGGCACCGAGGGGCTCTCTTTCACGGCGGGCTTCGCCATGGGATGGCCGACGTCTACCGCGACCGGTCCGGCGACTCGTCGTTGACGCGGAACAGCCGCGGCGCGCTCAGAAGCGGGTCGGCGATTTCGACCAGCGTTCTCGGGAACAGGGTATCGGGAGAAGGCGTTTCCATCCGGAACATGCGTTCCCTGCACTGCTTCACCCTGCGAAAGCCCGTATAGGACGAGAAGCCGAGCGCACCGCTGCCGACCGCGGCGAATCTCACATTGTCCCCGTCGGAACTGGTGAGGGCCGTGACGAGAAAGGCTCCGGCGCCGACGGCGTCCAGGAAGGGAAGCGCCCGCTCGATGGTGCACGATTCAGGGGGTACCGGTTCGTTGGCGGGGATGAAGTCCGGCGGTCCGTCCACAAAGGCCAGCGAGCAGCCCGATGTGAACGTCAGGGCCGCGCCCAGCAGAACTCTGGTCAACATTGGGCCTCCCGACTGAGGGGAATACATGCGGCTCAGGGTGATCCCCAAGCCGCCCTAACAATGGGGCGAACCCGGTTGGATTTGCTATTACGGGTTTTATTCGGTATCTTGTCCGACTCATGATCACTGTAGCGAAGACGAAGCGCGCGGAGGGGGTGCCGGGCCGGCGGCGGGATGCCGCCGAAGCACTCCGCCGGACGATCCGCGGAATCGAGGAAGCCGGATCGCCCGAGCAGCCGCGTTTGCCGTTGGGCGTTCCCGAGATCGACCGTGCCCTCCCGGGTGGCGGGCTGCGCCTGGGCTGTATCCACGAAGTGGCGGGGGACGAGGCCGCCACCGGGTTTTGCGCGGCCTTGCTGGCGCGTGTATGGGGCAACCGGCAGGGCGCGCTCCTGTGGCTCGCCCAGGACGACGACCTGTACGCGCCCGGGCTGGTCCGCTACGGGATCGGCGTGGGACAGCTGCTGGTCGTGTCGGGGCTGCGCCGCCGGGACGACATGCTGTGGGCCATGGAGGAAGCGCTTCGCTGCCGGGCCGTGCGGGGGGTGGTGGCCGAG
>VYAQ01000030.1 GCA_009844885.1 Gemmatimonadota bacterium
CCCCCGACCAGCCCGCCCCCATCGACAAGTCCAAACTCCACGGCGTCTGGCAGATCATGACGGTCAGGAACCTCGAGACCGGCGAGGTCGACTCGATCGCGAACCAACGCACCATCTGGACCCACTACACCGACTCGCACTGGACCTACGTCTGGATGGACGCCGGCCGCGAGGGCAGCACGCCGGCCGAGTTCGCCGCACTCACGCCCGACGCCCAGCACGCCGAGAACCGCGCCAAGATGCTCGACGCCGACGGCGAGTGGCGCTTCTGGGGCAGCGGCGGCGAGTGGTGGCTCGACGGCGACATGATGGGCTACACGAACGTCGTCTCCATCGAGCCCTACCAGGTCCAGATGGGCGGCATGGAGAAGGTCGTCTACGTCAACGACACCGCCTACGCGTACCACACGGTGCCCGCCGACGGCGAGGCGGTCCAGGAGTACACGCACCGCCGCCTCGACACGATGGGCGAGTTGGCCGTAGACCGGCAGGGCGACATCGATCCTGCGGACTTGCGGGGCAATTGGCAGATCACCTCGACGCGCAACCTTGCGACTGGGGAGGTGGATGAGGTTTGGGAGCACCGCACGGCCTGGTTCCACGTCACGGACACCCACTGGACGTACGTCTGGATGAAGAAGGGTCGGCCGGTCGTCACCCCCGGCGAACTCGGGCGCATGGCGCCGGAGGCACGCGTCTCGACCCGTTACGCCCAGATCTGGAACGATCGCAACGAGCCGGTCTTCTGGGCGAGCGGCGGCACCTACAGCATCGTCGACTCGATGTTCGTCGTCGGGCCGCGGGTCCTCTCCATCGAGCCGCACTGGATCGGTGTCGAGGGCGAAGAACCGATTACGCGGCTGGACCGGGACGCGTACGTCTACCTGTCACCGCCCCGCGCCGACGGCACCGTCATCGAGACGACCCACCGGCGAATCGACTGAGTCAGGCCCTGGCCGGCGCCCCGCGGTTGAACCTCCGCCGATAGTGCCGGGTCCAGATGGCGATCGTCGGCAGGCCGATCACCGTCGGCAGGATCCACGGCACGACAGCGAGCGGTCCCGCCAGGTCATAGGCCCACAGGCGCTGAACCCCGAACACGGCGAACGCGGTGTGGAAGGCGATTCCGCCGCCCAGCGTCGATCCCAGGTGGCTGTAGAACCAGCCCATGCGCTCGGCCCGCGGGTTCCGCATCAGCCGCAGCATGTTGCGCCCGGTGAAGAGGCCGATGGGGCTCAGCCCGAGCAGGATCGGCGAGACGTCCGACCATACCGAGAACGCAAACGCGATGAGGGCGACGCTGCTGCCGATGGACCCCCACGCGAGGGCCTCGTGGACCGGGGTACGGAGCGTCTCCGGGGCTCTGCGCGTGGACAGAACCCGCATCGCCTGGCGGACCGTCGCGAACGTGACCAGGCCGAGATAGCCCAGAAACAGGGAGATGCCGTACAGGGCGGGGTCGTCGGCAAGACGGATCCCCTGGACCTGGTAGGAGACAATCCGCCCCGCCGCCGCGGTGACCGCCGACAGGGTCACGACGTAGGCGCAATAGACAAAGACGCGCCCGGCGCGCACGTGCGTCCGCCCGCCCTTGCGCGCGAACACCGGCACCCAGAACGCCGCCAGGCCGACGAAGCCGGTCGCGACGTGGACCAGGATCAGGATGTCGAAGAGCAGGCTGCCGATGTTCATGACGAAGGATCCTCCTCTCGAGCCGGCCCGACGCCCACGGCGGCTTCGGCGAGCGGCTCGGCGGACGCCTGCCTCCGGTCGACCGCCGCCAGGGTCTCGTCACACCAGGCCACCTTCGCCTCGATGGAATGGATGCCCATCCGGAGAGCCGCGAACTGATGGAATCCCGCGTCGGCGTAGCGCTCCGGATCTCCATGGGTAGCGACGATGTCCCGTTCAATCGCCCGGAGTTCGGCCAGCCAGCGCGAGAAGTGGTCGCGAAGCTGCGCCATGAAGGCCCGGGTCTCGTGGATGTCCCCGATCGTGTCCATGAAGTACAGCTGGGCCAGGTACGCGAAGCGCTCCGTGCCGACGGCCGGGTCGTCGCGCAGCCAGCGCAGCAGCTCGGCGCGGCCCGCGTCCGTCAGCGTGTAGACCTTGCGGTCGGGTCCCTTCGGGGACGGCTCCCACCGGCTGTCGAGCATTTGCCGCTGTTCGAGACGCTTGAGGGTCGGGTAGATCTGGCTGAGCCGGGCAGACCAGAAGTGCTGCACCGTCTCGCCGAACACGTTCTTGAGGTCGTACCCGGTGGCCGGCTCGCGGAGCAGCCCGAGGAGAATGTGATCGAGGCTCATCTTGCCATGTCGCTCCCATGACTATATCAATGCCGATATAGTAACTATATAAGAATTGTCATAGCAATGCAAGGGATTGGGTCGGGCGAGTCTGTCCCATCCGCCATATGAGCGCCCCTATCATCCACCCACCTTGGTCTCCCCCCCGCCCAATGTCTCTTTCCACGGAACACGTAGACCAACCCGGTGAGCAAAGCCACTACTCCGACCCCGTCCTTGCCCACGTGTACCGCATGGCGGTACATTCCCCTGTGATCCGATCACTCCGGCACAGGGGTCTGCAGCGGCTCCATGAGCGTGGCGACGGCCGGAGACTCCGGCCCGATCTGGTCGGACGGGGGTCAACTGGAGGGTTATTGGAGTGTTGTCGTTTCCAGGAATTGGCGAATCGTCTTTCGCTTTTGGAACGGCGATGTCCACGATGTCGACCTGGTCGACTACCATTGACGAGAAGGGAGAGTTGCCAATATGCCGATGAAGGATCCTCCCCATCCCGGGTTGAGCGTCCGGGATAACTGCCTGGAGCCCTTGGGCCTGACTGTCACCAAGGCATCTGAAGTCCTCGGTGTGGCCCGTCACACGCTTTCCCGGGTGCTCCATGGTCACGCGGCGATTTCTCCGGAGATGGCGATTCGTCTGGAGAAGGCCGGCTGGTCCAACGCCGACTTCTGGATGCGCCGTCAGGCCGCGTACGACCTCGCCCAGGCTCGAAAAAACGAGGATCAGATCAAAGTGCAGCGGTACTCGCCGAAGATGGTTAGCTGACGGAGGAGACTATTGCCGGTTCGCCTTGCCCCCGCCCGGCTGATCGCTAACCCACGCCCTCCACGCCTCGACATCCGTTCCGAAGTCCTCGCCACTGATGGCCCTCAGGAAGTCCACGGCCGGCTCGCGTGTCATTTCATGCTGGGCCCCGACGTGCGCAAGCAGCAGATCCGGGTTCTCCCGCACCAGCTGTCGCGCGAACTCGGAGTCGACGTCCGTAGCGACCAGGATGTCCAGAGTGTATCGAAACGCGTACGGGTTCGATCCCCCGAAGATGGCTGACAGGGAGGCGCGGGCCCCGGACCAATCGACAGGGTCTTTCTTTCCGAACCCCAATCCGTCGACCATGCTCATCGCGACCGAGCCGACCCGCGCATCGGGATCGATCAGCGACTCCACCAGGGTGTGCCATGACGAGTCGTCGTCAATGAAATTGCCAAGCACAAGCGTCGCGACCGATCGCGCCAGCCACGAAGAGTCGCTGGCGAGTACTTCGTGGGCGAGTCGGCGATCCTCTTCTCCGTCCGCGCGGTCCAGGAGATCCCAAACCTGATCCACCGTCTCGGGATCGGCGTCCATGAGTTCAGCGAGCTCACGCCGACTCCTGGGGACGCCTTCAACGGTGATATCGGCCCAGTGAAGCGTCCGCGCGGCCACACTCACTGTGCCCGCGTCCTCGCGGACGATTGCCTTCAGGTCCTCCCAAGGCTCCGGCACGCTAACCGTTTCACTTCCCGTCGGGCGGTAGTGGACCCCGGAGCTGTCTTCCACGCCGACCACCACCGTGTACCATTCGTCCGATCCGGCGGTCGAGAAGCGAAACGCTCCCGCCTGGGCAAACCCCAGTGCGAACCGCATGTCAGCGGCACAGGCGGAAAACGGCCGGTCCGGATCGAGTTCCTGAATCGCGTCGAACAACTCCTGAGCGTCCCAATCCTGCAACCCGATGAACTCGACTGGTCCGTTGGGCCCGGCAATGACCTGACCCACGCCCGGCGACGCCGTCACCGCTAGCAGCACGACCACTCCAACGATCGCGCGCATCCTACATCCCCCCCGGCCTTCTCGCCCGCACCGGCGGATCCGGCTCCGCCAGGATCTCCACAGCCTCCGTCTCCAGCAGCCGCAACGCCTCGGCCACCGCCGCCTCCAGCTGCGGATCCCGCCCCGCGATGACATCCGCCGGGATCTGCCGCACCTCGATATCCGGCGCGACGCCCTCGTTCTCCACCTTCCACTCGCCGTTCAGATCGAAGAAGCCGCCGCGCGGCGCGGTCACCAGCCCGTCGTCGATGAGCGGGGGCACGTCCCAGATGCCGACCAGGCCGCCCCACGTGCGCGTCCCCACCAGCGGGCCGACCCCGCGCAGGCGGAACATGTACGGAAGCAGGTCGCCGCCCGATCCCGCGGCGTCGTTGATGATCATGACCTTCGGGCCCCAGATCCCCGCGGCCGGCAGACGGAACGGCTCGCGGTCGCCGACCGGGTTGTTGAAGTAGCCCATGAGCGGGCGGGCCATCAGGTCGACGATGTAGTCGGCCGCTGAGCCGCCGCCGTTGTAGCGCTCGTCCACGACCGCGCCGTCGCGGTCCTGCTGGGCGAAGTAGTAGCGGTTGAAATAGGTGTAGCCGCCCTGCGCGGTGTTGGGCAGCCAGACGTAGGCGAGGCGGCCGCCGGACATCTCGTCGACCTTGCGGCGGTTGTCCTCGACCCACTCGCGACTCCGCAGCGCGCCCTCGTTGCCCACCGGGACGACCTGCACGACCCTCGACCCCTCGCCGTCCGCCGTCGCGCCCACCCGCAGCGCCACCTGCCTGCCGACCGTGCCCTCGAAGAGGCTGTACGGGTTGGTCGGCGCGCGCAGTTCGACCCCGTCGACCGCGATGATGTAGTCGCCCTCCGCGACGTCGATCCCGGGGGCGCTCAGCGGGGACTCGAGCCCCGGGTTCCAGTTCTCGCCGGTGTAGATATGGGCGATCCGGTAGCGCCCCGCGTCCTCTTCCAGGTCGGCGCCGAGGAGCCCGACGGGCACGGTCTCGACATCGGGGTTGTCGCCGCCGAACACGTACGAGTGCCCGATCGCGACCTCGCCCGCCAGCACGTCCAGGAGGTAGTTCATGTCGGAGCGGTGCGCGACGTGCTCGATCCAGGGCTCGTACATGTCGTGAACGGCCGGCCAGTCGGCACCGTGGACGTTCTCGACATAAAGGAAGTCGCGCTGGTAGCGCCACGCCTCGCGGAAGAGCTGCCGCCACTCCTCGCTCGGGTCGACGCGCATGCGCACCGCGGTGTCGAGACGGCCCTCGCCGACGCTCGGGCTTCCGGAGGTGCCGACCACGCCCCACGACGGGCCGCTCCGGTAGAGCAGCTTCTGTCCGTCCGCCGAGACGCTGAACTGCTGCACCGGCGTCAGGAACGGGGTCGCCTCGTCGTCGTCCAGCGAATAGCGGTACAGCGTGCCCGCGCCGGGTCCCGACAGGGCCGCCGTGGCCGACTCGCCGCCCGCGCCCGGGCCCGTGAAGAAGACGACACCCTCGGGCCCCGCCGCGAGGGCCGAGTAGTTGCGTGCCGGGACGCCAGCCGCGAGGATGCGCTGGTCCATCCCCTCGAAGTCGATGCGGATGTCGTCCCCGCCCGCGTCGGCCGCGTCGCCGCCGCCCATGTCTCCGCCCTCATCCCCCTCATCCTCGTCCGCCGTGTCGTCCGCCGCGGCCTCTTCGTCGCTGACCGGCAGGAACGGAGACGGCTCGTCGGCCTGGAGCACGGCCAGGTAGAGCGCTCGGCGCACCGGACGCTCGTAGGAGGTCATGTCGAGCCAGCCGCTGCTCAGCGCGTAGTCGGTGCTGGCGAGGAAGTAGAGGTACTTGCCGCCCGCGTCCCAGGCGGGAGCGAGCGCGTCCGAAAGGCCGTCGGTGAACTGGCGCGTGCTGCCGTCGGCGAGCGAGTGGACCATGACGACGTGGAACTGGCTGTCGAGGCGCTTGGCGTAGGCCAGCCAGCGGGAGTCGGGGGACCACACGGGGTCGATCGTGCGCAGCGGATGCGCGTACCGGTCGGTGTCGACGAGGGTGACGTCGCCGCTCGCGACCTCGACGCGCCAGAGGTTGAGGTCAGTGTCGGTGAAGGCGAGGTGCTCGGAGTCGGGGGACCAGGTGGGCGTGAAGAAGAAGGTCGGGTTGGGGATGACGATTTCGCGGGGCTCGCCCAGGCCGTCCTGCGAGCCGATCATGAGCCGGTACTCGCCCGACGCATCCGAGAACCAGGAGACGTGGCGGCCATCGGGGGACCACGCAGGGCTGCGGTCGGCGACGCCGGATGTGCGGGTCAGGTTGCGCCAGTCGCCGTCCTCGGCGGGCACGGTAAAGATGTCGCCCCTGGCCTCGAAGAGCGCGCGCACGCCGGTGGGCGAGAGCGACGCGTTCTGGAGAGCGCCGCCAACGTCCTCCCAGTGGGCACGCAGCCAGGGGAAGTCGCCGCGCACGGTGATGTCGACCTGCTCTGTGGCGCCGCTCGCGGGGTCGAGGAGGTGGATGTAGCCGCCCTGCTCGTAGACGACCGCGCCGCCGCCCGCGTCGAGGCCCTTGACGTCGAAGTCGGCGTGCCGGGTGACCTGCCGAACGGAGCGCGTGCCGGTGTCGTAGGCCCAGATGTTCGTGGCCCAGTCGCGGTCCGAAAGGAAGAAGACCTCGTCGCCCAGCCAGACGGGATCGAGGTCGTTGCTGTCCTCCCACGGGACCTCCTCGAGCGCCCAGTCGTCCGTGTCGACGATCCACACCGGGTTGACCTGACCGCCCCGGTAGCCCCGCCACTCGGCGTCGTTGAGCTGCCGCTGCTGGTAGGCGAAGCGCGACCCGTCGGCGGAGAAGTCGCCGGTCTTCCCGCGCGGAATCGGCATCTCCTCGGGCAGCCCGCCATCGAGCCCGACCGTGAAGAAGCGGGGGTACGCGATCGGCGCGCTGGTGCGTCCCGAGTTGAAGACGACACTGCCGCCGTCGTGGGTCCAGCCGACGACCTGATCCGCTCCGGGGTGCCAGGTAAGGCGTTTGGGGTTCCCTCCTTCGGAGGGCAGGACGTAGACATCGACATTGCCGTCGTACTGGGCGCTGAAGGCGATGTTCCGCCCGTCAGGGGAGAAGTGAGGGTCGGTCTCCTGGCCCTGGAAGGTGGTGAGGCGCCTGGCCTCGCCTCCGGCCCGGTCCACGATCCACAGGTCGTTGGCGTACGCGAACGCGATGTGGGTCGCGCTGACCGTGGGCTGGCGCAGGAGGCGGGTGGACTCCTGGGCGTTGGCGGGGGGTGCGGCGAGGGCGAGTAGCACGGTGGCGAGTGTTGCGCCTACGTTCGGCGCGGAAGCGGTTGGGAAAGTCACTGCCGGGCTCCCTGGGGCTGGCGTTGTCTTCGGTTGGTGTCCCGCGCTCCCGGCGTGGAGCGGGCCATTGACAATAGTCGCTTACGGCAGCCGCCGCAGTTGGGATTTGCCCCGAATGCCCCACGAACGCAGGCCCGGCCAGCGATGGCAAAAATTGGCAAACGGGTACCCGCTGCCCGCGCTCCCGCGCCCCGGCCCTACCGTTCCCTGCGTATCACCGGCAGCACGACGTGCGACGCCCGATCGCCCCCGTGGTACACGCGCTGCGTCGCCACCACCGCCTCGTCGGCGCTTACCATCGCCACGTTGTCCGCGCCGCTGTTCAGGTTCGGCAGGTAGTAGGGATACCAGCTCGACGAGATCTCGATCCCGATGCGGTGGCCTTCCTGGAAGAGATTCCCGGTGCCGCGCCAGAACCGAAGGGTGTATTCATAGACCTCGTCCGGCTCGATGGTGCTCAGCCGTGCGCTGTTGAAGCGCCCCTCGTTGTCAGGGTCGCGGTTGCGCGCCCGCATGACCGCCTCGGTAAGGAGCGCCGAGTACCCATCGGGCCCGATGTCGACGAGGCGCACGAACCAGTCCGTGTCGCGGGCCGACGTGGAGGCGTAGAGCTTGATCTCGATCGGGCCGGTTACCTCGACCGCCTCTTCGAGCGGTGGCGTGCGGTAGGCGAGCACTTCCTCTCCCGCCACCGAGGTGCCGGTGTCGAGCGCGCCGTCGATGTGGCCGTTCTTGTTGGGCCAGGTGTCGAAGGG
>VYAQ01000096.1 GCA_009844885.1 Gemmatimonadota bacterium
GCCCTGGGAATGCCGCCCGGGAAACCCCGCCCGGGAAACCCAGCCCGGGGAGCGCCGCCTGCGGAGCGCCGGCTGGGCCCACGACCTGGCCCACCCATCGGGTCTGCCGCTGACCGGACCCCGCCGGAGAGCCGCGAGGACGTTTCACCTGAAACGCGCCGCCGGCCACTCCTTGAGCGACATGTCGCGGACGGTGCCGTCGCCCTATCCTCCCCGGCGAAGCCAAATGAGGACCACGCCGCAGGCGGAGCCGGTGCCCCAGTACTGCGGCGGCATGCCCGCCGTGTTGCTATAGACCTCGACGCCGGCTACGACGGCGGGGTTTACGATGTCGTCGATCCCGGCCGGCTCGCGGCCCCCGCCAATCCGGATTCCGTCGAGGTAGACGGTCGGAATGCACGTGGTCCCGCGCCTGCGGAATGCAAGGAACCCCCGGCTGGGCATTCGAGGATCGGCCAGGGTCGTCACCCCCGGAAACCGTGTCAAGGCAGAGGTGAGCCGAACAGGATTCCAGTATTCGAGATCCTCGCGATCCAGGAAGTCGCCCCAGCCGTCCTCTTCGCGCTGGTAGAATCCCACGCTCTGCAGATTCCTGTCCAATCTGTCCACGGTCACCTCGATCGGGTCGAGTGCAATCGCCTCGACTGCCAGTTCGACGTGCAGCCGGACGACATGGGCCGCCTCCACCTCGACCGAAACCGAGCGCTGCCGGTATCCGAGATGCGCGAACACGACATCGTGTCGCCCCGGGATCAACTCGGATAGGGCGAAGCGACCGTCCTCGTCGGTAGTGGCCACACGCTCGATTCCGTCAACGTTGACCACGACCTCGGGAACCGGCTCGCCATTCGCCTGATCCCTGACGATCCCCACGATCCCCGTGATCATTCCCTCACCTGGGTCCCCGATAGGCGTCAGGCCGAGTGTGAACTCCCCTGGCCGGTCGATCGTCAGGTCCCCGTCGAGACGCTGGTAGTCCTTGTGAATCAATCGGAGGTCGTAGACGCCGCGAGGAACGCTGTCGAGGACGAACTGGCCCTGGTCATCGGTCACGACGGTGAGGCCCAGCGCTTCGAGGACCACAACTACGCCGGCAACGGATTGTCCGGTCGCGTCGTTCACCACGTTGCCGGTCACCGTCACCGCGGTCGCTTCCCCTGTCTCCTGCGCAGCCGTGGGTGGCGCGTACAGGGAGCTGGCCAGGACAAGAGCCAGGACAAGAACCGGAATCAGACAGGGAAGTCTTCTCATGCATATTGTGACCCCGCAGAGCGGGGAATGTTCGGGACCAGGGCCGGGCATCTCGGGCGGCTACCCTCCACCCACAACCAGCACCCCGGCCTCGGCGTAGCCACCGTCGCGGTGATACCCCGTGTAGCTCGATTCACGGCACAGGTTCTCGCGTCCGGTCGCGCAGTACCCGCACGCCCCGCACGTGCCGCGCAGCCACGCGATGCCCACGCGGTCGCCCGGCCGCCACCGCCTTACGCCGGCTCCCAGCGCATCCACCACGCCCACCACCTGGTGGCCGGGGACCAGCGGCAGGTTCGCCGCCCTCAGATCCCCTTCGATCACATGCAGGTCCGTGCGGCAGACGCCGCCGGCCGTGACGCGGATGCGGATTTCGCCGCGGGCCGGCTCGGGAAGCGGGAGGTTGGTGGCGCGCAGGGGCCGGGATTCCGCCGGGGCCTGCTTTTCGACGCGGCAGGCCAACACAAACGAACTCCTTGCTGTCCCTGGACTGGCGGCCCTGCCGTCCCTGGACTGGCGTGACGCCTGACTGCCGACCACCTTCACAATCTGCCGGAAGCGTGTGCCCGGCGCATCACCCCTGAGGAGGATTCCCGGATGCTGACCCGAAGAGACTGGCTTCGTACCACCGCGGCCGCCGGAGCGGCGGTCACCCTGAGCCCCGAGATTCTGCGCGCGCTGGCGCGGCAGGAGATGATGACCCGCGCGATCCCTGCGACGGGCGAGCGGATACCGATCGTGGGCCTGGGGAGCTCCGCGACGTTTTCGCGGGTGGCCCGGGGCGACGACGTGAGTCAGCTTCGCGATGTCCTGCAGACTTTTGTGGACTACGGCGGCACCGTGTTCGACACGGCGCCCAGCTATGGCTCCTCGGAGGAGGTTTCCGGGAGGCTGGCGATGGAGGCGGGGATTTCGGACCGGATTTTCTGGGCTACGAAGGTCAACGTGGCCGGGCGGGGTGGGGGATCGGCGGACGCGGGCGCGGCGCGGGCCCAGATCGAGCGTTCCTTCGAGTACTTCGGCGTGGACGAGATGGAGCTGATCCAGGTGCACAACCTGGGGGATCCGCCGACGCAGGTGGGGATCATCGAGGAGCTGAAGCAGGAGGGACGGATCCGCTACATCGGGATCACCAGCACCAGCAAGCGGCAGTATCCCGCGCTCGTGCAGTCGATGCAGGACTATCCGCTCGACTTCATCGGGATCGACTACGCGGTCGACAACCGCAGCGCCGCCGAGGAGATTTTCCCGGTGGCCGAGGACCAGGGCATCGCGATCCTGGTGTACGTGCCCTTTGGGCGGACCCGGTTGTGGTCGCGGATCGGCGACCGCGAGGTGCCCGACTGGGCGCATGAGTTCGGAGCCGATTCGTGGGCGCGGTTCTTCATCAAGTTCGCCGCGGCGCATCCGGCCGTGACGTGCGTGACCCCGGCCACGAGCAACCCAGAGCACATGATCGACAATCTGGGCGCCGGCCTGGGCGGGCTGCCCGACGAGGACCAGCAGGCCCGCATGATCGAACTGGTGGACGCGCTGCCGCCGGCTCCGCGCCGCAGGGGATAGGGGTGGGGGAAAAGAGCATGATCGACCGCCGCCGCTTTATTGGGACTTCAATTGCGGGAGGCGCGGCCGCTGCCGCGCTGGGCACGGCCGCTTGTGCTCCGGACAGGCCTGGGCGGGAGTCGGAGCCGGGCGGCGCGGGGGCGGCGGGCACAGGGCCGGCGGGCACCCAGCCCGGAGCCTTCGAGCTCGACGAGGCCACGGTCGCCGACCTGCAGGCCGCCATGGAGTCGGGCGAGCGGACTGCGCGTTCGATCACCGAACTCTACTTGGAGCGCATCGCGGCGCTCGACGGCCAGGGCCCTGAATTGCGGTCGGTGATCGAGACCAACCCGGAGGCGCTCGACATCGCCGACCAGCTGGACCAGGAGCGGCAGGCCAGCGGGCCGCGCGGACCCCTGCACGGCATCCCGGTTGCGCTCAAGGACAACCTCGACACGCATGACCGGATGACGACCACGGCGGGGTCGCTCGCGCTGGAGGGGTCGATTCCGCCGCAGGACTCGTTCGTGGCGCAGCGGCTGCGCGAGGCGGGCGCGATCATCCTGGCCAAGCTGAACATGAGCGAGTGGGCGTACTTCCGCGGGGAGCGGGCGACGAGTGGCTGGAGTGCGCGGGGTGGGCAGTGCCGCAACCCCTACGCGCTGGACCGCAACCCGTGCGGGTCGAGTTCCGGCTCGGGCGTGGCGGCTGCGGCGAACCTGTCCGCGCTGACCGTCGGGACCGAGACCGGGGGGTCGATCATGTGTCCCTCGTCGACCAACGGGATCGTGGGGATCAAACCGACGGTGGGGCTGTGGAGCCGCTCCGGGATCATTCCCATCTCACACTCCCAGGACACCGCGGGGCCGATGTGCCGCACGGTGGGCGACGCGGCCGCGCTGCTGGGGCCGGTCACCGGCGTGGACCCCCGCGATCGGGCGACGGCAGCCAGCGAGGGCAACGCGCACGCAGACTACACGCAGTTTCTGGACGTGGCAGGCCTGCAGGGGGCGCGGCTCGGCGTGGCCCGAAGCTTTCCGGGCTTCTCGCCGGATGTGATGGCGGTCTTCGATGAAGCGGTGGCTGCGATGGGCGACGCCGGAGCGGTCCTGGTGGATCCCGCCAACCTGCCGAACGCGGCCTGGAACGACGCCCAGCCCCTGCTCGTGCTCGAATACGAGTTCAAGGCGAACCTGAACGCCTACCTGGCGAGCCTGGGGCCGGACGCGCCCGTCAGGACGCTGGCCGAGGTCATCGAGTTCAACGAGCGCAACGCCGACGTCGAGATGCCTCACTTCGGGCAGGAGCGGCTGATCGCGTCGGAGGCGCGCGGGCCGCTGACCGACCAGGAGTACCTGGACGCGGTCCGCGCGATCCAGCGCGGCAACCGTGAGGACGGGATCGACGCGCTGATGGAAGAGCACAACCTCGACGCGATCGTCGCGCCGACACGCGGCCCCGGCTGGAAGACCGACCACATCCTGGGCGACTCGCTCGGCGGCGGGTCGAGCGCGGGTCCGGCTGCGATCGCGGGCTATCCGGACATCACGGTCCCGATGGGGTTCGTGTCCGGGCTGCCCGTGGGCGTCTCGTTCTTCGGCCGGCGCTGGAGCGAGCCGGTGCTCCTGCGGATCGCGTACGCGTACGAGCAGGCGACGAACCACCGCGCGGCGCCGACCTTCGCGGAGACGCTGGGGTAGCTGGTCCGGGTGGGGCGCGGCCGCGCGTCAGCCCTTCTGGAACCCTGTCACCCGGCGGATCGTCCCGTCGGGATCGGCCTGGATATGGTTGAATCCCTCGCTGCCGTCCGCCGGGCCCGTCGCGCGCCATCCGACCAGCGCCTCGCCACGGCAGACGCGCACGTCGCCCGTGTGCTCGAGGCTGTAGCCGGGCATGTACTGGTGACAGCTGGCGATGTGCATGGAGAGCAGGTCGATGCCGGTCAGCCCCGTCCAGTCGTCGCGAAAGGTGATGTCGTCCGCGCAGCACCTGCGGAGCGCCGCGAGACGCGTCTCGGCGTCCTGGTCGTTCCACGCCGCGATCCAATCCGGCAGCGTGCGCTCCAGTCCCGCGCCGAGGTCGATGCGGTTCGCCTCCAGGTTGAGCCGGCTCAGCTGGAAGTGCCAGCCGCCCTCCTGCTCCCTTGCCGCTTCGGGGGACGGCAGCCCGCTGTGACGGAGGTCGACCCGGCACCCTGAGCCCGCCGGTGTCACCCGGAACTCCAGCAGGGACGACCCGGCCGGGTATGTGTCGGCCTTTGGTCCCGATTCGGTTCCCCAGGTCAGTTGCAGGTGCCGGGTGACCGCGTCCAGGGTGACGATCTCGCCGCCGATCACCACGTTGAAGTTCGGAAACGCGGCCCGAAACGCGCTTCCGGGGTGCGGTTCGAAAGTGACCTCCCCCTGCATCCACACCGAAAAGAGATCCGGTTCGGTGAGGATCGCCCACACCGTTTCGGGGCTCGCGTCGATCTCTACCGACAGCTCGATCACGTTCGCATCGTCTTCCACATCCGTCTCCCGATTGAAGCCCGTTGAATCCGGTTGCCCGTTTTGGGCGTCCGGCTTACCGTCTCTCGGTCTGGCGCGACTACAAGAGGGGGAGGAAGGTACGATGAGCGAGCATCTGCGCAACATCGGAGGGGCGGTGCTGGGTTGGGTCGTAATGTTCGGCTGCGTTGTCATCCTGATGGCTGGTTTCTGGATGATGCTGGGCGCGGATGGCGCCTTCCAGGCGGGGAGTTGGGAAGTGTCGGGCGCGTGGAACTTCGGAACGATCGTCATCAATCTGATCGCTGCGATCGTGGGTGGTTTGGTGTGCGCCAGGGTTTCGGCGGACAAGCGCGGCGTGTGGATGCTAGTGGCGCTTGTGGTGGTGCTGGGCGTGGCAAGCGCGCTGCCCGATGCTCCGATGGGCGACGCGGTGGCGGTTGTCCGTCCACCGGATGTTTCCATGACCGAAGCCATGATGACGGCCCAGGAGCCCGAATGGATGGCGTGGTTGTATCCCGTGCTGGGCGCGGTCGGGGCACTCCTCGGCGCCAGGCTGGTCAAGAGCGGGTAGCTCGATTTCCCGCCCACGCGTGGCGGCTGCGCCTGCACCGGGTCGCTCCTTCGACCGTTCCATCGTCGAGGGGCCCATTGGCCGCGCGGTCTGGAAGCTGGCTTGGCCGACCATGCTGCAAAACGTGATCGGCGGCCTTCAGGGACTCGTCGATCACATGATGGTCGGGCACTATGTCGGGTACGCCGGCAACGCGGCCATCGGGGTCTCGTGGCAGATCTTCCTGGTTGTCCAGGTCTTCATCGGATCGCTCTTCACGGGAATGGGCGTGCTCGTGGCGCGGTTCGCGGGAGCCGACGAGCCGGACAAGGTCAACCGCTCGGTCTACCAGGCCTTCCTGACCGCCCTGGTCGTGGCGGTCGGGATTCTCGCACCGACCGGCTACCTCCTCGCCCCGACGCTTCTCGCTCTCGTGAACGCCACACCAGCTGTGAGCGGCGAGGCGCTTCCGTACATCCGCACCATGTTCGTCTTCAACTTCGGCATGATGGTGTTCTTCATGCTGGGCGGTGCCTTGCGCTCGGCGGGCGACGCCAGGACGCCGCTCCGGCTCGGGATCTGGTTGACGGTGCTGAACGTGACCCTCAGCGCGATCCTGATTCGCGGCCTCGGGCCGATTCCGTCCTTCGGCACGCTCGGGGCCGCGATGGGAACCGTCATGTCAGGCGCAACCCTTGCCCTGGTGGCGGCGTTCAAGCTTTTCGGCGGCACCTGGGTGATCCACATTCACCGTGGCATGAGCTGGCGTCCCGATTTCGGCGTCATCCGCGAACTCTTCCGCTTCGGACTGCCCGCCGGGATCCAGGGCGTGGCCATGAACATCGGCGGGGTGATCCTTCTTCGCTTCATCGGATCGCTGCCGAGCAGCGCGGAGGCGCAGGCGGCCTACTCGGTCGGATACACCCAATTGTTCTCGCTGGTGACCTGGACCTCGGTGGGGCTGATGGGGGCAACGGCGGCGGTGGCGGGCCAGAACCTGGGCGCCGGCAAGCCCGAGCGCACGGTCCAGGGCGTACACGCGGCATCGAAGATCAGCGTGGCCGTGGCCGGGGGCGTCGGCCTGCTGTTCCTGTTGCTTCCCGGGCTCCTCCTCGGCGTATTCGGGATGGACGATCCGACGGTCGCTGCGTTCGGAGTCCAGTTGCTGGCCTTCCTGGGCGTATCCGGGGTTTTTGTGGCCGTGGCCCTCGCGTATACCGGGGGTCTTCAGGGGACGGGAGACACCCGGGGGCCCCTCTACATTTCGCTGATCTCACAGCTCGGGCTTCCTCTCGCACTCTGCTGGATCTTCCAGGAGACCGTCGGGCTCCAGGCACATCACATATGGCTTGCCATATTGATCGGCCATATCACCAGGTGCCTGCTCAGCATGATCCGCTTCCGTCAGGGCGCGTGGCGGCGCATCGAGGTCAGGATCTAGTCCGGCCGCCGCCGCGGCCCCGGGCAGCCGGGGGTCGGCTACGATGCCCGGGGCGCTCCAAGCACCCACCTGCGCAGCCACTCGACGTTCCGCGTCATCAGGTCCCGCTGGAGCCGGGGCGACCGCACGCCGTGGGGCTGGCCGGGGTAGATCACCAGCTCGGTCGGAACCCTGCCGATCCCGCGAACGGCCTCGAAGAACTGAATGCTCTGTTCCGCCGGGACGCGCTCGTCGTTCTCGCCGACCTGGATGAGCAGCGGGGTGGTGACGCGGTCGACGTAACGGTACGCGGAACGCTCCTCGTAGAGCTCCCAGTCCTCCCAGGGCTTCGGCCCGAGGTAGGTGTGGTAGAACTCGGGCAGGTCGGTCTGCGAGTACATCGAGATCAGGTCGTTGGCGCCCGCGCCGGCGCTGGCCGCCCTGAACCTGTCCGTGCGGGTGATTCCCCAGTACGTGTGGTGGCCGCCGAAGCTCCAGCCGCTCACCGCGAGCCGGGCCGGGTCGGCGATCCCGCGCTCGATCATGGCGTCCACTCCCGAGTCCACGTCCACCCAGTCGCTGCCCGAAATGTCGCCGCGGTTCAGACCTCGGAACCGCTCACCGTAGCCGGTCGATCCGCGATAGTTGGGCTGCAGGACCGCGAAACCCATGCCGGCGTAGACCTGCACCGGGTAGGCGCCGCGGGTGCCGTGGAAGCGGTCGGACGAGACGCCCGCCGGGCCGCCGTGGATCACCAGGACGAGCGGAACTCGGTCGCCCTCGCGGTAGCCGGCCGGGAGCGTGAGAACGCCCTCGATCTCCTCGCCGTCCTCGCGGGATCGCCACCGTTCGACCCGCTGCGCTCCCAGCGCCAGTTCGGCGATCTGGGGGTTGAGGTCGGTCAGCCGGGCGGGCATGAACGAGCGCGTGCCCGAGACGAAGACGTCGGGCGGACTCGTGCCGTCCTCGGCGGTGAAGGCGATCAGCGTGCCGTCGGCGGAGGCCGAGAACGCTCCGTAGAAGCGCGCGCCGTCGGTCACGGCCGCCGGTGGCCCGGCCACGCGTCCGCGTCCCCCCAAGGCGGGAAAGCGGTACAGCGCACTCCCCGTGCGTCGGCTCGCGCTCACTAACAGCCCGGACTCGCCGAGGTGCACGAAGGCGGCGTTCTCATCGAGGTCGCCGGTCAGCGACGTGGGCTCCACCGGACCGGCGCCGGCGCCCGGGGCCACGCTCCACAGCTGCCGGTTGAAGGTGCCGACCAGGTGCCCCGACGCCGCCACGACCACGCCGCTCCCGTCGTCCCAGGCCACGGCGCCGTCGGGCCCCTCGATCGTGGTGATCCGCTCCGCCTCGGCGTCGGGCGCTCGCTGGACGTAGGTCGCGCCCCGGTACCGCGTCCTCAGCACCGGCGACGGACGCGCCCCGTACGCCACCGCGCGCGAATCGGGCGACCACACGACGTTCTCCACCTGCAGCCCGTCGGGGGACCAGCGCACCGCCTCGCCGGCCGACCTGTCGTCCGCCAGCTCCGCCACGTAGACATGCGTCCACTCGTCCGCATAGGCCGAATCCTGCACGATGGGGCGCCCGCGCAGCCGCTCCAGCTCCTCGTCCGCCTCGGACTTCAGCGGCCTGGCCAGAAATGCCATCCGCTCGCCGTCAGGAGAGAAGACGAAGGCGCCGACATCGGTATCGTGCGAGGTCACCGGCCAGGCCTCCCCACCGTTCGGCCGGATCCCGTAGACCTGCCGGCGCTCCCCCCGATCGGACGCGAAGCCCAGCCATTCACTCCCGGGGTGCCACGCGGGCGAGTTGTCCGCTCCGTCGCCGGTCGTGAGGCGGCGCGCATCGCCGGGACCGCCGTCGGTCGGCACGACCCACACGTCGGTCAACATGCGGTCGGCCTCCATGTCGCGCTCCGAAACGACGAACGCAACCCACAATCCATCGGGGCTCATCGCGACCGACGACGGCGCCCGCATTGCGAGAACATCGTCGACGGTCATGGGCCGGGGCGGTTGCTGGGCGGCGAGTCCGGCCGTGTGGCCGAGCACGGCTGCAATGCAGAAAGGGGCGAGGGCGGTGTTGCGGTTCATGATCCCCTCCAGTATCTGGGCGTCCTGGCGGCGTGGCGCGTGACGCTCAGACTAGCCGCGCCCGATGCGCGCGCGCCAGCATGGCGCCGTCCGCCTCCAGGCCCCAGCTTGTCGCGTAGCGTCCACAAGCACCCGACCATCCATTCCCCTGACGGAGAGCGTCTCGACGATGTCCGGACACCGCCTGATCCCCACCCTGAGCGTGACCATGGCCGCGCTCCTCGTCCCCGCCGATGTCGCCGCCCAAGCCGGCCCCGGCCGCCCACTCGAGATCGAGGACTACTACCGCCTGAAGAGTGTGGGCAGTCCGGCGCTGTCTCCGGACGGTTCCCGCGTGGCTTTTGTGGTGACGGCGGTTTTGGAGGATGAGAACCGCCGCCACAGCGAGGTCTGGCTGGCCAACGCGGACGGGTCGGGGGAGCCTGTACGTCTGACCAGCCCGAGTTTCAGCGCTTCGAGCCCGGCCTGGACCCCGGACGGCCGTCACCTCCACTTTTCGTCGAGACGTCCCGCTCCGGGTGGCGAGTCCGGTGGCGGGCCCTGGTTCCTGCGGATGGATGGCGCTGTGGGCGAGGCGTTCCAGATCGAGGGACTGGACGGCTCTCCGACCTTCAGCCCGGACGGCCGCTGGATCGTCTTCACCAGGGCCGTTCTCCCGGCGGGCACCAGGCCTGAGCCCACCTATGGTTCGGACTTCGAGCGCCGCACGGCGGAGCGGTTTGACGGCCGCGTCTACGACTGGATGAACTACCGCTTCGACCGGCGCGGATATCTTCCCGATCCCCGCGACCCCTGGGCCACGCCCCCGCGCGAGGTCTTCCTGCTGTCGGCGGACGGCGGCGAAGCCAGGCAACTGACCGAACTGGGCGTGAACGCCTCCGGCCTGGCGTGGAGTCCCGACGGCACCCGCATCGCTTTCACAGCCGATACCCACCAGCGCGACGAGCACAGCTACGAGCGCGCCGACCTGTGGGTGGTCACGGTCGAGGGCGAGGTGACCCGGCTGACCGACGACGGGTACAACTACGGCGGTCCGGCATGGTCCGCCGACGGGAGCGAGATCGTGGTGCGCGGCAATGAGGGCCTCGACGTGATCATCCGCGAGGCGCGCGACCGCGGAGCACCGTCGGACCTGTTCGTGTTCGATGCCGCCAGCGGCGAGCGCGTGCGCAACCTTACCGGGGACTGGGATCTCATTCCCGGCGGAGCGACGGTGTCGGCCGACGGGAGCCACGTGTACTTCTCCGCCGGCGTGACGGGGAATTCGCACCTGTTCCGGGTTCCGGCCGGCGGCGGCACGGTCGAGCAGGTCACCGAGGGTGACCGGCGGCTCGGCGGTTTCTCCTTCTCGTCGGACTTTTCCCGGATGGCATTCACGATCACCGATCCCACGAGTCCGGCGGACATCTGGGTCGCGGGGGTGCCTGGGGCGGCCGGGTCGGCGCAGGCGGGCGCGGACGAGCGGCGCGTCAGTGCGGTCAACGACGCGCTGATGGCCGAAGTCGACCTGTCGAGTCCCGACCGTTTGCTCTTCCGCAGCGAGGACGGCACCGAAGTCGAGGGCTGGATGCTCCCGGGGCGGGGCTACGGCGCCGGGGCGAGCTTCCCCATGATCCTCCTGATGCACGGCGGACCGCACGGCGCGTACGGCAACGACTTCTCCTTCGACCGGCAACTCCTGGCCGCGCAGGGCTACATGGTGCTTTACACCAACCCGCGCGCCTCGACCGGGTACGGCGAGGACTTCCGCTGGGGGACGTGGGGAGGCTGGGGGTTCAACGACTACGACGACGTCATGGCCGGGGTGGACCACGCCATCGCCAACTACGACATCGACACCGCGCGCATGGGCGTGACGGGGTACTCGTACGGCGGCTACCTGACCAACTGGGTCATCACGCAGACGGACCGATTCGCGGCGGCGATCGCGGGCGCGTCGATCTCCAACTGGGTGAGCGACTACGCCGTCGCCGACATTCCCCGCACCAAGGAGAGCGAGTTCTACGGTCCGCCTTGGGAGGAGCGCGGACTGGAACACCTGCTGCGCTCGTCACCGATAATACACGCGAAGGACGTCTCGACACCGACGATGTTCGTGCACGGGGAAATCGACCACCGCGTACCCATCGAGGAAGCCGAACAGATGTACGTGGCGCTCCGCAAGCAGAAGGTTCCGGCGAAGTTCGTGCGGTATCCGGAATCGTATCACGGGGGCTGGACTCCGTGGCGGACCGTGCACCGAACCTGGGTGCAGTTGGAGTGGTGGGAACAATGGCTGGGGCGCCGCCCGGCGTCGGACTGAAGGCCGGCGCCAGCCTGGGGAGCGAGAACGGCGCGCCGGCTGACTAGCCGCGTGGCCCGGCGAGCACCACACCGTTCGCCACGTGCATGACCCGCGCGTCCGCGCGCTCGTCGAACGACAATGGCCAAGGCCCCACGCTGCCGCCCGGCAGTCGCACCCGGCGGATCCCGTCGAGCGAGAGCGGAACGCCCGGCGCGAGTGACGCGGGCCCGGCGACCTCGTACATCCAGGCGGCGCCCGACTCGCGGGAGGTCACTTCGTAGGCGCCGGCCTCGATCGTGATAGCGACGCCCTCATCGAGCCCCACGCCGACCGCGGGACCCTCCCCACGGTCCGCCAGAAAGCGCGCGAGGAACACGAGCAGACGACCCTCGCGCCCGCGCTCCGTGAAGTGGCTGTCCACCAGCACGCCCTCCAGCTCGGGCTGCGCGAACACCGGCCGGGTGAGACTGACCTCGGGCCGCAGTGGATCGTCCAGCGCTTCGCGCGAGGTCACGGTACCGAATTGCGCGTCGAATGCGCCTTCACCGAGAGACACGGCTCCCGCGCTGGTTCCGCCCATCGCGGCGTCCCGCTCGGCGACCGCAGCCAGCGCTTCTTGCAGCGCGGTGGGCCAGCGGCCCAGGTAGTTCCACTGGTTGCCCCCGGCGAGCCACACCGCCTCGGCGCGGGCGATCCGGCACAGCACGGCGGGATCGGCGCCCGCCTCGGGGTTGCTGGTGCGGATCGTGATCACCGTGGACGGCGTCACGCTGGCCAGGAAGCCGATGAAATACTCCGGGTAACTGGTCAGCGATCCGCTGGTGCGCAGGACGACGATATCGCCAGCCACCGCCGCCTCCACGAACTGGCGGGCGGCCAGGTCCTCTTCCCGGCCTCCGCCCATCAGCACCAGTCGGCGGTGGGGCCTGCGATTCGTGTCGGCGCCGGTGCCGTCGAACCCGCCGATTTCGATCCCCGCGCCCGGGTCCGGGCAAAGGTCGACGGGCGTTTCCTGGGGGATGAAGTCGGTTGGCGGAGTACCGCAGGCCGCCAGGCAGCAGAGGACGGCGCCGACGCGTACCACTGCGGCGATCCGCACCACGGCGGCACCTACATCAGCGCGCCGTCCCTTCGCAGCTTCTTCACCACGGCCCACCCAAGGCCTTGGGTCACGCTCGCCGCCACCCCGGCCCGAATCAGATTCCCGTATACCGGAACCCAGCGCAGCACCAGGTTCGCCCCTCCCCGGCCGACCATCGTGCCAAGCGTGGCGTACAGCGTGGACCTGACCGCCGCATCGGACCAGTGCACCTCGAACTCGTCCGCCAGCGCCGTGATCATGGCCACCTGAATGGGCGCGATCGCCACCGAGTCGGATCCCGGAATGACGGTCGCCGCGGCCGCCGTCGCTGCCGCCGCCGAAGCGCTGTGAATGATTGCCGCGCAACGCTTGTCCTGGTCGGGGACGTATTTCCTGAATTCTTCCTTGAGACGCATTTGCAGAGCCCTTCATCGGGTGGTTGGCTACCTGAAACTACGCATTTGGGGCAAGAGGTGTTCCGATGAACGACGGGACCGCCGGTTCATCAGCTCACGATCCTTCCCCGTCTCGGCAGCACCACTGCGGGAAGCCCGAGCAGCTCCACGGCCTCGTTGAAGCGGCGGAGTTCGTTCTCGAGCAGGTCCAGGTAGCGGATCCGCACCCCTTCCCATTCTTCCAGCAGGTCGTCGAGGCGCTCCATGGTGCCGGACTGGGGAGCGCCCTCCGCGCCGCCGGAGATGTAGCCGTCGGTGCCGGTGACGCGTCCGTACAGCTCCATCCACTGGTTGTCGAGGCGCGGCGCAAAGCGGATCGGGTCCTGGTTGGACTGGTTCTTCGTCTGCATGAGGTCCTCGGTCACGGCCGTCGATTTCTCGTCGAGGGTGTCCGCGAGAGCCTGCAGGCCGTCCGCCTGGTCCGCCGATGCTGCGCGCTCCATTACCTCCTCGACCTGTGCGCGAATCGCGGCGAGGTCTTCAATGGCCCGCGTGATCGAGTTGATCGAGTCCCGTGCCTGCATCGCCACGCGGAACTGCTCCTGGTAGCTGGCGATGGTGACCTCGGGAATACGCGGGTCGGGGAGCAACTCGAAGGTCCGCTCGGCCATGGTCTCGCCCACCGTCATCCGAACCGAGTAGGTGCCGGGCGGCGCGGTGACCCCGCCGGTGTATCCCCACTGCACCGACCCCTCGGGGAGGTCCGGTCCCGCGTAGGAGAGCGCCCAGGCAATCCGGTTCAGCCCTGCGGCGGACGGAATCTGCTCGCCGTCGGCCTCTTCGGCTGCCGCCGAATCCGAGGAAAACGTGCGCACGACATCGCCCGCCGGGTCGACCACCTCGATCCGCACCTCTTCCGCGGCCTCCTCGGCCAGGTAGTAGTGGATCTGGGCGCCGGCCGGCCGGGTCTCCGGGTTGAACTCGGCGAGGAAGTTGGCGCCGACGTTGTTGAGACGGCGCACGTCGCGCGGGGCGAAGAGGTGGGTCCCGGCGGCCACCGCCGCCTCGATCTCGCGCAGCGGACTGATGTCGTCCAGCACCCAGAACGACCGTCCCTGGGTGGACAGGATGAGGTCGTCGTGGGCCACGCGCATGCCGGTCACGGGCGTGATCGGGAGGTTGCGCTGGAGGCTCTGCCAGGAGTCTCCAGCGTCAAACGAGACGAAGACGCCGAACTCGGTCCCCGCGAAGATGAGGCCCGCGCGCACGGGGTCTTCCCGCACGGTGCGCACCGGATGGTCGTCCGGGATGCCGTCGGTGACCTGCACCCACGACGCGCCGAAATCGTCGGTCCGGAAGACGTAGGGCCGGAAGTCGTCCAGCCGGTAGCGCTGCACGGCCACGTAGGCCCGGCCCGCGCGATGCGCCGACAGCTCGATCTCGTCGACGGTCCCAAGTTCGGGCATGCCCGGCGGCGTGACTTCCGTCCAGTTCATGCCGCCGTCGCGCGTCACGTGAACCCTGCCGTCGTCACTGCCGGCCCAGATCTCGTCGGCGTCGAAGGTCGATTCCGCGAGCGAGAACACGACGTTATAGATCTCGACGCCGGTCACATCGGCGTTGATCGGCCCGCCGGACTGCTCCTGATGAGCCGGGTTGTCGGTCGTGAGGTCGGGGCTGATCGTCTCCCAGTTCGCGCCTTCGTCGCGCGAGCGGTTCACGAACTGCGACCCGTGATAGATGACGCTCGGATCGTGCGCGCTCACCAGCATGGGCGACACCCACTGGAAACGGTGCCGCAGGTCCTTCGCCGCCATCCCCAGCTGGAGCTGCGGATACAGCATGATGTTGCGGCGCTGTCCGGAATCGAGGTCGTAGCGGTCCATGACGCCGCCGTAGCACCCGGCGTAGACGATGTGTGGCCTGTCCGGGTCCAGGGCGATGGGTCCGGTCTCGCAGCCGCCGACGTTCTGCCAGTGTTGCTTGGGATAGAGGGTGTTGACGTCGCTCCAGGCAGGCACCGAGATCGTGGTGTTGTCCTGCTGCGCTCCGTAGAGGCGATAGGGGAAGCCGTTGTCGACGATCACGTCGTAGAGTTCGGCGGTGGGCTGGTTGTAATAGGTCGACCAGCTCTCGCCGCCGTTCACGCTGACCTGGGCGCCCCCGTCGTTGGCCACGACCATGCGGTCGGCGTCGTCCGGGTAAATCCAGAGATCGTGGACATCGCCGTGCGGCACCGGGATGGCCTCGAAGGTCGTCCCGCCGTCGACCGACCGGTACATGCCGGTGTTGAGCGCATACACGGTGTTGGGGTCGGCCGGGTCGGCCTGGACGTGGGTGTAGTACCACGCGCGCTGACGCAGGTTGTTCTCCGAGTTTGTGCGGGTCCACGTGGCGCCCGCGTCGTCCGAACGGTAGACTCCTCCGTCCGGCTCGGCCTCGATGATCGCCCAGACGCGGTCGGGGTCCGCGGGCGAGACGCTCACGCCGACCTTCCCCACCATTCCCTCCGGAAGCCCGCCACCTAGCTTGGTCCAGGTGTCGCCACCGTCCGTGGTCTTGTAGACCCCGCCCTCCTCGGCGCCGGAGATCAGCGCCCACGGCTTGCGTTCGCCGCGCCACATCCCCGCATACAGGATGCGCGGGTTGGTCATGTCCATGGTCAGATCGGACGCGCCCGTCGAGTCGTTCAGCGCAAGCACGTGCTCCCACGTCTCGCCCCCGTCCTGCGACCGGAAAATGCCCCGCTCGGGGTTCTTGCCGAAGGGATGCCCGAGCGCCGCCACGTAGACCAGGTCGTGGTCGCGCGGGTGCACCTCGATCCGTCCGATCTGGCCTGCCTCCGGCAAACCGATGAAGGTCCAGGTGCGCCCCTTGTCCATCGACTTCCACGCGCCCCGCCCGGTCGAGGTATTGCCGCGAATGTCCACCGACCCCTGGCCGACATAGATCACGTTGGGGTCCGAATCGGCCACCTTCACCGCTCCGATGGAGCCGCCGAAGTACCCGTCGCTGATGTTGCGCCAGTTGGTCCCGTTGTCGTCCGTCTCCCAGACGCCGCCGCCGGTGGTGCCCATGATCCAGCGGTCCGGGTCGTCGGGGAATCCGGCCGCCGCGGTCGAGCGCCCGCCGCGGTACGGGCCCACCATGCGGTAGCGCAGGTCCTTGAAGCCGAGTGTGTCGAGCTGCTGGACGGCTGTGATGCCCGCCGGAGATCCTGCGGCTGCGCCGGTCGTGTCTGCAGCGGTTGTTTGCGGGCTGGACAGGGTTGCTGCCGCCAGCGCGGAAGCGAGTACGAGGTGTCTTGTGAAGTGCATTTCGGGTCTGTTCTCGGGAAGGGGTGATCGCGCAAGATCCGATGTTGAATGTGGCATGACCCGGGCTTGCCGTGAATGCCCGTGGTCGACCGAAACGCGGGCTGGTTCTGATGTCGGCTGACCGACCGATCTACCTCACGAGCCTGGCTTCGGCAATCGTCAGCCCCCGGTCAGCCGTCCCGGCGACCAGCAGAGAGCCATCGAAGAAGACAGTGGCACTCCGCATCCACCCCTCCTCGCTACTCGGCATCTCGACTGGCGTCGCCTCAAGAGTGTGAAGATCGAGGACGAACCCGAGATTCCCCTCGTCCGTGACTCGAGCGAAGAGCCGACCATCGGCAAGAGTTCGGAGTTCAGTCACCGATTGCACCGCCAGCACTGTTTGTGGCCCCCCGAAGGCCTCGGTGATCTCAGCGGCCTCATCCAACTGTCTGGCGCGCATCTCCCGAGGCAGGAGCACCTGGCCCGTCTGCTTCCCGGTCTGGTCGTAGCTGACCAGCGCCAACTGTCTGCCGTCCAGAACATGCACCAGCCCATCGGGTGTAACAGTCACCATGTTGCTGGGCAGTTGCATAGATGTGGCACCATCGGGCTGGAAGGCCTCCGGGACGAGGGCAAACCCGCTGATCTCGCCCTCGGTCACACGTACCAGATAGTGGTCGGGGTAGGCGTTACCCGCGATCAGCACTCCAAGCTCCGGATGCATCGCGAGGTCATGCACCAGACCTGATGCCTGATGGCTTCGCACGAAGTCTCCCGTTGACGTCAACTCGGAAACCCGGGCCAGACCCTCGTCCAGGACAGCTACCTTGTCGCCTTGCCTTCATACCCGGAGTCGGTGCCCACGATCGCGATGATCGATCCGAAGCTTGCGGACTCGTCCTCCCCCGGGAGCCAAGCTGTGGTTGGCCCGATCTGATAGGCCGATGTGCCCAAGGAGAAATAGGCTTCGGAGCCCTCTTGGGCCCGGGGGGACGGCTCGCAAGCTGCCGAGGCCATAAGCAGCGACGCCCATACGGCGAGAAGCCTCCCCTCCCGGGCTCTGTCGCCCGCGCTCAACGCCGCGCGCCGATTCCCAGCGCTTCGGCTTGCTGGCGGATGTCGTTTCGGTCCCGCACAAACAACTCAGGGTAATCTTCCAGCACGTTAGCGGGGTAGTTCGACCCGATACCCTTCATGTACCGGTCGAGGAAGCCGAGCACGAAGTCGTTCTGAATCGCCGTGAGCTTCGCGGTCATCTCCGGTTCGCCCAGAAGAGGGGCGGTGCCGGGTGCTCCCAGCACCTCGGGGAAGTCGGAGACGGCGATGTGCTGGACCCCCGGAATCATGATTCGGTGTATATCGTCGCGGACGCCCGCGGCGGCCAGACGCTCGTAGGCGAGGTCGCCCGCGGTGGGCGCGTGGGCCCCGTAGGTACCGCGGTACACATTGAACTCCTCGGGCATCGTCGCCATGACCACGGTGGGATCCGAGTTGAGCATCAGGAACGGCGTGCGCACGTCCGCGTCGATCAATTCGCCGGTCCAGTAGCCGCCGTCGAGGTTGATCGCCGCCTTCGCGCGGTGGTCGTCCTGGGCCAGCATGGCGGCGATGTAGCCGCCGTACGACATGCCCATGTAGCCGCGGTTCCCGTGGTCGATCGCCGCCGCGACCCCCTCCGCCGACGCCGGCACGTTCATGTCCTCCAGGCGGTCGAGAACGAAGCGGACATCCGCCTGCCAGACCGGCCCCAGCTGGCCGAGGGATGTCTTGCGCAGCTCCCTCAGATACTCGGGAACGGCCTCCAGGGCCTCCGCGACGCTGGGGGGGTAGTGCACGGTCATCGAGGCGCCGTTCGCGGCGTAGCGCATCAGGTCCTCCAGGATCGCGGGTGACAGCAGGAGCGCGTCGCCGTTCGGGTAGACGAGGCCACCCGACTCATATGGATGCCCGACCGAGAACACCACGTAGCCGTTGGCGGCCAGATGCTCGAAGAGCGCGGTCTGCTGGGCGGGATACGACGTGTAGCCGTGATTGTAACCGATGACCGGGAAAGAACCGGGCCTGGGCTCCGCCGCCTGGTAGCTGTTTGAAGCAAGGTTGGCGCAGCCCCTCAGCGCGTCCGCGGGTTGCTGCAGAGCGGGGAGGAGCATCCCGGGCAGCACCGTCACCTCCGCTTCAGTGAAGTACGGGCGCGGCTGGGCGTCCGGATCCGGCGCCTGCGCGGGATACCATGCGCGGACGTAAAGCCGCCGGTGCGCGGTCGGTTCCGGCGCGTACTGGGCGCTCCGCAACGAATCGGTGAGCTCGAACTCGACCGTGCCGACGGCGTGGGGCCCGGAGACGGATGGCCAGCTGGTGCAATTCGCGCCGTAGTCGTAGTCCTCCTGGGCTGAGGTGGGGGAAGGCGCCAACAGGAATCCCAGCAGTGCCAGCGTGGCCCGGAGGGGAGGGCGGTGGGTGGGGTGCGGTCTCGTGGGGGTCGGTTTCATGGCGGCTTGACGTGCTCCGGTTTGCGTGGCCGACGATTCGCACCGGAGATCATGGGCGCTGTGGCGAATCGCCGCCAGTAATCCGTCGTGGTCTTGCCCGGCCATCCATGCCGTAGCACTCTCGGGCTTCAACAACCGCGTCTCCCGGCCCACGGAGGACAACGAGAGTGATTCAACTGATCCGACGACCACGCTTGAACATTGCCGTCAACGTCGCGATCCCGGTGACGTTGGTGACAGTGCTTCTGGGTCCATCCAGTAGCAGTGCTGCGCAGGATGTCGTCGCGCGACTTGGTGCGACAGCAATGTTCGATTCGGACGACCATCCGAATGCGGCTGTTTCCGAGATCGGACTCCTGGCCAAGGGGAAGATCTTGAGCGAGGAGCGCATCGTCCTGTTGGACGGCCGCACACTCCTGTTCATCAACCCCTCGACCGGGGAGCTGAGGACGGCGGGGGGAGAGGGCGGTGGACCGGGAGAGTTTGCCGGATCAGGGCTGGAACTCGGGCTGTTCAAGGGACCGGACGGGCTCACCGTCTGGGACCTCAACAACGATCGCCGCTTGACGACATTTTCGGATTCGGGTGAACTCCTCGACACCAGGCGCGTCAACGTTTCCGGCTTCGACCACCCAACCGCGATTGCCCGGTTGTTTGCGGTGTTCAGCGATGGAAACCTGGCGTTTGTGGACGGTGGGTGGCCAATAGGACCGGTTTCGGGCGACGAGCGCCCGAGGGAGTACCTAGTGGAAGTGGGTGTGGACGAAGACCGCCGGACGATCGTCGAATTCCTGGGTCAGGACGTGAGCTATGTGCTCTTTCCGCGAATCACGTATGTTGCGGTTGACGGTGACCGCGTGGTGGTTGCCGACACTGAATCGGAGGAGATCAAGGTCATTAACCGGAGTGGGGCGATGGTGTATCGTATCCCGATGCCGGGTGAGAGGATCAGCGTAACCAAAGAACAAGTGGAAACCGCCTTGGCGCAGGCCCAGGCGAACTACATTCGCAGCGAAGAAGAAACCCTGAGATACTTGACACATCTGGGAAGGCCTACGGAGGGCCTTACCATTCAAGCACCGCAGGAGCAGGAATACCGGCACAATGAGGTTGCTCCACCCATCGACGCGGTTCGGTTTGATTCGAGTGGACGTTTGTGGATACGGCTCTATGTGATGCCTGGCGACGACGTCAAGCACTGGACGGTGTGGGAGGACGGGCGAAATACGTTTTCGGTGGAGGTGGGCGCGAGCGAGAGGTGGCTGGATGCCCGTGGCAACCTCATCATCCTCCGAGTGCGGAACTCGCTCGGGGAGGATCGTGCCGTTGTCCGGGAACTGGTCTTCGGCTAGGAAGCCGCGTCTACAGCGAAGCCGCGTCTACAGCGTGAGACTGTCCTGACGGTGTCCTCTGCGGGGGTCAATTCTGGGTGCGGTGCGGGACTTTGCGTGTTGACGATGCTCCACGGGCTCTTCCACCACCTCCGAACGGACGGGCGCGGCGTTGTCCTCCGGCGTTTCGAACCGGGTAATCCCGATCGCGCTCAGGATGAGCGCTGTAGAGACCGCCAGCCCCAACGCGGTAAGTCTTCGATTTGAACGTCGTCTCAAGTGTGCCCTGGTCATCTTTTCTTCCTCCCCCTGAATCCCGCGGAATAGCCTCCCGACCGCTGCATAATTAGACAGCAAAAAGCGTGCCAGGGTTGCCTCGGCCATTTTGGCAGACGCGGCGGCGGTCCGGAGCCCGTAGCCGCCCGCCCCCCGCGAGCCGTTATCTTGATGACGAAGCACGAGAGCCCAAGCCTATGGAGGCGTGATGGGTCGTGTAGGGAAGCTCGGACCGCCCGCGCTGATGATGGCGTCGCTGGGGTTCTCGCCTGCGGGGGCGCAGGAAAACGTCGCGGCGCTCGAGAATCCGACGCCCGCCGGCGGGATTACCGATGTCGCCGGCATCCGGGTCGGGCACTTCACCTACCCAGACGCCCACACCGGCTGCACGGTCGTGATTGCCGACGGTGGCGCGACGGGGGGTGTCGACGTTCGGGGCGGCGCTCCCGGGACCGCCGAGACCGACCTGCTGGACCCGGTGAACACCGTGCAGGAGGTCAACGCGGTTGTGCTGTCGGGCGGGAGCGCCTTCGGCCTCGCCACACGGGACGGCGTCATGCGCTACCTGGAAGAGCGCGGCGAGGGCTACCGCGTGGGCGCCGACCTGGTCGTCCCCATCGTGCCCGCGGCGATCATCTTCGACCTGGGCCTGTCCGGCGGCGTGCGTCCCGGCCCCGATTGCGGGTACGCGGCCGCGACCGGCGCCTCCACCCAGGGCGTCGCGGAGGGGAACGTCGGCGCGGGCGCCGGTGCCACCGTCGGGAAGATGCGCGGGATGGCCATGGCCATGAAGGGCGGCCTGGGCACCGCGTCGATCACCCTGGAGAGCGGCCTCGCGGTGGGCGCGATCGTGGTCGTCAATGCGGTAGGCGACGTGATCGACCCGGGCACGGGCCGCATCGTGGCGGGCGCCCGCACGGAGGACGGCGGCTTTGCCGACGCGCGCCTCATTCTGCGTGGCGTGGTGCCCCGGAGCCGGCCGCGCGAGAACACCACGATCGGTGTCGTCGCAACCAACGCGCGCCTGAGCCAGGCGGAGGTTACGAAGGTGGCCCAGATGGCCCAGGACGGGTTGGCGCGCGCGATCGTGCCGGCGCACACCCCGGGTGACGGGGACACCGTGTTCTCCCTGGCCACGGGGACGCTCGAGGCCGGCTTCAACCTCGGACAGGTGGGCGCGCTCGCCGCCGAAGCCATGGCGGACGCCATCGTGCGGGCGGTGCGCGCGGCCCGCGGACTGCCGTCGCTGCCGGCCGTGCGCGATCTGCCGGGGGACACGCGCCAGGGGGACACGCGGCCCAACCACCAGGGGCGATGAACGCAACTCTGGCGGGGCTGCTCCTCTACGTCGTCCTCATCACCGTTGTCGGCCTCGCGATCGGGCGCCGCGTATCGGGCACGCGGGACTTCTTCGTCGCGGGCCGCGCGCTCGGCCCCGGGTTGCTCTTCGCCACGCTTCTTGCGGCCAACATCGGCGCGGGGTCGACCGTCAACGCGGCCGGCCTGGGATACCAGAACGGCATCGCGGCGTGGTGGTGGGTGGGGTCGGCGGGAATCGGCACGCTCGTGCTCGCCTTCTGGCTCGGGCCGCGCATGTGGCGCGTCGCCAGGGAGCACTCGCTGCGCACCGTCGGCGACTACCTGGAACTCCGCTACGGTCCCTCGGTGCGGGCTTCCATGGCGGCGCTCCTCTGGATCGGCACGCTGGCCATCCTCGCGGGACAGCTGATCGCCATGGCCTGGATCCTGGAGGTCGTGGCGGGTGCGCCGAAGTGGCTGGGGGCCGTCGCCGGGGGACTGGTCATGACGGTCTACTTCGTGGCGGGAGGACTCCTCAGCTCGGCGTGGGTCAACCTGGTGCAGCTGGTCGTGCTGATGGCCGGGTTTCTGATTGCGGTGCCGCTCGCGCTCGAGGGAGCGGGAGGCCTCTCGGCGGTGCTGGAAAATGCACGCGCGACGCCGGGACACCTCGATTTCATGAGCAACGGTGACTCGGGCTGGCCTTACCTGATCCTGCTGGCCCCCGCCTTCATCGTCTCGCCCGGGATCCTGCAGAAGACCTTCGGGGCACGCGATGTGCGCACCGTCCGTCTGGGACTGAGTGCCTGCGGGGTGGTCCTGATGCTCTTCGCGATCCTCCCGCCGCTGCTGGGGATGATCGCGCATGCCGTGGCACCGGGTCTGGACAATCCCGAGACCGCCCTGCCGGAGATCCTGACCCGGGGCGTCCCTGCGTGGGCGGGGCTCCTGGGCCTCGCTGCCGTGCTCTCTGCCGAGATCAGTTCGGCGGACGCGATCCTCTTCATGCTGTCCACCTCGTTGTCGAAGGACCTGTACAAGCGGTTCGCCAGACCGGATGCCACCGACGCGCAGGTGCTGCGGGTGGCGCGCATTGCGGCCGCTGCGGGCGGCGGGGCCGGGGTGCTGCTGGCGGTGATCATCCCGACGGTGGTCGACGCGCTCACCATCTTCTACTCGCTTCTGGGCGTGAGCCTCTTCGTACCCATCGTGGCCGGGTTGCATTCGCGGCGCCCCGGCCCGGTCGAAGCGCTGGCGGCGGCGGCGGCCGGAATGCTGGCGCTCCTCGTCGCGCGCCAGTGGGGGAGCGGTCCGGGCTGGATGGTTCCGTCGGCCTGGGGTCTGGTTTCGGCGGCCGCGGCCTACGGTGTATTCTTCGCAGCGCGACGCATGGCAAGGAGGGCCAGCACATGAAACGCTTCCCGGACGAGATCCGCACCTGCGAGATGCACACCGGCGGCGAGCCCGTGCGCATCGTCACGGCCGGCTATCCGCGGATCCCCGGGACCACGATCCTCGACAAGCGGCGCTACGCCAAGGACGAGCTCGACCACCTGCGCCGCTTCCTGATGCATGAGCCCCGCGGCCACGCGGACATGTACGGCGTGATTCCGGTCGAGCCGGATCATCCGGATGCCGACCTGGCGGTGCTGTTCTGTCACAACGAGGGCTACTCGACGATGTGCGGCCACGCGACCATCGCCATGGCGCGCCGGGCTGTGGACGAGGGTCTGGTCGCGGCGACGGAGCCGCGCACGACGGTGCGCATCCAGTGCCCGTGCGGCCTGGTAACCGCGCACGTGCAGGTCCGGGACGGGCGCGCCGGAATGGTCCACTTCGAGAGCGTGGGCGCCTTCGCCCCTCTCCTCGACGCGAAGGTGGACGTGGAGGGCGCGGGGACGGTGGAGGTGGACATCGGCTACGGCGGCGCCTTCTATGCGTTCGCGCCGGCCGCCCGATTCGGTCTGGATGTCCGCACCTCGCCGGCCCGCACGCTGGTCGACGCGGCCTGGGCGGTCACCTGCGCGGCCAAGGCGCAGCTCGACCTCGACCACCCCGACCACCCGGACCTCGCGTTCCTGTACGGGACGATCCTGACGGACGGCGGCCACGGACGCTCCCGGCCCAGCGCCAACGTGTGCGTGTTCGCGGACCGCCAGGTGGACCGCAGTCCGACGGGCAGCGGCGTGACCGCCCGCATGGCGATCCAGAAGGCGAGAGGGCTCGCCGGCGTGGGCGAGGAGCGTCGCTTTTCGAGCGTGACGGGGAGCGTGTTCACGGGATGCATCGTGGAGGAGACGCGGGTGGCGGAGCACGAGGCCGTGACGGTGCTCGTCGGGGGCCGGGCCCACTACACGGGTTCGGCGCGTTTCCGTCCCGAGGAGGGGGATCCGCTGGTCGGGGGATTCAGGGTGCGGTGACCCGCGGTGGGGATTGTGCCGCGGGTGCCGAGAGCGCCTATTCTCCCGCATGACCAGGCAAAACGCACAAGACGGACGAAACGGACGAATGGACAGGAAGCACTTTTTGCGTGCAGCGGGGCTGGGGTGGGGCGCCGCGTGGCTGGCAGGATGCGCGCGCGATGGGACGCCCGGCAGTGCGGGTGAAGGAGGCGCGGGAGACCTGTCGGGCGGGCGTGAACAGGGAGACGCCGCCGCCGCGCCTGCCGGTTTGCAGCCTGCCCTGGAGACGATCGGTGTGCAGTTGTACACCGTCCGCTCGCTGATGGCCGATGACGTGGCCGCGACGCTGGACGCGGTCGCGCAGATCGGATACGACGAGGTCGAGTTCGCCGGCTACTTCGGGCACGAGCCGGCGGTCGTGCGGGCATGGCTCGACGCGTCGGGGCTGACTGCGCCCGCGGCGCACTTCGATCTGGGGGCGATCACCGGCTCCGCGTTGGAGGAGACACTCGAGGCCGCAGCCGTCGTCGGACACCGGTGGCTGGTCGTCCCGTGGATACCGGAGGAGATGCGCACCAGCGACGGATACCGCGAGGTGGCCGACCTGCTGAACACAGCCGGCAGTATCGCCGCCGCCGCGGGGATACGCGTGGGCTACCACAACCACGCCTTCGAGTTCGATGTGCTGGACGGCCCAGCCGACGGCGGTGGCGGAGTGACCGGGTACTCGCTGCTCCTGGAACATCTGGACCCCGCCGTCGCCGACCTCGAGATCGACTTTCACTGGTCGGCCGCGGCCGGTGTCGACGCACTCGACCTCTTTGCCCAACGCCCGGGCCGCTTCCCCCTCTGCCACGTCAAGGACCTCACCACCGACGGGCAAATGGCCGATGCAGGCGCGGGCATAATCGATTGGCCCGGGCTGTTCGCGCGCTCCGAAGAGGCGGGCCTCGTCCACTACTTCGTGGAGCACGATCAGCCTGCTGACCCGCTGGCTTCGATCGAAGCGAGCTACCGTTACCTGGCCGGCATGTAAGGGGGGTCCGGAAGTGGACGCCAAACGCCTGTTCCTGGGAAGCTGTGTCGCGCTGATCGCGACCTCTGTGGCCTTTGCGACAATCGGCGCGGTCATGTTCGCCCTGAAGGGGGAATTCGTCCTCAACAACGCCCAGGTGGGCTGGATCGGCGGGGCCGCGCTCTGGGGATTCGCGGTCTCGCAGCTGGTCTTCGCGCCGCTCTGCGACAACCTGGGGATGCGCACCCTGGTCAGACTGGCCTTCGTCTGTCACCTCGGCGGTGCCCTGATCATGATCTTCGCGGGCGGGTTCGCGACCCTTTTCGCCGGGGCGCTGGTCATCTCCATGGCGAACGGGCTGGTCGAGGCGGCGTGCAACCCTCTGGTCGCCGCGCTCTACCCGGACAACAAGACCGTCAAGCTCAACCAGTTCCACGTGTGGTTCCCCGGGGGAATCGTCCTCGGCGGACTGGCGGCTTTTGCGCTGGACGAAGTGGGGATCACAGCGTGGCAGATCAAGGTCGCCCTGATCCTCATCCCCACGGTCGCCTACGGCGTGCTGCTCCTCGGCCAGCGATTCCCGGCGACGGAGGGCGTGCGCTCCGGGGTCTCCATGGGCGAGATGTTCAGGGCCACGCTGGGCACCCCGCTGATGCTGCTGATGCTGCTGTGCATGGCAATGACCGCGTCGCTGGAGCTGGGTCCGAATCGCTGGGTGCCAGCGGTGCTGGAGGCCGGCGGGATGGCGGGCATCCTGGTTCTCGTCTATGTGAACGGGATCATGGCGGTGATGCGTTACAAGGCGAGTGCGGTGGTCCACCGCCTGTCGCCGACCGGCATCCTGCTGGCGTCGGCGGTCCTCTCGGGCCTCGGCCTGCTCTGGCTGAGCGCAGGCGGCTCCGCCGTGTCGATCTTTGCCGCGGCGACGGTCTTTGCGCTGGGTGTGTGCTACTTCTGGCCCACGATGCTGGGTTTCGTGTCGGAACGCATCCCGCGTAGTGGAGCGCTTGGGCTGGGGTTGATGGGGACCGTGGGAATGGCGGTGGTCGGACTGGTGACCTCGCCCTGGATGGGCGGGATCGCGGACCGCGCCGCGCACGAGGTCCTTGCGGACGACCAGACGTTCGTCGTGCTGGTCGAGGCGGGCGGTGCCCTCCAGTCGCAGTCGCTGCGCTCCCCCGGTCCGGAGGGCGACGACCTGAGGACCGCGCTCGATCTCGTGACGGGCGTCCTGGAGACGTACAACGAGGAAGAGGTGCTGCCGCCGGTCGAGACCGCCAACGCGATGCGCGCGTTCATCGAGTCGGGCTCCACCTCCCCGGCGGTCGACCGGGCGCGGGCGATCCTGGGGCCGGCGGAGAACCACGGCGGGCTCATCTCGTTCCGCTACCTGGTCCCGGTGAGTCTGGTTCTGGTGGTGATCTTCGGATTGCTCTACCTGAACGAGCGCAGATCGGGTGGCTACCGGCCGGAGCGTCTGACGTGATCGCGGGCGCCGCCCGAGCGATCGGGTACGCCGCCGGGGTGATCGCGCATGTCTGCGGGGAGTATCCGGGCGCGTGAACCCCCACATCGGGCGGCGGCTCCGGTACGGCATGGTGGGCGGCGGGCCCGGTGCGTTCATCGGCGCCGTGCACCGCATGGCTGCCGCGCTGGACGGCGAGTACGAGCTCGTCGCGGGCGCCTTCGCGTCGCGGCCGGGACGTTCACGCGAGCAGGGGCGACTGCTCGGCCTTGATGCGCGGCGAACCTACAACTCCTTCCAGGACATGGCCCAGGGGGAGGCCGCACTGGGCGAGGATCGGCGCATCGATGCCGTGTCCGTCGTCACTCCCAACCACCTCCACCACCCCGTTGCAAGGACGTTCCTGCGCGCGGGCTTCCACGTCATCTGCGACAAGCCGATGACCACGACGCTGGCCGACGCCGAGGACCTCTGCCGGACCGTGGAGGCGACGGGCCTGACCTTCGCGCTGACCCACAACTACACCGGCTATCCCATGGTCAGGGAAGCACGCCATCTGGTCCGCGCGGGGCGGCTCGGGACGGTGCGGAAGGTCGTCGCCGAGTACCCGCAGGGCTGGCTCGGCACGCGGCTGGAGCAGACGGGGCACAAGCAGGCGAGCTGGCGGCAGGACCCGGCGCGGGCGGGTGCGTCGTCGGCGGTGGCGGACATCGGGTCGCACGTGCACAGCCTGGTGGGCTACGTGACCGGGCTGGAGATCGGCGAGGTCTTTGCGGAGCTGTCGAGCCTGGTGCCGGGGCGCGTCATGGAGGACGACGCGACGATGCTGGTCCGTTTCGTGGGCGGGGCGCGCGGCGTGTACTCGGCGAGCCAGGTTTCGACCGGCGAGGAAAACGGACTGGCGCTGCGCGTCTACGGAGAGGACGCCGGCCTGCTCTGGCGGCAGGAGAGGCCGAACGAAGTGCGGCTGCTGCCCGCCGAGGGTCCGCGGGAGACCCTCACACGCGGGAGTCCCGGGCTCTCGCCTGCGGCCCGGCACGCCACGCGACTGCCCCCGGGGCATCCGGAGGGCTTCATCGAGGCCTTTGCCAATCTTTATCGGGGTGTCGGGAGGGTGATCGGCGCGGCGATTGCGGGTTGCGAGGCCGATCCGCTGGACCACGACTTCCCCAACCACAGGGACGGAGCGCGGGGAATGCACTTTATTGAGAGCGTGCTCGAGTCGGCCGCCGCGGGGCGCTGGGTGAACATGGCGGGGTATCGGCCATGAGCCGGCCCGTGACCCTCTTTACAGGCCAGTGGGCCGACCTGCCGCTGGCCACGCTGGCGGAGAAGGCAGCGGCGTGGGGCTACGACGGGCTCGAGCTGGCGTGCTGGGGCGACCACTTCGATGTGCAGGCGGCGCTCGCGGACGAATTCTATTGCGAGGAGCGGCGGGAGTTGCTGGCCGGGCACGGCCTCGGTGTGTGGGCGATCAGCAACCACCTGGTCGGGCAGGCGGTCTGCGACCGCATCGACGAGCGTCATCGGGGAATTCTGCCACCCAGGGTGTGGGGCGACGGGGATCCGGCGGGAGTCCGGAGGCGTGCGGCGCGCGAGATGAGGGATACGGCGCGGGCCGCGGCGCGGTTGGGGGTCGGGGTGGTGAACGGCTTCACCGGGAGTCCGATCTGGCACCTGCTGTATTCGTTTCCCCCCGTGCCGCCGGCGTGGATCGACGAGGGTTTCGCGGAGTTCGCCGCCGCGTGGTCACCGGTCCTGGACGTGTTCGCGGAAGAGGACGTACGGTTCGCGCTGGAGGTCCACCCGACGGAGATCGCCTTCGATCTCGTCACGGCCGGCCGGGCGCTGGAGGCGCTGAATGGGCACCCGGCGTTCGGCTTCAACTACGATCCCAGTCATCTGGCCTACCAGGGGGTGGACTATGTTGATTTCATCCGGAGGTTCGGTGAGCGGATCTTCCACGTGCACATGAAGGATGTCTGGTGGTCCGGGATGCCGTCGGAGGCGGGCGTCTTCGGTGGGCACACCGACTTCGGCGATGCCCGCCGCTTCTGGGACTTCCGGTCGCTCGGGCGCGGGCGCGTGAACTTCGAAGAGGTGATTCGGGCGCTGAATCGGACGGGATACGAGGGGCCCTTGTCCGTGGAGTGGGAAGACGCCGGCATGGAGCGCGAGCATGGGGCGGCAGAGGCGTGTACTTTCGTTCGCAGGCTCGGCTTCCCGCCATCGGACACGGCGTTCGACGCGGCTTTTCAGCGGCGAGATTGAAAGCGAGGACCTGATGCGCAAGAACATGCTGGGAACGATTCTGGTGGCGCCGTGGATGGCGGTGGCTCTGGCGCAGGGCACGGCGTCCGCAATGCAGGAGGCTCCCGTGAAACGGTTGACTGCGGAAGAGGAAGCCGCTGGCTGGACGCTGCTCTTTGACGGCACGCTGGACGCCTGGCGCGGGTACCGGCAGGCGGATCCTCCGGCCGGCTGGTCGGTCGAGGACGGGTTGCTCACCTTTACGCCGGGCGCGGGCGACGGCGACCTGATGACGAGGGAGCAGTTCGGCGACTTCGAGCTCGAACTGGAGTGGAGGATCGCGGAGGGCGGCAACAGCGGCATCTTCTACCGCGCGACCGAGGCGGAGCGCGCACCGTACTGGACCGGTCCCGAGTTCCAGATCCTGCACAACGAGGGGCATCCGGACGGCCGGACGCCCGAGACATCCGCGGGTTCCAACTACGCGCTGCACGCGCCGATCGAGGACGTGACGCGGCCGCCCGGCGAATGGAATCGGGTCCGGATCGTCCTTGACGGCGCTCGCGTGGAGCACTGGATGAACGACGTCAGAATCGTCGAATACGAGCTCTGGACCGACGATTGGCGGGACTTGGTCGCAAGTACCAAGTTCGTTGACTGGCCAGCATATGGCATGGCCCGGACCGGTCACATCGGGCTCCAGGACCATGGCGATCCGGTGTGGTTCAGGAACATCAGGATACGGGTGGCGCAGGCGGGTTCCGGCCAGTAGGATTGGCGGGACAATGAGGATATCAAGGCACAAGATCGTCGTGGCGGCTGTCGCGGCTGGGTGTGGAGGCTGCGCCGACCTGGCGCTGGAACCCGACAGCATCCCGCATTCCATGGTGTTGTTGCCTGCGGACACACTGATCACCGAAGGCGATCCGCTGAGGCTCAGGGTGACCGTCCTGGACGTCGACGGCAACGTGATTCCGGGACCGCCCTCCTGGGCGCCGCCGGCATGGGAAGTGGAGGATGCGGACGCGGTGCAGATTGCGCCCGACGGTACGGTTACGGGGTTGGCCGGCACCAGCACGCGGGTGATTGCCAAGTCCGCCGGGCTGGAAGCGTGGACGACGCTGCGGATCAACCCCCTGAGCGTCGCCTTGTCGGCGCCTGTCGTCTACCTGAACCAGGCCGCGCAGAACGTGGACGGCACCGTGCCGATCATCGCGGGGCGGCGGGCGTTTCTCCGCGTGTTCGCCAACGGGGACGCGGTCAGCTTCTACGAGCCGCGGTTGCGCGCCACCTTCTACCGCGACGGTGCGGCCGTGCACAGCGTGCTGATCAATCCGCCGTCGGAACTGCTCCCGGACCGGGTCGTCGAGAGCCGTCTCGACCGGTCCTACAACGCCGTGATCCCCGGCGAGGTGCTGAAGCCGGGCGTGGGACTGGTCGTCGAGATCGATCCGGACGGGGTGGTGCCGCAGAGCGCGGCGAGCCAGTCGCGTATCCCCGCCCAGGGCGTGATGCCGCTGGACATCGTCGACATGCCCAACCTGCACCAGGTTATCGTACCCGTTTTGGTCACCTGGTCCCCCGACGAGCGCGTGTTCAACTGGACCCGCGGCATGACCGCCGAGAGTCCACAGCTGCAGCTGGCGCGGACGCTTCTGCCGATCGGCGACATGACGGTGGAGGTGCACGAGACGTACTACACGAGCGCGGACCTGACCGAGGGGGCCGGCTGGCGCGCGTTCCTGCGGGAAATCGAGTTCCTGTACAACATGGAGGGCCGAAGGGGCTACTACTACGGCGCGCTTCAACTGCCGCCGGGTTCCGCCTGGGGGGGGTTGGGCTACCTCAACCGGCCGGTCAGCGTAGGGCGCGCCCGCGAAGACACCTATGCCCACGAGCTGGGCCACAACATGAGCCTGCGGCACGCGCCGTGCGGCAGCGCGGGCGGGCCGGACCCCAACTACCCGTACGACGACGGCAGCAGCGGGATATGGGGCTATCATATCCAGCGTGGCCGACTGATCGACCCGGAGCAGTACAGGGACCTGATGGGCTACTGCACCCCGGACTGGGTGAGTGACTACCACTTTATCCGGGCGACGAACTACAGGATGACCAGGGACACGCGCACGGTGGCCGCGGCGGCGGATGCACCTGCGCCGGGGGACGTAGCCGCGCCGCCCGAGAAGACACTGCTGCTGTGGGGCGGCGTGGGTGACGGCGAGTTCGTGCTCGAGCCGGCGTTCCTGATCGACGCGCCCGCGAAGCTGCCGGAAGCGGCCGGTCCCTATCGGCTGCAAGGGTTCGGGCCTGGTGGAGAGTCGCGTTTTGCGTTCGCGTTCAGCCCCGACCCGGTGGAACACGGCGGTGCCCACTTCTTCTTCGCGGTGCCCCATGACCCGGACCGGGACGGCGCCATCGAGCGCGTCGTGCTGACGGGGCCGGAGGGCGAACACACGCTGAGCGCCGGCAGCACGCCCCCCATGGCCATCATCACCAACCGCGCCACCGGTCAGGTGCGCGCGATCCTGCGGGACTGGGACGGCGGCTTCAACCGCCTGGACGGAGACACCGAGATCATGGTGAGCGACGGGTTGCCCGGAGGGTTGCGATGAGGAGCTGGACGCTGGCCGCCCTCCTGGGCGCCATGGTCGCACACGGTTCAGCGAGTGCCCAGACGCAAGCCGAGGTGCGCGGCGGCCTGACCGTCGGCAGCCACTCGGCCTCGGCCGCGGCCCTCGACATTGCGCCAGCGCTCTCGTTCGACGTCGTGCTCAAGCGTCAGGTGACGCCGGCGATCGCGGTGTTCGGCGGCTTCTTCCGCACGGCGTTCGGCTGTGAGGAGGGATTCTGCAAGGACAGGAACCTGACGGTCGTGGGCAATC
>VYAQ01000083.1 GCA_009844885.1 Gemmatimonadota bacterium
GCGGCGGTTCGTCACCGCAGAGTCCCATCCGCCCGGGACACAACGCAAAGGAAGCGAGCACACCCAGCTTCCTCGTGCGGAACGTGGTGTGGCTGTCACCCGCCAGGCTCAGCGAGAAGGCTCCCACGCGAACCCCGCCGAAGTCCATCTGCACGCCGGCATTGAGGTCGAAGCCGTTGAACTCCGCCATCAGGTTGAACCCGCGTCCCCCGTCCATGCCGACGTGTATCGTCGATCCGGCGAATACGCCTCCGGAGCTCCTCTGCGCGTAGAAGTCGAGGTCGCCACCCGCCGAGAAGAGGCCTGCTCCCCAGCCCAGGGTCAGGCTGACGAAACTGGCGTCCGAAGTGGGCAATATGGCCGTGCCGACCGCGTAGGGACTCAGGTTGCTGTTGAACTCGTCCCCCTGTCCCTGGGCCTGCCGGGTGCGGTAGTCCGGGTGGCCGAAGCGTGGCGGCTGGAGGTCATCGACCCAGCGCGCGCCGAACGAGGGCGAAGACAGATACCGGGCCCCGACCGCGAGCTTCAGGTTCTCGGAGGTCGCGGGCAGAAGCGAAATGCGGCCGAATCCACCGAGGATGTTGCCGCCGTTCGTCTCGTCGTCGAAGTGCTGGATCGTCGCACCCACCTCGACGCGGTCGAAAAGTCCGAGCGTGAAGGACAGGTCGGACAGCCATTTCTCGTACGCGCCGCCCCTCCTTCTAACCTCTCCGTTCTGCCTCAGCAACAGCGTCTGATCAATGGAGATGCCGAATCCCGAGTACGTTGCGACGAACGTCGAGTGTGGCAGCACGGTCGCGACCGGAACGTCCAGTATGCCGGAACCGTACCGGAGGCTGCTGGGCATCTTCGTGGTCTGCGCCGCGCCGTCCGGGACCACGAGGAAGAGTGCGAGAAAAGCGAATGCGCCAAAACGGAATCTGAACAGCTTCATAATAGCTGACCCCTATGGCTGAGAGAGGGAGGGGTGGCTTAAAGCTACCGCGTGCGCCAGCCCGAACGCAATGGCTCAATCGTGCCCGGGAGGCGCGAACGACTTCTGCCAGCCGAGGGTCAGCAACCAGTCCGTTTCGAGCTGCGGACCGTTCAGGTTCTGATACACGGGGACGTGCCATTCCGCCGCGATTCGGTGGCCCTTGAGGGCTCCGTCCGGGAAATAGACGTTGAATCCCAGCGGGATGTCGACGCGGGTTCCGCCCCGAAGTTCTTCCCGGACCGTCGGGACCATCATGCGATGGTGGTACGCGTGGTCATGGCCGCCGTAGTTCCCCCACCGCCGCGCCAGCACGCGCGCCGAGAGGCTGAGGCGGTTCCCCGGCTTTACCGCGAACCACCCGGTCAGATCCGCGGCGTGACCCTTGCGGTAGCCGCGGCTGTTCTCGCCGAGCCGGAGGGTGCCCATTCCCTGCAGTCCCCACGACGCCCGTTCGCTCATGCCCAGCACGGTGATTCCGGGCTTGAGGTCCCAGGTGCCCGAGCCGAGCTGCATGGGGTAGGGCATCTGTACGGCCTGGCCCATGCTCATTGGATTGGTGCCGGTCTCCTCGATGGATCCGGTGGGAAGCGAGACGCCGGCGTTGAGATGGACCCGGGTGGAGCCGGCCTGCTTCAAGCCGATCAGCGCGGAGAGGGAGGCGTCGGCCAGGCCGGACGACACGGCTTCGAAGTTGCCGCCCGGACGGGTCACGTGGTTCATGGACTGGTCGACCCAGTTCGCCATGGCCATCAGGGTGACGGCATCGCTCGGGGCGTACATGAACCCGGCCATGTGCATCGTCATGGTCATGTCGAGGGGGGCGACCATGAACGAGGCGTGAACATCGGCGGGCTCGAGCCGGTCGGTACCGTCGCGGTTCCCGTCCATGAGCATGCGCATGAAGCGATACGAGAACATGAATTCGCCGTGCTCGTGGGTGTGTTCGCCCATCACCCCGATGGGCGCGTGCCCGTCGGGCCGGGACGAGGTCCATTCGTACTGGGCGCTGACAGGGGTGGTGACGACTGCGACCGCGGCCATGGCCACGACGGTCATGTTGGAGAGCGCTTTGCGTGAGCGAATATAAACTTCAGTATACATATGACGTCCTTTTGTATTCTGTACAGTGCATCAAAACGGTGAAGGGCCCGCGCCGTTACGGTTGCGAGAGCCGTTGCGCGGAGGTCGCGGTCACACCGTGCACGTCGCGTACGCACCCGGATCCATCGTGCGCCGGACGAGGCGGCGAACCGCTGGTGACGATTCCCAGCCGGGGGCCGAACGGCCCGGATTCAGGAAAGAGGCGGCCCGTTGGCGAAGGGAAGCGTATAGGGCGCGCGGCCGAACGGGAGCCGCGGCGACGCGCTCGGGCCGGAAGAAGCGGCGACGAGCGTTTGCGACGTCAGGCTGAGCCCATCCGTGACGGGCAGGGCGGGCCCGGCGGGAACCGGGCACTCGCCCAGGCAGTCGCAGGGCGGTGGCGCGTGAGACGATTCGGAGTCGGGGCGGTGGCCCGCGAGTCGTGTGCCGTGGTGGGCCGCGTGCTCGCCGGTGGCGTTGCCGTGCCCGGGGGCGGTCGCGCCGTGTGCGTCCGTCGCGCCGGCGTGTCCGTCGGCCGATTCCGCGGAGTGCGCACCCGTGCCCGTGTGGTGGGGACAACCGGTACCGGGAACCCATGGAACGACCGAGGGCGAGAGCACAACGGCGACGACGAGACTAACGAGCCTCAACCCGCAGCGCCGCCCCCGCCTCAGTAGCATGTCGCTCAGACCGCCGATCCAGGTTCCCGTTCAGCTATTGGCAATCCCGTTGTCCCCGGGAAGAATAACACGGATCCGGGACCTGCGCATGGCTCGTGGCGACGCGCGCGCGGTGCCGGGGGGCGCACAGCGTCGGCCTGGACGAACCGATCTCAGGCGCGCCTTGGGGCAACGTCGCGTATATTCAATGTCTCGGACGTCACATTACCGCGAGGGTCCCCTACTTTGCTCCACGAGCTGGCCATCCTAGCCGCGCTGGCCGCGGCACCCGACCAGGAGGCGGCCGTCGCACGCCCCGTGCGGACCGCCGCCCTTCGCGACCGACCGGTCGCGGCCACCTACAACGGCTACGAGGGGCAGACCAACGTCGTCGCCCCCCGCCTGGCCGACCCCGCAATCAACCTCGACGGGCGCCTGGACGAAGCCGCCTGGTCCGAGGCGGCGCTCCTGACCGGATTCTCCCAGTTCGACCCCTCCGAAGGGATTCCCGCGACGCAGGACACCGAGGTGCTGCTCCTCATCTCCGAGGACGCGGTCTACTTCGGCGTGCGCGCCTTCGACGACAACCCCGGGGGCGTCCGGGCCACGCTGGGCGAGCGCGACACCTTCTACCGCACGGACGACTACATCCAGTTCATCCTGGACACCTTCAACGACCAGCGGCAGGCGTACTCGATCGTGGTGAATCCGTTGGGGGTCCAGCAGGACGGACTCTGGATCGAGGGCAGAGTGGGCCGCTTCGGGCGCAACTTCGGCCCTCCGATCGACTGGAACCCCGATTTCGTCTGGGACTCCGAGGGCCGGGTGGAGGACTGGGGCTACGCCGTCGAGGTCAGGATCCCCTTCAAGAGCATCCGCTTCCCCGAGGCCGCCGAGCAGGCGTGGGGACTTCAGGTCTTCCGCAAGATCCAGCGGCTGGGATTCGACGAGTCGTGGGCCCCCGTCACCAAGGACGTGGCGAACCGGCTGACTCTTGCGGGCTCGCTCAGCGGGCTGCGCGACCTCGAACGCGGCCTCTTCCTGGAGCTGAATCCGGTGGTCACCGGGACGCGCCAGGGGACCTATGACGCAGGCGCAAAGGCATTCACGCGGGAGCCGGTGAGCGGGGAATTCGGCTTCAACGCCAAGTACGGACTCACCTCCAACCTCACCCTCGACGGGACGTACAACCCCGACTTCAGCCAGGTGGAGGCCGACGCCGGGCAGATCGCGGTCAACGAGCGTTTCGCGCTGTTCTACGAGGAGAAGCGACCGTTCTTCCTGGAGGGAACCGAGATCTTCACGATGCCGAAGAACCTCGTGTACACCCGCAGCATCGTCAATCCGGTTGCGGGGGCGAAGTTGTCGGGGAAGGCGGGCAGCTTCCAGCTGGGATATCTCGGCGCGGTCGACGAGGTTGCGGGTTCCGGTGAGCCTGCCCGGAGGCCCGTGGTCAACTTGCTGCGGGCACGGCGGGATCTTGGCAACGCCTCTACGCTGGGCATGGTGTACACCGACCGCTCCACCAGCGGTGACGAGTACAACCGCGTGTTCGGTATCGACGGCCGCTTCGTGATGGCGCGGCGCTATACGCTGACGGTGATCGGCGCGGGGAGCCGCACCGCGACGGTCGGATCGGGACCCGAGTCGGGCAGCTATCTGTCCCTGCAACTGGAGCGGGCGAGCCCGACGCTGACCTTCAATATCGACCTCGAGGACGTCGCTCACGGCTTCGACGCGGGCAGCGGACTGATTCCGCGCGTCGGCGATACGCGGCTGCAGTCGCGGCTCGAGTACAACTTCCGGGGCGAGCCGGGCGCGCTCGTGGAGCAGTTCCGCCCGGGCTTCGATGCCAGCGCGTTCTGGGACCACGAGTCGTTCTGGCGGCGCGAGACGTTCGAGGAGGCCGAGATCCGCTACGGGGTTACGACCTCGTTCCGCAACAACATCACCGTGCTGCTCGCCGCCACCGCCCGGCGCTACGATTTCCGCGCCGCCGACTACGACGGGCTGTACGTCGACGACGGCCGCGGCGGGGAGGCGCCCTTCGTCGCCGACCAGGACCCGTTCGGACTGTTGCATGGGGTCGGGGGCTTCTTCTGGGTCAACAGCTGGGACGTGCTGCGGGGCCGGGTGCGCTGGGGCTACAGGCAGGACGCGGTATTCGATCTTCGCTACGGGGTCCCGATCGAGGTCGGGACCGGCTGGGACGCGGACATCGCGGTGTACGCCTACCCCACGCGCCACCTGTCGGCTGAACTCGGTTTCCGCTACCAGAGCCTCTTCCGGGAGAGTGACGGCACGCTTGCGCTCGAGGCCGTGATCCCGCGCGTCAAGACCCAGTACCAGTTCAGCCGGGCACTCTTCCTGCGCGCGATCGTGGAGTACGGGGCCCAGATGCGCCGCGACCTGGTCGATCCGGCGACCGGCCACCCGCTGCTGGGTTGCGGCTCGAGCGGCTGCTCGCTGCGCAGTGGATCGGACGCCAACGATTTCGGAATCGAGACGCTGCTCAGCTACGAGCCCACGCCCGGCACGGTGTTCTTCCTGGGCTACTCGCGGCAGATGGAGGACACCGGGCGGCTGCGCTTCCGCGACGTGCGGCCGACCGCGGACGGTCTGTTCGCGAAGGTGAGCTACCGGTTCAGGCGGTAGCGTGGGCGCGTCTCGCCATGAACGTCCACCCGTGTGTTTCGCGTAGCCGATGACGCTCGACGTCCTCGGCAATCTCGGCGAGTTCGTTGGTGCCATCGGGGTCGTGCTGTCGCTGCTGTTCGTGGCGCGCCAGATGAAGCGCGGCGTCGAACAGACCCGGCGCCATACGAGGAGCGTGCGCGCCGCCGCGTTCAACTCGATGGTCGAGAACAGCATCCGCCTCCTCGAACACGTCTTCCGCGACAGCGAAATGGCCGATTTCCTGGCGCGGGCCGCCGCCGATCCGGACGGGCTGACGCCCGGAGAGCGGCTGCGCTGGGACGCCTACATGACCGCGATCTTCCGCCACTTCGGCAACCTGATGTACCAGTGGGAGACGGGCGCGATGGAGGACAAGATGTGGCAGTCCTACCGGCGCTCCTTCAAGGATCATCTGGAGGAGGAGGCGTGGATGACCTGGTACCTCGGCCACCCCCATCTCTTCGACCAGCGTCTCGCGGACGAGGTGCGCGGCATCCTCGAGGACCTGGCGCGTGAAGGGGTGCCGCATGCCGTGGCGTGGAAGGACGGAGGAGGCCGCATAGGATTTAAGGCGTCTCTCGGGCGCGGGACGGAGGGTTGAGCGGGCGGACGTCGGCCGCTGTTCCGACCTTCAGCTGCCCGCGCCGCCTTCAGGTGCCCGCGGCGGCCTTCAGGTGCCCCCGCCGGCCTTCCGCAGTCGGCCGATGTCGATCTTGCCCATGGTGAGCAGGGCTTCCATGACCCGCTTCGGGTCGGCGCGCATCAGTTCGCCCATGTTCGCGGGGACCACCTGCCACGACACCCCGAAGCGGTCGTCGAGCCAGCCGCAGTAGCCCTCGTGGCCACCCTCCGACAGCGCGTTCCAGTACAAGTCGATCTCGTCCTGGGACTCGCAGTTCACGACGAACGAGATCGCAGGAGTGAACTTGAACATGGGGCCCCCGTCGATGCCCTGGAAGGTCCGCCCGGCCAACTCGAAGGCCACGAACGAGTTCCCTTCGGCCGGTCCGGCGCTGACCGTCGAGACCTCGACGATCCGGGAGTCGGGGAAGAGCGAGACGTAGAACCCGGCCGCCTCGACGGCGCCGTTCTCGAACCAGAGGCAGGTTCCGATGCGGTCAACCTTCGCCATTGTCTCCTCGCTGGCATGGGGATGTGGTTGTGCGATAAACTCGTCACTCGTCGCGGGAACACCAACCCCGATCAGGTCTCGCAGTCGGCCTCCCGGTGAAGTGGCTCGCCCGCAGCGACGGACGCAACTCCCCATTCCTTGTAGCTTTAGAGCGTGCATCGGGCCGCTTGGTTACATTTCCGGCGGTCTGTGGGGCATCCGAAGACCGGGCTGAGGCGATGCCATTGGGAGCGACACAGGAGAAAGCCATCCGTATCCCCGAAGCGTACCTCCCGGGATACCTGGCGGCGCGCGAGCAGCATCCTGAACTCGCGGACGCGTACATCCGCTACACGACGGAGGGTGATCCGCTGGGGGATGCCGTGGTGGAGGATTTGGCGGATCTCCCTCCGAACGAAGTTCACGCGGTCCTCTCAAGAGCGCTGGATGACCCCGCAGAACTCGCAGGCGCTCCCGATTCGCTCAAGGCGTTCATCGGCGAGGCCAATGACATACCGGACTGGTATGACCGCGGACTCGCCAGGGTGGCCTCGCGGGCCTTTCTGCGCAACTCGGACCTCGTGCTCGCCGCCCTGGTGGGCGGAAGCATCGTGGAGGGGTTTGCGACGCTGATCAGCAAGTCCTTCCGGATTCGGGGCCGGGTCACGCAATCCGGTGTCCGCCGCCTCAAGCAGAACGGCATGCAGCTCGTCGAGCAGTACCTTCCCGGCGGCATGGACCCCGGGGGCGACGGATGGAGGCTCACGCTCAGGGTGCGGCTGGTGCACGCCCAGTCCCGACGCCTGCTGGCCCAATCGGACGAGTGGAATCACGAGAAGTACGGCACGCCGCTCAGCGCCGCCCACATACATCTTGCCGGAGCCGCATTCTCCGGTCGGCTCATGCAGCATACGGCGTCACTCGGAGGCGACTTCACCCAGGAGGAACGGGACGCGTACGTCCACGTCTGGAAATACACGGGGCTGCTGATCGGCATTCCCGAACCGCTGCTCTTCGACGACGAGGCCTCGGCGGTGCGCGCTTTCAAGGTGGGCGCGATGTGCGAACCTCCCGCCGACTACGACGCGATCATCATGGCCAACAGCATTGTGAACAGCGCACCCGTCATCGTGGGCGTCACCGATCCGACCGAGCGCAGGAAGATGGCCGGGGACATCACCCAGGCCTGCCGGGAGCTTATCGGCGATGAACTCGCCGACACGTTCCTGTTCCCCAAACGTCGCCGGAAGGTGCTGCCGTGGATGCGATTCAAGAACCGGAGCCGCCGGGTCGTCCGCAAGACGCTGCCCGGATTGGCGAAGAAACAGGATCTGGCCCGCTTCGAATACCTCATGAACTTCGCGAGCCTGGACAAGTGGGCGTACTCGTACAAGCTGCCCACGACCCTCTACGACGAGGACTCCCAGGAATGGTAGGCTTGCACACGCGACGCCGTGGTCCTGGAGCGGCGCCGAGTATGCGGCCGCCCTCGGCGCTCGTCGCGGCGCTGCTCCTCGCTGCTTGCGGCGGTGACGAACCAACCCCTGTTGCCCCACCACCCCCAC
>VYAQ01000101.1:0-1825 GCA_009844885.1 Gemmatimonadota bacterium
GGTGCCGGACCCGGCGCGCCGTCACCCGCTTCTCGTTCCAGATCGGCAGCAGCACGTCCATGACATCCGAAGTGGTGATCCGGTGCACGGGCCTCCCGCCGAGCCTGGGCATCGCATAGTCCCGGAGGGTCGCGCGCCACAGTTCCTCCTGCCGGCTGCCGTCCTTCCAGCCGGCCCTGCGGGCCGCTGAGGATTCTACAGTAACCGGCCGATTAATCTTTAGGTTAGGTGTTCTCCAAAGAATTCGATATCAGACTGGCTACCACTGACGGCGTGCGCTCATGGTACGCGTTGCAACGAAACGCTTACTGAGCGTTCGTAAGCGTTCGGTCGTCGGGTCCGTCGAGGATCTGCCGTAGCGAATCCCAGTTGTTCCGATACTGCGCGACCTCGTCAATGGTCGGGTGATACCGCGCACGAGGCCAGTTTTCCGGCCCAGCCTCGAAGTACTCGGCGATGACGGAGGAAGGGACGAAAAAGACATCCGGCACCTCCTCGAAGTTCTTAAGGTCCACGAGGGCGTAGAACAGGTGGCTTAGGTGTTGCCGGGCCGAACCCCAACCGATGTCCCACTCGTAGTGGTGAGGCTTCTTGTTTCGACCGCGCCCGCGGGTCCGCGTCGCCCACAGGGCCGTCTTGACTTGAACTGCGAGCAGCCTTGACCCTCGTGAATTGCTCAGCAGCAGATCTGGTCCTGCGACGTTCCGAGTCGTCGGTACTGCGTGAACTTCAAGATGGGCGAGCCTTGCGGCCACGTAGTGAACCCCAGCCACCCCGTAAAACTGAGATCTACCCACGGCAGGACCATACTAAAGCACTTCCGCACATCGGTGATCCTGCCGTCCCTACCGACAGGCTGCGGCCAGGCGGCCGGGATCAGTCGGCCAGTGGGTTGGGCAACGATTCGACTATCCGAACGGTCTCCACGCTGACATGCACCAGGCGCCGGATGGCGGTGATTAGGTCACGCGGGTCCGCGAACCAGTCGTTCGGATCGTTGACGATTCCGCTGCTCTTGTCCTGGGTGATCCGGTAGCGATCCATGAACCAGCCGAGCGGGGTCCGGCCGTTGACCTCGTAGCGGTGAGCCGCCGCCGGGATGCCGCGCAGCCGGACGAATTCGTTTACCACCAACTCCCGCCGCTCCCGATCCGAATAGCGCATAGCCCGGCGGCCCAACCGGAAGTGCTTCGGGCTCGGCTCTCCCTCGCCGCTGAAGGCGAGTTCCAATGGGTATTCGGAGCAGGTCTCGTAGCCGAGATGGAGGAAGGCGAGATCCCGGCCGGCAGTCGCGAAGGCGTGGAAGTCGGGGGCGAGCGGCACCCGAGGGAGTTCCTTTGCGAGGTCGTTTGCGAACCGCTCGCGGTAGGCGGGGGCGTGGAGGACGCCGTACACGTAGTCAAATACGTCGTCGGCGGTTATCTCGGGGTCGCAGCAGTAGTCGCGGAACGTCGTGAGCGCCGCATCCGAGATGTTGTCCACCCGTTCGAGCTTCGGCGGAAAAAGGCTGGGGTCGTCAAAGACACCCCCGGGGACGGGAATAGAACCACCGGGGGAAGCACTGGCCGAACTCGAGGAAGTGGAGGTCGGGCATGGCGTCCGCAACGAGGACCGAGAAGGGCTTGTTGGCGCCGACTCCGGGAACACAGATAACGCGGTTCTCGGCTCGTACCGGTAGCGGGGAAAGCACTGGCTCTTCGAGATCACTTCCAGGTCCGGCATCGTGTCCACCATGAGCGCCGAGAACGGCTTCGTCGAGCCGAGTCCGGTCAAGCAGATGACGCGGTTCCTTCCTTCCTTCCTTCCTTCCTTCCTTCCTTCCTTC
>VYAQ01000101.1:1925-8061 GCA_009844885.1 Gemmatimonadota bacterium
TTCCTTCCTTCCTTCCTTCCTTCCTTCCTTCCTTCCTTCAAGCATGATGCCCATGTCCGGCTGGAGTGCCGGGAAGATCCGGTCCATCTGGTACTTGTTGTTCACCAAGACGTACTCGACGTACAGGTGCTGTTTCACGAAGGGCCGGTACTGGGTGCGCCAGACGCGCTCGCGCGAGTACCTGATGCGCTTGCGGCGCTTCAGATTGTTCCGAAGCTCACGATCCCAGCGCAGATTGTGCGAATTCCGGCGCGCGATGGCGTCCACCCCGTCCTCGCCAACCTCCTCCCGGACACCGGCTGACTCCAGTTCGTCCACCGCGCTCACGTAATCGTGCGTCGCCCGCCGCGCGTTTTCGGCGCAGGCTTCTTCACCGAAGTTGTAGAGATAGGCGTCGCGGCTGGTCTTGTAGCCGTTGCTGAAGAGCCGGAAGATGGCGTCGTCGGTCTTGCCCGCCTTGGCGTCCTTCGAACCGACCGGAAGGAGTCGGCGGAACGCCTCGCTGCGCTGCCCGATCCAGTCGTGGTGGCGGTTCGGAGTGACGAGTGTCCAGTCTTCGATGCCAGCGACGGAGCGGACTTCGCGCAGGATGTCGAGCTTCTCCTCGCGGGTGAGGTAATCCCCGATGTCCCGGTAGAGGATGCGGCAGCCCTCGTGCTCCGCGTTCGGGTTCCGCACCAGCAGCGTGATCGCGACCGTGGCCCGTGAACCAGAGCCGAAGATCTTCCCTCCCTCCCGGCGGGACAGGTCCCCTTGGGTGCGCTGGTTGCCGCGGAGGTTCAGGAAGTGGATAGAGCTGAACTCTTCCGCCAGCGAGGCCCGCACGCCCGAATCCACGTTACCTTCAATCCAGGAACCGTTAGTGACGAAGGCGATCACTCCCTGCGTCCCGATCCGGTCGGACGCCCAGCGAATTGCCATCTTCTGGCTGGCGTAGAGGCTGTTCTTCAGTGTTGCCGAAGACCGCGCCGCATACGTTTCGGCTACTCGTCGCTCCAGTGCGGGGTAGTCCACATTCGGGTTGTCGTCTGCTGAACTGCGCTGCCCGGTCGACCAGGGCGGATTGCCGACGATCACTTGAATCGGGGCCTCACGTTGTCGCGCCACCCGCTCGCTGTTGTCCGGCAGCCACATCCCGGGCAGCCGGCCCGCGCGGGACAGGAGGTTGAACGTGTCGGTGAGGGCAATCCCGCGGAACGGTTCGTACCCCGCGGCTTCGCCCCTGCGCCCCCGGAACGCCTCCTCGATGTGCACGGCGGCGATGTAGTAGGCGAGCAGCACGATCTCGTTCGCCCAGACTTCCGACCGGTACGTCCGCTCCAGGTCTGCGTCCGCGATCAGGCCCGACTGGAGCAGCCGGACCAGGAATATCCCCGTCCCGGTGAAGGGGTCGAGTACGTGGACCCCCTCGTCGCCGAGGCCACGGCCGAACTCCTCGCGCAGCACGTGGTCGGCACTCTTGAGGATGAAATCCACCACTTCGACCGGCGTGTACACGATGCCGAGACGGTCCGCCTCCTTCCTTAGCGCGTTCGCAAAGAACTTCTCGTAGAGCTCCATCAGGACACGCTGGCGGGCGTCGGCGTTGTCGAGCCCCGCAGCACGCTGCCGGACGCTCTCGTAGAACGTCTCCAACTCGCGGATCTCGTTCTCCAGGCCGAACTCGCCGAAGTCGCGCCGGAGACCGTCGAGCGCCCGCGCCACCGGGTTGCCGGCGGCAAAGTCGTAGTCCTCGAAGAGCGCCTCGAAAACGGGCCGCGTGAGGATGTGCTGCGCCATCATCTCGACGGCGTTCTGCCGCGTGATGGAGTCGTTTATGGACGCCTTCAGTTCGCCGTGGAACGCGTCGAACCACTCCCGAAGCGTCTCGTTCTCCTCGGCTCGTAGCAGGTTGCCGATCCGGTGGACTAGGCGGTCGAAGATGTCCGCGACATCTTTCGCCCAGGTTTCCCAATACCTGCGATCCCCGCATTTCTCGACGATCCGGGCGTAGATCGCGCCGGCAGGAACGTCAAGCGGCGGGAAAGGGAGGACCTGCCGTTGCCGCCGGTTCTCCTCCTCGTCGGTCGTATGGCCGTTCGGGAAGATGATGCGGTCCGAGGGCTTCCGGTTGAGATCCATGCGTTGGATCTCCGCATCGAGACGGTCGTCGTGGGACCTCAGCGCTCGGAGGACGCCCCACACTGCGGCGAACCGCTCGTTGTCGTTCAGGGCGTCCGCAGGGTCTACTCCGGCAGGGATCGCGACGGGCAGCACGATGTAGCCGTATTCCTTGTTGGGTGCCTTGCGCATCGCCCGCCCCACCGCCTGGACGATGTCCACGTGGGAGTTCCGGGGGCTCATGAACAGCACGGCGTCTAGCGCGGGAACATCGATCCCCTCCGTCAGACAGCGCGCGTTCGACAGGATTCGGCACCCGCTCTCAGTGGTGCCGCGGAGCCATTCAAGGCGCGCCCGCCGCTCCAACGCGTGGTGCTTCCCGTCCACATGCCGCACGTCGCAAGTGAACCGCGGGCCTTCGTCTGGATCGCGCATGGCGCTCTCCGCCTGGTCCACGATGTTGGCCCAGTGCGCCGTCAGTCGCTCCGAGGACTTGATGGTGTTGGTGAACGCGATCGCCCGTCCGAGTCTCCGCGGCCGCTCCTTCCCCGGATTCACGTTCTCCGGGTTCTGCAGCGCGCGCCAACACCCGACGATCTTCGTGGTGTCGGTGATGTTGATCTCGCTGTTCCGGTCGCTGAGGTGACTCTGGTGGATCGGATCGGCGGCGTCCTCGGTAAGGGTCAGGATGACTACCCGGTAGTCGGAGAGGAGGTTCTGATCGACGGCGGCAGAGAAGGGCAGCCGATGGAACTCGGGCCCGTAGGTCGCCGGATCGTCCATCGAGAACACTTCGATGTCGTGCCGCGCGGCCTTGGCCTTGGCACCCTCGGTGTAGAGACGTGGAGTCGCCGTCATGTAGAGGCGCTTCCTGACTCGAATCCGGGTCTTGTCGTGAATCAGAACGAACGGAGAGGTGCCTTTTTCCTCGCGTTCGACTCCTGTTGTGCGGTGGGCCTCATCGGCCAGCGCGAGGTCAAGGGTCGCAGCTCCCGCAGCCTGGGCTTGCTGTACAACGGACAGCGACTGATAGGTGCAAAAGACCACTGTCATCGCATCGGGACTCGCTTCCCGCAGTGCCGCCGCAACGGCCTCGGGGTTCGTCGTGACCGGGATTTCGAGTTCCTCGAACGACGCGTCCTCGTGCTGCTTGCCAGCGGTGGTGTCGGAGCAGATGCCGATATAGCGGTGCGGGATACGCCGCTGGGTGGCCCACTCCCTCATGGCCTGGGAGAGCAGGCTGATTGAGGGGACGAGGTAGAGCGCAGCACCGCCGACGCCGGCGATCTCCTCGGCGATCCGGAGCGCAGTGAAGGTCTTTCCCGTGCCGCAGGCCATCACGAGTTTGCCGCGGTCATCCGATTCGAACCCGGCCACTACGTCTCGAAACGCCCGTTTCTGGTGGGGTCGAAGGTGGAAGGAGCGATCCCGGCGGACCAGGTCCTCCGGTTCCTGATGCCTCAGATCAGGCCAGTCGAAGGGGTGATCGAGCAGCCCGCCGAGGCGGATCACCGTGCATCGGGGTGTGAGTCCCTTAAGGGTCTTCCGCGCGTTCCGCCCCCACGAGTCGCCCGTGTCGACCAGGATGCGGGCCGTGAAGGGCGCGCGAGCAGACGCTGAGATGAAGGAGTCGAGGTGCTGTTTCGAGATGCGGGTCTTCGGCCCATGGCACTTGACCTGGATGGCGCAGTAGCCGCCGGTGCGTTCTTCGGCGACCAGATCCACGCCGATGTCGGCGCCATCGAAGTCGGATCGCCGCCTCGCCCACTCGTTCCACAGCCAGACGGCGGAGAACCGATCCGCGTAAACGGGATCTTCGGTGAACCACGTCTTCATGAGCCGCTCGAACAGGCGGCCCTTGTGTGCCTCGGATTCCGCCATGGAGCGGATCTGATCCAGGACCTGGTCGAACCTAAGGCTCACGTTTGCCGCGCTCCCTTCCCGCAGGCGCAGGGCCCGCTGTCGCGCCCATGCCGACAGATCGGGGGTCCGTCACCCAAGGGGTACCCACCGCTCGCAATCCCACGGATCGCCCCCGGCACCTGAGCAACAGAACAGCCTCAGGGCAAAGAGGATAGTCGGCCCGGTGTCAGATTTGCGGCCCCAACTGCGGAGAAGCGGCCCAAACACGGAATTTCTGACAGTCGTTGCTCATGTTCGCAACGCAGTAAGAGTGAGTGGCGCCGGGAAACCTCAGCGGCTCGGGGTCTGATCCTGATCCCGCGTAGGGCCCTGCCGGCGCATCACGTCCAGAGCCCGCGCAACATCTCGGCGAGCGTCTCGTAGTCCTGGGCCAAGGCGGTCACAAGACCGTCGAGCCGCTCGATTCGCCGCCGTAAGGTTTCGCTCTCGGCGTCCTGCCGCTCGATTCGCTGCGTCAAGGCTGCGATCTGTTCGCCTTGCCGCCTCTGCTCCTGCTCGTAGTGCGCGCACAACCGCTCCAAGGCGGCCATGGAGTGCCCCTGTAGCTCGCCCATACAGCTCCCTCAGTCGCTCGACAGCTTCAATGCAGGCCGCCCGTCCACGGTCCAGGGCGGATTGGCCAGCGTCCCGTGGGGCAGCACCACGAACCGATCCCCGCCGATCTCCACGAGCGTCACCCCCCAGGTCGTCTCCTCGATCCCGGCCAGGGTCTCCCGGGCCTCCTCGATCTGGAAGTCGAGCGCCGCCCGGGTGTCGATCCGGCTCTGGATCCCCGCCGACAGCCACCGCGTCAGCGCCCAGCTCCCGAGGCTGATCCCGAGGAACAGGCTCAGGCCGACCACCAGGGGACGCAGCCAGGTCTTGAGAAGCAGCGCGTTCGTCCGTGCGGTCGCCCGCTCCGTATCGATTTCGATGGTAAGCAGCGCGCCGTTCGCGACGGCGCGCAAGTTCTCGCCAAGCTGCTTCAGCTCGCTCGCCGCCGCCTCCTCGACCTGCCGGCGGTCGGCCTCCAGCCGGCTCCGCAGCCGGGCGGTCCAGTCGTTCGGGTTCGAAGTCATGCTGGTACAGCGCTCCTTTCAGCCGCCACCGTTTCCCGCTCTCCGGGTCACGGGCGGTCACGTAGTCCTTGCCCTGGCGGGGCACCTCGAGACCGGTTTCCTCCAGCGCGGCGACCACGTCGGCGCGGTTCTTCACCCCGCCGTGCTGGACCCGATACAGGAGGTAGTCGCGGATCAGCTCCCGCGGGCCGGGTTCCACTTCGAGGCCGGCCCGGAGCCTCGCCGCCTCGATGTAGGCGCGGTGGCCGGGCTGCTGCGCCTTGGCGCGCGCCGGGTCGTCGGGCCGACTCCAGCCGTGCTGGTGGTTGAAGGCATCGCGCAGCGGGCCGAAGACCTTCTGCCAGCCGGGGGGCGCGATGTTCAGGCTGCGGCCCGTCTCGAGGTCGCAGCGCGCGGCGAGGACATGCACGTGCACGCCGTCGCCCTCCTCCCGGTGGAGGACCGCCGTCCAGGCGTAGCGGTCCGGCTCCAGCCCCGCCCAGGCCGTCTTCTCGAACTCGTCGAGCACGGCCTCGATCTGCTCGTCGGTCGGCTGGTCCTCCGGCGCCCACGCGATCACCCCCGAGGTGTACCCGCGGCCGAACGACAGCGAGTCGGCGACGGCGGCCACGTGGTCGGGGTCCCCCCGCAGCACCTCGACGCCGGGGCGCTCCCGCCCAGCGGCGTCCAGTTCGCCGACGAGATAGTCGGCGGCCGCCCGCGCCGAGCCCTTGCCGTGACGGTTGAACCTAATGTGCATCACGGTCCTCTCCGGCAGGCAGGGCGAGGGCGCGCAGCGACCGGTCGATGGCCATCAGCCGGTCGGTCACCCGGACCGCCTCCATCGCGGAGGCGCGGGTGTTCGCCCATCGCGCGAGCTGGTTGAGGTTGTTGCCGATGCGCGCGATCTGCCGGCTCCGTTCCCGCTCCACGGCCATGGCCGGCGCGGTCCAGGTCTGGGTCCGGGCCATCGCCTGCCGGAGCAGTGCGGAGAGCGGCAGGCCGGCCGCGGCCGCCTTGGCCTTCCAGGCGGCGCGCTCGGCCGGCGACACGCGAAGGTGGACCTCCACCGAGCG
>VYAQ01000304.1 GCA_009844885.1 Gemmatimonadota bacterium
GTCCCCGAGAGCGCGGCGGACCTGGTCTGCGGCCGCTGCGGACTTGCGTGCAGTGCCCGCGCGCTGGACCGTCATCTCTGGTGCGAGGACTGCGTGGCGGCCGCGCGGGGGGAGGCGGGACGGGTGGGGTGGATGTGCGGCGCGCTGATGGCGGTTCTGCTTGCCGCGTGGATCTACTTCGTCCAGCAGCCCTCCGCCATGCTGCTCGGCGGCTGGATCGGGGCCGTTCTGGCGACCTTATGGCTGGGGGCCCGGGCGGGAAGGGAACTGACCTACGGGGTCCTGCGCTTCCGCCACAGGCCGCGTTGAGTCGAGATTTCGTGACCAGCGCGGCCAGGAGCCCGTGGTGCTAGCGGCCGGATCCGTGCCGGTTCGACCGATTCACTTTCCGGAGACGACTTGAATGGCAGCCAGGTTCGACGGCATTGACTTCTATGATTTGGATTCACTCCTGTCCGAAGAGGAGCGCATGGTCCGCGACACGATCCGGGACTGGGTGGAAGACCGGGTCATGCCGATCATCGGCGACGCGTACACCGAGCGGCGGTTTCCCACCGAGCTGATCCCCGAAATCGGGGAGCTCGGCATGCTGGGCGCCAACCTGCCCGCCGAATACGGATGCGCCGAACTCAACAACGTGTGCTACGGGCTCATCATGCAGGAGCTGGAGCGCGGCGATTCCGGCATCCGGTCCTTCGTGTCCGTGCAGGGCGCGCTGGTCATGTACCCCATCTACGCGTTCGGCAGCGAGGAACACCGGCGAACGTGGCTGCCGGCGCTCGCGTCCGGAGAGAAGATCGGCTGTTTCGGTCTGACCGAGCCCGACTACGGGTCGAATCCCGCAGGAATGATCACCCGCGCCCGCGAGATCTCGGACGGCTGGGTGCTGAACGGCACCAAGATGTGGATCACCAACGGTTCGATGGCCGACGTGGCGGTGGTCTGGGCCCAGACCGCCGAGCCGGGTGACTCACGGGGCATCCGCGGCTTCGTGGTCCCGACCGACACCCCGGGGTTCAGCGCCCGCGACCAGAAAGGGAAGTTGTCGCTCCTCGCGTCGGACACGAGCGAAATCGTCCTGGAGGACGTGCACCTGCCAGCCGACGCCCTGATGCCGGAGACCTCCGGGATCAAGAACCCCCTGATGTGCCTGACCCAGGCTCGCTACGGGATCTCCTGGGGCGCGGTGGGTGCCGCGATGGGCTGCTTCCACGAGGCGGTGGACTACGCGGGGCAGCGCGTCATGTTCGAGGGCGTAATCGCGGGCAAGCAGATCCAGCAGGTCCGCATCGCCGACATGCTGACCTGGATCACGCAGGGGCAGCTACTGTGCCTGCGGCTGGGACGCCTGAAGGACCAGGGCACGATGACGCAGCAGCAGGTCAGCCTGGCCAAGCGCGCGAACGTGAACATGGCGTGCGACATCGCTCGCGAGGCGCGCCGCCTGCTCGGCGCCAACGGGATCCTCGCCGAGTACTCCGCCATGCGCCACATGGCCAACCTGGAGTCGGTCTACACCTACGAGGGGACCCACGACGTCCACTCGCTGATCCTGGGTCAGACGGTCACGGGGATCTCGGCGTTCTGAGGGGTCCCCCTACGCCGCCAGCCCCTTCTGCTTCCTCCCCAGCCACAACGCCACGCCCAGCCACACGACCGCAACCGGCGCCATCGACCAGGCCATTGCGGCGGTGCCAAGCCCCAACGCACCGAATCCCGCGAAAGACCACGCCCCCACCTGGTCGCCCGCACGGTAGACGAAGGTGTCGTTGAAGTTCTTCGCCTTGTACTTGTCGCGGCGGGGCAGGACGGTGTAGAGAACCTCTCGCGCGGGTACGGCGAGCGCGAAGTTCCCGGCGCGCCTCAGCACCTGGAAGACCACGAAGACCGCGAAGACGGGGGCCGCACCCAGGGCGAGGAAGCCGGCCACGCTCAGGAGCGGCAGGAACGCGAGGGTGAGCCCGACGCCAAACCGCTTCATGATGCGCCCGGTCAGGAACAGCTGGGTCACCAGTGTGAGCGCGTTGACCGCCAGGTTGATGCGCGCGAAGACCGACGTGCGTTCGGCGGGATCGACGAACGTGCGCGACATGATGTCGGCCTGGATGTTGTACAGGAAGGTGGACCCGATGGTGAAGAGGAGCATGAAGACGCAGATGCCCAGCAGGTAGCGCGAGGCCAGGACGTGTCTGATCCCGTCCAGCGGAGAACCGCCGATGACCTCTTCGTCGCTGGGAGGCGCTGCCGCGTCGCGCCCTTGGCCCCCCGTCCTCCGGTCCAGCCCCCTCATGCACGCCACCGCGCATTCGAGCAGCACGATCGAGAACCACAGCAGGGTTGCGGGACTGAGGCTCTCGATCAGGAACGCCGTAATGGACGACCCCAGGATCGCGCCCAGAGTTCCCGCCACGCCGATCAGGCCGAAGAGCCGGCGGCCCTGCCGCTCGGTGTGGATGTCGGTCATGAAGGACCAGAACACCGAAACCACGAACAGACTGAAGACGGCCGTCCAGACGAAGAACGACCGACCGGCCCAGATCGCCGCCTGCCCGCCCTGCGGTAGCGCGGTCAACACGATGTAGTAGATGACCAGACACGCCATGAAGAACCGGTAGGTCACCGTGACGAAACGTCTCCGCGGCCACCGGGACACGAGCGCGGCGAAGACGGGATGCGCCAGCAGCATCGCGGCGAGCGTACCGGTGAAGAGCCACGGGATATTCTCCACGCCTCCGGCGACGCCCATTTCCTCGCGTATCGGCCGGATCACGTAATACGCCGACAGCACGCAGAAGAAGTAGCCTGCGGAGAGCCCGACGACACCAGCGTCCTCTCGGCGGGTGCCAGTTAGGCGGGAGGCGATCGTCATGGTTGTTGTGGTGCGTTCCTGGAGCTCTGTCGCGGAAACGGTCGCAACTTGCCTCCGTTGGAGGATGGGCTTCTTTTCGGGTACGTCAATGGCCGGGAGCGGGCGTCATTGTGACCTGCGCCCGCAGGGGATCACTTTTCCGAGGGGTACAAGTGACGGGCGTACTGCAGCGGTTCTCCGTTTTCGCAAGCACGATCCTGAACCGAATCATCAACATGAAGCGCGGCGAGCTCCCGCTGGCCGCGATGTCCGCGCTCTTCTTCTTCGTCATCCTCTGCGGCTATTTCTTCCTCCGTCCGGTGCGCGAGGCAATGGGCGTCGCACGCGGCATGGACGAACTGCGCTGGCTCTTCGCGATCAACTGTTTTGTGTCGCTCGGGGCGGTCCTGGCGTTTGGCGGCGTGGTGGCGCGCACGAACCGGCGCCGTTTCATCCCGGTGGCCTACCTCTTCGTGATCGTGTGCCTGATCGGGTTCGCCGCGCTGCTGATCCAGGACGTGCGGTCCGGGGGCGGCCTGATCGGAACCGATGCGCAGTCCGCGCTTTCACGGGGCGTGGGCTACTCGTTCTATATCTGGCTCACGGTCATCAATCTGTTCACTACCAGCGTGTTCTGGGCGTTCATGGTGGACATCTTCGACGTCGACCAGGGCAAGAGGATGTTCGCCTTCGTCGGCATTGGGGGGACGCTGGGCGCCATTTGCGGAAGCTGGGCGACCAACCTGATCAGCAACCTGACCGAGAGTCCGTACCTTCCCGCCGGGCTGATGCTGACCGGGGCCGCGTTCTTCGCGCTGGCGATTGTCGTCATGCTGACGCTGGAGCGGATGGCGGTGCGGTCGGACGCGTCTGCCATGGAGGCGCTGGGCAGTGGTACCGTCGGGGACGGGTCTGAGGATGGCGAGGACGAGGGTAGCGACGATGTCATCGGGGGCACGTTCTGGGACGGCGCCCGCGCGGTCGTAACGTCGCCGTACCTGCTCGGCGTCGGCCTGTGGGTCGTGTTCATGGCCGTGTCGAACACGCTGATCTACTTCACCCAGGCGAACATTATCCTGGGCGATTCGGACACCTTCAGCCAGCTCCTCGGCAACTTCGCGCAGTTCGACAACCTGGCGCAGATCGCGACCCTGATCACGCAGATCTTCATCACCACGCACGTGATCCGGAAGCTGGGGGTGGGGTGGACGCTGGCGATCCTGCCGCTGGTGACCATGGCGGGGTTCGCGGTGCTCGCGGTGTGGCCGGTCTACGGCGTCATGCTGATCTTCCAGGCCGTGCACCGGGCGACCCGTTACGCCATTTCAAGGCCGTCCCGCGAGACGCTCTTCAGCGTCGTGACGCCGTCCGAGAAGTACAAGGCCAAGCCGGTCGTCGACGTGTTCCTGTACCGTGGGGGCGATCTCGCCGGTGCCGGGATCGATGGTGCATTCGCGCTGCTCGGGCTGACGCTGGTGTGGGTCGCCGTGTCGACGGGACCGCTGGCGGCCATGTGGATCATGCTGTCGGTGGGACTCGGCAGGGCGCAGGCGCGGAAGGTGGCGCAGGGAGGCGCCGGGTAGCGGACGGGCCCTGGGCGCGGAGGTTGCGCCGGCAGCTTCAGCGTGGGACTTCGCCCACGGTCAGCAGGCGGACTTCGTCCACGTTCAGTGGGCAGACTCCGTGAGCAGCCAGAACGCGATGTCCCGGGCCTCGTCCATCGTCTCCACCACGTGGCTCTCGGGTATCTCCCGCAGCGTGTCGAGCGTGCCCAGGGTTCGCGCAACCGAACCGGAGAGACCCATGGCGATGCATTCGGTGTCCTGGGCCCGTGCGGTGGTGATGATCCGGCTGATGGTCATGGCGGCACTGTCATCGATGTGCTTCGCCCCGGTGAAATCGAATACGACGACCTCGTGGTCCTTGATGTCCTCCCCGACCACGCTGTAGAGCTTCTGTGAGGAGGCGACCGTGAAGTTCCCGTTGAGACGCACCAGGCCCACGCGCGCCGCGTAGATGTCGAGGTCCTCGGCACCCGCGAGGCCGGCGAACAACACGTGGTCCAGCACGGGTACCGAGACCACGCTTTCCAGCTCCAACCCCTCGATTTGCCGGGCGTGGACCATGCCGGCCGCGATCAGCCCGATGGCCACGGCCGTGACCAGGTCGACGAACACGGTCAGCCCGAGGGTGAGCAGCATCACCAGGAGGTGCTCGCGGCGGATTCGGTGGATGCGGGTGAGCAGCGGCCAGTCGATGATGTCCCAGCCGACCTTCATCAGGATCCCCGCGAGGACGGCGTGGGGAATCGGTTCGACGTATTGCCCGAGTCCCAGCACCAGCGCCAGGACGAGGAGTGCGCGCAGCGCCCCGGACACCTGCGTCGTGCCGCCGGCGCGGATGTTGGTCACCGTGCCCATGGTGGCGCCGGCGCCGGGCAGTCCCCCGAAGACCCCGGACACCATGTTGCCGATGCCCTGGCCCACGAGTTCGCGATTCGGGTTGTGACGCGTCCCGGTGAGCGAATCCGCGACGAGCGAGGTGAGCAGGCTGTCCACCGAGCCGAGAAGGGCCAGGATCAGTGCCGGCTGAAACGCGCCGATCAGGAAGCCCGCGGTGGGCAGTTCCAGCTGCATTCGCGGCAGGCCGGAAGGTATCTCTCCGATCACCGGCACGTTGCCCAGCCACAGTATGGAGAGGGCCGTACCCGTCAGTAGCGCGACCAGGAGACCGGGCAGGTACTTCGCAAGTCGGCGGGGCCACAATACGGCAGTGATCAGGGAGATGGCGGCCAGCGCGAGGGCGCCCGGGTTGAGGTCGGCCAACGCCTCGGGCAGTGCGCGAAGGGCACCCAGGGGTCCGCCGGCGGCGGGCGCCGCGCCGAGAAACGGCAACGCCTGGATCAGCATGATGATCAGTCCGACGCCCGACATGAACCCCGAGATCACGACGTAGGGGGTGTAGACGACGAAGCGCCCCATCCGCAGCAGCCCCAGCAGGATCTGAAGCGCTCCTCCCAGTATGACGATCGTGAAGGCCTCTCCAAGGGTGGACGCGTGCGTCGTGATCACCACCGCCATTGCTACCGTCATGGGTCCGGTCGGCCCGGAGATCTGCGAACGGGTGCCCCCGAATACCGACGCGAAGAACCCGACCGCGATCACGCTGTAGAGGCCGGCGGCCGCCCCCAGGCCCGAGGCCACACCAAACGCGAGGGCGACCGGGAGCGCGACAACCGCCGACGTCAGGCCGCCGAACAGGTCGCCGCGGAAGATGTCCGGGGTGTACGCCTTGCCGTTCAGTCTCATGAACGCATTTGATGTTGGGAGGCGGTCAACCGTCAAGAGCGGTACACTTTTTGCGGTCAACCTCTATTCGTCGGATGTGACCTCTGCCGATCCACACGCGAGGACTCACCTTTTCCCAGCCCTGGAGCCGAAACTGCGATCTGCGAGCGCCATCTCACTCCTCTTCTCCTTCGTCGCCGCGACCGCGCATGGCGCGACGGCGGCCCAGGAAGCCGACACTGCCGCCTACCTCGATGAGACCGCCCGCCGCCTCGTGCTGGGCGTGAAGGCCGCCCGCGACACCGCGCGGCTCGGCATCGATTCGTACACCGGCCTGACCAGGGAGCGCGTGAACTTCCAGGCGCCCGCCCTTCGCCGCGACCGGCCCTGGGTCAACGGCGAACGCACGACGCGGATCCGCTGGTCGCGCACCGAACCCTCCGTAGTGCATGTCGTGGGGTCCCGGCTTCGCCACCCCGGGATCGGCCCGAACGATCGCCACCAGTTCTTCCCCGGGCTCGGGCTGGACCGCTACGCGGCCAATCCGCTGTGGGATCCGTTCGTGTTGGGCGCCACCGATGCGGCGGAAGCGGGTGAGGGTGGCACGCTGATACGAAGCCCGCTCGGCTCCGATGCGGAGCGCTACTACCAGTACCGCTCGGACGATACCCTCTCCGTGCAACTGGCCGACGGCCGCTCCATCGATGTCGTCGCCGTGACCGTGATTCCGCGCATCCGCAGTATCCGGCTTGTCTCCGCGATCATGTGGGTCGACCGCGAGTCCTTCAATCTGGTGCGCGTGGCATCCCGCCCGGCCAAGCGGGTCGACTCCGAGCTGTCCTGGCAGCTTCGGCACGACAATGGGTGGAGCCTGGGCCTGGCGATCACGGCGGACGATCCCGGCACCGATCAGGACTCCGCGCGTGCCCGGCCCGGCATCTTCGAGCGCGTGGTGAGCGGAGCGATCAATGGGCTGATGGCTCCGCTGGAACTGGACATCACAGCGATGGTCGTCGACTACGGACTGTGGGAGCTGAAGCACTGGCTTCCGCGCAGCGTGGCCCTGGAGGCCCACATGACGGTCCGGATGGACGACGGCGCCGACGCGGACGTCGTGCCCACCATGCCGGTCGCGTTCGACTGGACGCTCGAAATCGAGGACATCCGTGAACGTGGGGCGGAGGCGCCCGCGGGCACGCCGGCGACCGCCGTGGAAGCCCTCGAACGCTGGCAGCAGCCCGGTGACAGCATCGAGGGCGACCTGGAATCCGCCGACCCGGACGATGCGATCACCATCACGCCCGAGGACCGGGCGGCACTGACCGAGAGCACGCTGCTGCCCCCGACGATCTGGGAAGACAGGAGTGGCCCCGTCGACCCGGAACTGCTGGCGGGGATCGCCTCCGACCTGGCCGCGATCGGGACGGGTGAAGGAGGACCCGCGGAAGAGGAGGCGAGCACGTGGTTCCTGGAACCGCCCGTCATGACGCTGCGACTGTTGCGCTACAACCCGGTCGAGGGGGTCTCGGTGGGGACCAGGGTGCTGCGGGACTTCGGACGGTCCAGAGTCCTTTTCACCACGAGATTGGCGACCCGCGACCTGGCCATTCCCGACATGGATCTGACCTTCCAGCGCGACCGTCCGGGCCACAGGCTGTGGTTGTCCGCCTATCGGGACCTTCGCAGCGGTGAACTGGACGCCGGAGGGGGCGGTGGCAGTCTCGGTGCCATTCTGACCGAGGCGGACTCCACGGCCTTTCACTGGTCCACGGGCGCTTCGCTGCGCATTCTGCCGGGAGGCGGTCAACGCAACTGGCTCTCCCTGACCGTCTTCGGTGAGCGCGACACCGAGATCGACACGGGCGTGCAGCGGGACCGCTTCGGAGCGTCGATGGGGTGGCGGC
>VYAQ01000104.1 GCA_009844885.1 Gemmatimonadota bacterium
GGTGGGGAAGGGCTGCGTGGCGGCGGCCACTTCGCCGGGCACGTCGCTCGCCGGCACGGGCCGCTCCTCGATGGGCCAGACGGGTTCGCCGGTCTCGCGGTCGAAGGTGTAGACGAAGCCGGTCTTGCCGGCCACCGCCACCGCGTCGATCGGCGCGCCGTCGCGTGCGATCGTCAGCAGCACCGGCGCGCCCGGGAGGTCGAAGTCCCACAGTCCGTGGTGAACCGTCTGGTAGTGCCATGCCAGCGCGCCGCTGCGGGCGTCGAGCGCCACCAGCGCCTCCGCGTACAGGTTGTCGCCCTTCCTGTGGCCGCCGTAGTAGTCGTTGGACGGCGTGCCGATGCCGGCAAACAGAAGCCCCCGCGCCTCGTCCACCACCATCGGTGCCCAGGCATTGGTATGACCCGTATAGTCCCAGCTGCCGTCTTCCCAGGTCTCGTTGCCCGGCTCTCCCGGCTGCGGGATCAGGTTGAACGACCAGACGAGCTCGCCGGTATGCACGTCGAACGCCTGGATGTTGCCGGGCGGATCGCGCGGGTAGACGAAGCCGTCCCAGACGCCGTTGCCGATGATCAGCAGGTCCTCGAAGACGACCGGCGGCGACGTCTGTGTGTAGTGAAGCCGGTTCGTGTGCCACAGCAGATTCTCGGTCAGGTCGACCTCGCCCCGGTGCCCGAAGGACTCGACGGGCTCGCCGGTGGCGCCGTCCAGAGCGATCAGCCGCCAGCGCGTATTGAGGAAGACGCGCCGCCCGGCGGGCCCGCTCCAGACGGCGACGCCGCGATGCACGAAGCCGGTCCCGTTCGGCGGCTGGCCCCACTCGACCGTGCGGGGGTCGAAGTCCCAGATCGTCTCGCCGGTGCTTCCGTCCAGCGCGATGACGCGGTTGTAGGGGGTTGTGAAGTAGAGCGTGTCGTTGAAGGCGACCGGAGTCGTCTCGAAGTTGCCTGGCCGTACCTGCTGGCCCCGTATGGGAGCGACCGGGCCCGGGATGGGCACTTCGCCGGTCTCCCACTGCCACGCGATCTCGAGGGTGCCGACGTTCTCCGGGGAGATCTGGTCGAGCGGCGAGAATTTGGCGCCGCCCGCGTCCCGTCCGTAGGCGGGCCAGTCGCCGGCTCCGTGGGAGGGGGCGTCGGGCGTACAGGCGCCGGCCCATGCCACCAGAACGAGGACCGGGATCAGGCGGGTGAGGACCTGGGGCAGCTTCGTCTTCGACATGGTTCGCGGCATTGTGATGAGTGTGGTTGCACCTGCACCAATAGTGCGGCGAGCCGAGACCGGGCAACCGTGGCGGCTAACCGACCGGTCGATGCTGCCGGGTCAACCCACCCGACTAATCCGCGGCCGATGATCACCGCCGTCGACACCAGCGTTCTGCTGGATGTCCTCCTTCCTGACGAGACCTTTGGCCCGAGGTCCGCGGAATGGCTCCGCAGCGCGTATGACGCGGGCGCCATCGTGATCTGCGACATCGTGTATGCGGAACTCGCACCCGCGTTATCACCGACTTCCTGATCGGCACGCACGCCGTCGGCGCCGCCGAGCGGTTCCTCACCCGCGACCGGGGATTCTACCGCACGTATTTCCCGGAACTCGACGGGCGGATCCCGTCGGGCGGCCGCAAGCCTAGCGACTCAGCTCCTCTTCCAGCTCCTCTTTGAGGTCCGCCAGTTCCTGGCTAACCGAAGCCAGCCCGATCCGCACGTAGACCTCAACCAACGCTTCATCCACCGCTTCGAGCAGCCGGTTCCGCTCCCGCATCAGCACAGGCAGCGCAAAGCCGTGCCGGTCGCTTCCGGCCTCTTCTTCGGCGAGGATCCGGGCCGGAGCCAGACCGGGCAACGGGCCCAGGCCGACACCCGGATCGGGGTGGTAGTCGTTCAGCGGCACATACATGACGCGGTGCAGGGGCCGGAGAAAGGCCACCTGATCGAGAGGCCCGATCGTGCCCGCGACGGCGCGCGCGTCGAGATCGGCCGCGACCCTGCGCAAATGCTCGATGCGGTCGCCGAGGTGCTGTTCCAGTTGCAGTGCTCCGCCCGCCTCCTCGTCGCGCCCCGCAATCGCCACCACCAGCGCCTCGACCTGCGCGCTCAGGCTCACCGGGTAGACGGCCCCGGCCAGCATCTCGGCCAGCGCGTGCGCGTAGATGTCCGTGTCCGTCTTGAGCACGTCGGGGCCGATCTTGTCGAAGGTGTCTTCCGTCGTGTGCCACCACCAGTAACCGCCGTCCTCCGCGAGCCGCATGTGGTTGAACTGCAGGAGCGGCAGACCGACGCCATTGAACGCCTGGTCCGAATTGCGGCCCGGCCGTGAAGGCGAAATCTCCACGTCCTGCGTCTCGGAAACCACGCGCACGGCGAACGGCCGGAACGCCTCGGACGCGGAGGCCGCGAACCGCCTGGCATCGATCTGCCCGACCCCGTCGATGTTCATGTAGGCGAGTCCGCGCGTGCGCAGGTCGGTGAAGAACTCGTCGGCGAACCATGTCGAACCCGCGTAGCGCGCGTTGCTGTGCCCGGGCCACCACGCCACCACCAGGCCACGGCGAAGCCTGTCGCGCACACCGTGGAAGGCCAGCGCCATTGTCAGCATGGCCGCGTTCGACGCGGCCTCGTCGGTCGCGCCGTGGTGCCATCCGTCGATATGGCCGCCCAGCACCACGTACGGAGCATCCTCGTCCCCGTCGGGCGTGATCGTGGCCACGGCCAGCCGCATCGGCTTCCACCCGGTCGCGACTTCGGTCTCGACGCGCAGCCGAACCGGCCCCTCCGCCATGCGGACGCGCAACTCCTCGCCTGCGCTCCGCATGATCTGCGCCACGGGAATCGTTGGCAACCGGTGGTGGTTCATCAGGGACGGACTGCCCCAGGTGGAGGTCACGATCAGCTCGTTGAGGCGCTCCTCGGGGTTGATGAAAACGACCGCAGCCGCGCCCAGGCGCTCCAGGGCGATGGTCGGCACGTTGCGCGGCTGACCGTCGACGATGGCCACCTTGCCGCTGAGATCCGGCAGTTCGGCACCGAACTCCTCACCCACGATCACGAGGCGCTCGCCGGTGCCGACCTCGAGCCGCGGCAGCTCCGCGGGCGTCCTCATGTCGACGACCTCGCCGACGGTGCCGGGGCTCGACGCCGAATACGCCATCGTGATCGCATCCGGGGAGAAGTCCGTGCCCGGAATGGTGACGGAGGCCGAGACGGGGTCGCTGGCGTAGGCGTCGAACTCGTGCACCACGACGGGAACGCCGTGAGCTTCCAGCGTGGCCACGATCGTGTCGATCGCGGCGTTCTCGCCGGGACTGCCCGACGGGCGCACATGCTCGGTGATCGCCGCGGAAAAGGTCATGAGCGCGTCGGTGGTGATCGCGTCCTTGACCGCCCGCGCGAGGGCGTCGACCTCCGCGGTCGTGGGCGCCTCCGGCGGAGCCGCGCACGTGGACAGGACCAGGACAGCCAACCCCGCCGAAAGGCCGGGATTGGTGCCCGGGAGCTTTTTTCTCACGCCGCAGGCTCGCGTCCCGGCGGATACCAGCAGTCCTCGCCGCGGTACATCGTGTCAATGAGCTGGGTGATCTGCCAGCCGGTCTCTCCCTTGTAGAGCTGGAACCCCTCCCAGCCGCAGTGGGAGAACTCCTCGTCGCGGTAGAACGCGTACCGGGTCCACATCTGGGCGAGTCGGCCGTCGATCTGGACGGTCCAGTCCCAGACGGGCTCGTCGTAGACCTCGTCGCGGGGCTGGCCGATCATCTCGATGAAGCCGTCGGCGGGCCGGAAGCTGATTCCGTCCTCGCCGGCGCGGCCCAGTCGGGCGTCCGGGTGGAATACGGCTCTCGCCATCTCGCTGTCGCCGGTGCGCATCGCCTCGAAGAGCTGTTCGACGGCGGCCACGACCGCGGCCTCCTCCGGGTCGGGCATGGGCTCGGCTTCGGCCACGGGTGCCTCGGGCTGCGGCGCGCAGGCTGCGGCGAGGAGGGCCAGAGTCACAATGGCCATGGTGGGGAATGTCATGATGCTTCCTTTCGCTGTGGCCCTACGCCACCGGTTTGTCCCTGAACTTGTCGAACCAGGCTTTCAGGTAGAGCTGGGTCATGATTCTGTGCGATACCGAGCGGGATCCGTGATACTCGTCCGGGATCTTGACGTGCATCGTCTCCTGGCCGAGGACCTTGAGCGCGCGGTAGAACTCCTCGGCCTGGGGCATCGGGGTGCGCAGGTCCTCGACGCCGGAGAGCAGCATTGTCGGCGTGGTCACGTTGCCGACGTAGTGAAGGGGCGACCGCTCCGCGTACTCCATGGGATCCTCCCAGGGGAAGGAGCGGAAGCGGCGGTACCAGCCCGACCCGTCGGTGGTGCCGACGAACGAGTGCCAGTTGATGACGGGGCGTTGCGACACGGCCGCGCGGAAGCGGTCCGTGTGGCCGACGATCCAGGCCGTGAGGACGCCGCCCCCGCTGCTTCCGGTGACGAACATGTTGTCCTCGTCGATGAAGCCGCGCTCGATGGCGGCGTCCACGCTGGCCATGAGGTCGTGAAAGTCGTTGCCGGGGTAGAGGTAGTTGATGCCGTTGATGAAATCCTGGCCGTAACCGGTGCTGCCGCGCGGGTTCATCCACAGCACTGCGTAGTCGTCGGCCGCGAAGTTCTGCCAGTTCCAGTTCCAGCGCACGGTGTACATCGCGACCGGCCCGCCGTGGATCCACAGCAGCAGCGGATACTTCTGGCCGGGCTCGTAGTTGGCGGGCTTCATGAGCCAGCCCTGCACCGGCCAGCCGTCGAAGGACTCGGTCCAGATCTCCTCGACCTCGCCGAGCTTGATGTCGGCCAGGATGTCGTCGTTGTAGTCGACCAGGGTCTCGAGTTCGTCCGCGTCGTCCAGGTCGAAGGTGATCAGGTAGTTGGGTCGATAGAAGGTCGAGTTCGTGGCCGCGACCCGGCCGGTCTTGGCGATCGAGACGCCCGTGATATAGTGCACGCCCTGGGTGACCTGCTCCATCTGCCCGTCGGTCGACACGAAGTGGAGGTTTGACGAGCCCTCCTTGCCCAGGGTGAAGTAGACCCCCGAACCGTCACGTGCCCAGGTCACGCCGCTCGGGGAATTCGCGAGGTTGCCGGCGATCATGCGGCTGTTGCGGCCGTCGGCGTCCATCAGGTACAGGTTGGACAGGTTGCTGTAGTTCTCGTTCTGGTCGTAGCCGGTGTAGGCGATCATGCTGCCGTCGGGCGACGGGTTCGGGCCGTTGTCGGGGCCGAGCCGGTCGGTCAGCGTGGTGATCTCCAGGGTCGCGAGATCGATGGCGTGCACTTCCGAGTTGCCGCGCTCATAGCCCTCGTCGGGGATCAGGTCGGCGCTGAAGTAGAGCTTCGTGCCGTCGGGCGACCAGCGCGGGTTGTTGTGGGAGTTCTCGCCCGAGGTGATCTGGCGGGGGGTGCCGCCCAGGTCGGCGTCGACGATGAAGATCTGGGTGTTCCCCTTGGGCGTGTACCCGCGCCCGTCGCGCTGCCAGCCCATGCGGTCCTCCACCACCGCGGGGGCGGCCAGATTCGCGCCCCTCGGGAAGGTCGGCATCTTGATCGGCAGCGGCGAACCCGTCTCGGGGATGAACGACGTGAACGAGATCCGCGTCCCGTCGGGCGACCAGCGGATCCCTCCGGGCGACCGGTCGAGGTTCGTCAGCTGCTTCGTCTCGCGCGTGTCAAGCCACATCACGTGGATCTGGTTCGTCCCGCTCTTGTCGGACAGGAAAGCGATCCGGGTCCCGTCGGGCGACCAGATGGGCGACGACACCTCGAAGCTCCCGGTCTCCAGCTCGCTGATCCGCCGGGTGGACAGGTCCATGATCATCAGCTCGCTCTTGCTGCGGTCGTTCATCTTGTCTACGCCGCCGCGCGTGAACAGGATGTGGTTCCCGTCGGGCGAGATGCGCGGGTTGCCGACCGATTCCATCTCCATGTAGGTGTCCATGTCGAGGAGTCCGGAGGGCTGCTGGGCGAACGTGCCGGTGGGCAGGGCGAGGGCGAGGGGGAGGAGTGTGGTGGTGAGGAGGGAGCGCGGGGTTTGCATTGAGGGCCTCCTTGCGTATTGCGGTGTCCTACTGGCTTCACGGCAGGGTGGGATGCCAATGTTGATGGCCCGACCGCAGAAATCAAACGGGTGAACAACCCGACACGGTCCAGCGCCGCCCGGCCCGGCCTCGGCGCAAACCGGAGGAACATTGTGAAAACGATCACGAGTCTCGGCACAGTTGCGACCCTGGCCCTTGTCGGCTTTGCCTGCGAGGCGTCGAATGCGCCCGGAGCTGGCTCGGTCGGAGCGTCCTCCGCTCCGCCGCCGGAGTTCGTGCTTCCGCCGCCGGACTTCGCGCTCAACGGGTCCGCCAAGCGGTTCTGCTCGGCCATCTGGGTCTCGGAACGCGACCGTGGCGACGCGCTCCGACAGAGCGTTCTCCTCACCGATGACGAAGTGAGCGACTACGACGCCGGCCACTTTGTCTTCGAGGTGGACGAGGAGCGGCGCATCGTGACCGCGTCGCGGGACGGTGCGTCCGGCAGGGCGTCGGGCCGGGCGCGGCACTTCGGCGACCAGGGGTGCGTAATCCTGCCGCCTTGGACCGACAACGTGTTCTTCACGCCACGCGAGGTGGTGAGCGCTTTGCCCGACGCGGAGACTACCCCGTGGCCGATGGGCGACCTTCTCCCGGACGCACCGCTTCCCGACGACGTGGATGCCGGGCTGCTGGCGGAAGCGGTGCGGGTCATGCTAACCCCCGGCGACAACCGGGCCGCCTTCGTGGTGGTGCACCGCGGGCGCGTCATCGCCGAGCAGTATGGTCCCGGCGTGCATCAGGACACGCAGCTCGAGAGCTGGTCGATGGGGAAGAGCATGACGGCCACGCTCATCGGCCGTCTCATCCAGATGGGCCATCTGGAACTCTGGCAGGCGGCACCGGTGCCGGAGTGGCAGAACTCCGCGGGCGATCCGCGCGCCGTGATCCGGATTGCCGACCTTCTTCGCATGTCGAGCGGCCTCCGTTTCACCAACTCGGGAGCCACCCCGGAGCAGATGGCGTTGGCGTTCGTGCCCGGGCAGTGGGACCACTGGATGGGTTACGAGGCGCCGATCGACGTGTTCAGGTTCTCGACCACGCGGGAGCCCGAGTTCCCGCCCAACACGGTCGGCCGCTACCGCAACTCCGACCCGTGGACACTCGGGTACATCGTACGGCGCACCGTCGAGAACGAACTTGGCGAGGAATACCTGTCCTGGCCCCAGCGGGCGCTCTTCGACAAGATCGGGATCCGCCGGTTCATCATGGAGACGGACGTTCACGGCAACTTCATCCTGACCGGGTACAACTACGGCACGCCCCGGAACTGGGCGCGGCTCGGTCTGCTCTACCTGCAGCGCGGAATGTGGAATGGCGAGCGGCTGCTGCCGGAGGAGTTTGTCGACTTCGTGAGTTCGCCGGCGCCGGCCTGGGATCCGCCGGTCTATGGGGGGCAGTTCTGGGTGAACACGCCCGACGAGAGCGGCCGCGGCGACCGTGTACCGAGCCTGCCGCTCGATGCATACTACGCGGCAGGTGCCGGCAACCAGAGCACCTACATCGTTCCGTCGCGCGACCTGGTCATGGTGGTGCAGAGCCACCGCTCACCCGCGGCCCACGCGCCGGACCGGCGCGAGCGGGAACTGGAAGCGCTCGGGCTCGCGGTGAAGGCGGTGGACCCTGCCTGGAGCTGGTAGGCCGAGGTCGGCACCAGGCCGGTCGCATGCGGCAGGCTGTGCGTCCGCGGCAGGCTGTGCGCCCGCGGCGGGCCGTGTGTCCGCGGCTGTCCGGCCTTGCTCGGCTGCCCGGCTGCTCTCGGCCAACTGGCTGCCGCCAGCCCGTCCCATCCCGACATGCCGGTGTCCCGGGATTTGCCGCGGAAACGCGGGGTCGGCCATGCGCCGCTGCCGCCGGCTCATCGGTCCGCCGCCGCCACGGCCTCGACCGCCCGGCCAGCGGTCGCCTCGCC
>VYAQ01000155.1 GCA_009844885.1 Gemmatimonadota bacterium
TTCGAAGGCATTGATCAAGCCAATAAGGATGAGAGCCACCGGCACGAGTTCTACGCCACGGCCGTACTGGCGTTCGAGAGGCTGAAGCTGGACCACGCCTTGGAGCAACTCGATCTGATTGATGCCGCGAACGTTGAGCGTTTCCTCGAGTGGCTCGCGGACATGGACGCCATAGAGGCGTCGCGTTATCACGAGATCGTGCGTGAGCGCCTGGCCATCATCGACGAGCTGCAGGGGAAGGTGGATCGTGACGAATACGAGAAGGTCCTGCAGGAGTACATTTTCGACCATCTCTGGCTCCTTGACCCAGCGTGGGAGCGCGCCACGGAGTACCGGAATATGGAAGAGCGGATTCAGAACGCGGTCGCGCGAGTCCCGATTCGGAACAAGGAAGAGGTCCGCCTCGACGTGCGATATCGGCGGATCTCGGGCGCACATGTGATCATTGAGCTAAAGCGAGCATCGGTAAGGACGCGCAAGACGGCGATTGAAGATCAGGTGAACGACTACATCGCCGCCGTGAAGCAGGACATCGCGAAAGATCCCGATGAGATGCGGTATCCCATCGAAGCGATCAGCCTGTTGGGCCAACTCCCCATCGGCTGGGATAACCCCCAGACTCGCCAGCGCGACGAAGAGTCGCTCCGCGGGTACGGAATCAGGGTGATGACGTACGACGAGCTGATAAACCACGCTCACTCGGCCTACGCGAAGTTTATCGAAGCTCAAGCACCGGTCGGAGAGCTGCGCGAGACCGTCGAGGCAATCCGCTCGTACCGGCCCCCCGCAGACTAGGTGCGACGCGTACCACCCTCTGACTAAGAGTGCATCGCACGGCTTGGCGGATCGGATGACCATCACCCTGCGTGATCATCACCGACCTCCCCGTCTTCGATGGACAACACGAGCTCCGCGTTCTCCCGTACCCAGCCGAACGGTATCGATCTTCTGAAACGCTGCTGCCCCGGGTCCGAGTACGGACGTTCCGCCTCCCACGCCTCGAAGAACTCAAGCAAGTCCGCGCCGGCGCAGTACCGTACCTCGACAAGCCGCAGCCAGTCCTGGTGCGAGATGAAGAGGTGGCCAGCAGCTCGGTCGGCGGCGAGCTTTTCCCGCCAGGAGTTCCGGTGGTACTGGTACTCGAACGAGCTCCCATAGGTGGCCGACTTGACCTCGTATCGCTCCAAATCGAGCCCGCTCTGCGTCGGGACGCCACGGTCTCGGACGAGGATCGACGCGAACAGTTCCCAGTCCTCCGACATCGCGACCCGCGGAGCTACGCCGCGCGCGGTGTAGAGTCGCACCTTGCCGCGCAGCGGCCCGTACATGTAGGCGTGGAAGAAAATCAGCGCCTTCTCGATGTCAAGGTCGTCAGGGAGCGTCATGACGGCAACTCACAGATGTCGACGCCGTCCGGCGTTGTAGCGACTGGCAAGTGCGCAGCGGCACGTTCTACGACGTCCACCGCCCCGCCGAGGTCGCGCCCAATCGCACGGTCGGTGATGCGGATGACTGTCCACCCGAGTGCGTGCAGCTCGTTGTTGACGCGGGCGTCTCGTTCAACGTTGCGCTCGATCTTGCGCCGCCAGTATTCCGGCATCTCCGAGAGTCGCTCCGCGCTCAGCTTCTTCCCGTGCCAGAACTCGCCGTCCACGAAGACGGCGACGCGTCGGCCGACGAGGGCGACGTCGGGTCTGCCCGGCGCTCGCGCGTAGTCGACCCTGTAGCGCAAGCCACGGCGCGTGAGTTCGCGACGCAGAGCGAGTTCAGGGGCCGTGTCCTTTCGGCGAATGCGACGCATGGCCGCCGAGCGCTGTTCGGGGGTGAGTGGATCGCGGCGAGGGCTGGAGGAGCTATGCGACGGCGGCATACGGCGCACCCTGGTCGAGCAACCGCAACTGCGCTTCCAGCGTCGACCTCTCGGCTCCGCAGAGGAAGCCCAGCGCATGCGCGACCAGCCAGCGTACCGCCGGCACGCAGACCGCATCTCCGAATCCAAGCCAGGCCTGTCGGTCCGAGACGGCGATCGGGAAGTCCCCGGCGCCCTGCAGGCGGGCGTACTCGCGGCCGTTCAGCGGCCGTATCCTCACACCTCCGCTGCGACAGTCCACGAGGAACTGCACGCTGCTGCCTCCATACGGCGTCCGGAGACAGCCGGCGAGCCGGTCCGCTCGCACCTCGCCGACCGTCCGTCCGTGCCGGACGCGGCGGAACATTGTCGCCACCCCGTCCCGCTCGCCCGCCAAGAGTTCTTCGACTCGCTCTCGGTGGCGTGGGGCCATGGCATCGATGAGCGCCTCCACTCGCTCACCCGGCCACCAAGAAGCGTCGCCCTGTGATACATCGTCCAAGACCGCTACAAGCGGGAGAGGGCTCCCGCGAGGCGGCTCCGGAAGGGGCAGCTCCACAAGCGGCAGGTCGCGATTGGCGCACTGGAAGCGTCGCACGCTGCGAGGCCGGACGATCGAGACCTCCTCGCTTCCAGGAGACACTCCCACATCGAGATCGCGGCTGAGCGCCACGACGAAAAGGCGCGGACGGCTCTGAGGAGCGAACCACTTCGCATCCAACACGACGATATCGATGAGGTACCCCAGTTCGCCGATGCGCTCGCAGATGGCGCGCAGGTCGCGTCCGCCCTCCGACGACAACAGCCCCGTCACGTTCTCAAGTAGCAGGGCTGGCGGGAGTGCGCCTCTGCGGCGTAGCTCCTCGACCAAATCGAGGAAGGGCCAGATTGTTCCCGAGTGCCGCCCGGCGAGACCGTTCCGGTTGCCCGCGAGCGACAGGTCGATGCAAGGGAACGATGCCGTGAGAAGATCGACGCCGAGGGGAAGGTCGGCGACCGAGAGATCGTGTATATCGCCGACCTTCAGGTGCTCCCGACCAAAGCGCCCCTCGTACATCTCCGCCTTGGCCAGCGCGATGTCGTTCGCGAAGACACACTCCCACCCGAGGGGCTCGATCGCCTCGCGGACAAGCCCGATGCCCGCAAAGAACTCCGCGAATCTCGGCATGCCCAGCCTCCGCGTCGCCGATTGTGGCCCGAGCGCTGCTGAATGTGCAAGCGCTTGAGCTTTAGAACCAGACATCACAGCGCGGACCCCGCGCTCGCCGGTCGACCGAAGCCGGACTCGATCGCGTGGCACTCCCCAGTCCGCCTCCTGCCTGCACCTCGCCGAACGCCCGTTCTAATGGCAATCTGGAACACGGGCCAGAACGCCCCCCTCGACAGGACAGCCATTGGACAGGCGCGGTGGAATCGGAACTGTACGACGCCATCGGCGACTACCTGCTCGCGCATGTCGAGCGCTGCGGCCACGCGCGCACGGCGGGCGGCTCCTGGCACACGCCCTGGCGGTTTACTCGAGCGCGGCCAACATGGCCGCGCCTAGATCGGTCGGCGAGCGTAATCGTAGAACCGTCGGCCTTGAAGCAATCCCTCGTACCACTCGCGCAAACGGCGTGCGCCCTTGAAACTCCGTGTGCCACGCGCGAGCACGTAGTTCTCCAGCACTGAAGGATCCGGGCGATGCCCATCGCGGATCATGGTCCGGAGCCTGCGGATGGCGTGTTCTTTTCCGCCAGCTCCCAGGAAATTGTTGTTGCCGTCAAAAGCAATGATCGAATCGAGAGCACTGCGGACAGGCTCTTCGAGTCGCAGAGGGTCATCGTCCGGCAAACCGATGTCCCAGAGGGCGTGTGCAGCCGTCCGATGGATCCAATGACTTACGTCATCTACTGAGCCCGGAATCACGCAGAGGGCGCCGTCTCGCGCCAGAACCTCAGCCAACTCAAGGGTTTCGTGTGCGGGCCATATCGCCAGAACCGCATTCCCCGGCGCGCTGGCTGTCCCGATTCGCCTCCTGGCCCTGGGTGAGACCACGGTATAGGGGGCCGAGGCTTGCGCAAGATACGGTGTGTGCTCGGTCATGCCGAGGGTATTCATGACCACAAGCCTCTCGCCGCTGCACGGCTCCGTTTCGAGCCACGCGAATGCCGAGTGGAGTACCTCATCGGGGTCGGCGTCGTCGTTGCCAAGTCCCGGCAGCCAGTACGACTTGTATCTGTCCGTCATTGGGAGTCTCGCATGTCTCCAGTCAGCGCCGGGTTGCGCAATTGTAGCGAACGTGCGTTCGCAGGGTCGAGTGCTTCCACCCGGCGATTGCACATTGCCGATCACGGCAGCCAGTAGAGGAAGCTGACGCTCGCCAGCTCCGGGATGGTCCGATAGGGAGAATCAGGTCCGAGCGGCGAGGTTGCGGGTGTTGGTGCAGGGCTGATCGGAGGCGTACTGCGAGCAGCCGAGGAAGGCGCCGGTGCGGCCGCGGCGGGTGACCATGACGCCCTGGCCGCAGACCTCACAGGGCGACGGTGCGGCGTCGCAAGAGGCGTTCGTGCAGCGCGCCGCGTCCCCGGCGATCACCACGAAGCCCTGGCTGCAGCTCCCGCAGCGCGGCGCGCGGTAGCGGCAGAAGGGGAAGTTGAGGCAGCCCATGCTGCGCCCGCTGCCCGAGACGTCGAGGCGACCCGTGCGGCAGCGCGGGCAGGCCGCCGTGCGGTCCCGCCGGAACTCCCCCAGCCGCCGCACGCCCGGCGACTCGCGCAGCAGCTCCTCCACGAACGCCGAGGGCCGCAGCGCATCGGCGACCAAGTACGTCCCGCGCCGCGCGCGTGTGAGCGCGACGTAGAAGAGGCGGCGCTCCTCGGCGTGCGGGTAGCCGCCTCCGGGCGGGGGCGGCAGCACGAGGTCGAGGAGCGGGTCGGCGGCGATCTGCGCGGGGAAGCCGAGGCGGGCTTCGCGGAGGTCGAGCACGACGACGTAGTCGGCCTCGCGGCCCTTGGCGGCGTGGACGGTGCTGAACTCGACGCGCAGCCGTCCTCCACTCGAGCTGGGAAGCGCCTCGCGGCTGCCGCGGTAACGCCCGAGCACGAGCACGGAGCGCGGCGGGCCGTCGGCACCCTCGCGCTCCTCGATGTCGCGCAGCGCGTCCTGCACGCCGTTCCCCCGGTCGCCGCTGGCGATGACCGTGACGCCCCCGTCGGGCACGTGGTCGGCCGGTCGCAACTTGCGCTGCGTCTGCTCCGGGTTGCGCGTCACGAAGGCGGTGGAGGGATCGAGGATGCCGCGCGCGAAGCGGAAGGTCCGCCCGAGCGCGCGCTCGCGCACGTGGCCGAGGTGGTGCCGACATCGCGCACGAGGGCGACGTCCGAACCCGCGAAGCGGTAGATCGACTGCCAGTCGTCGCCGACGAGGAAGTGGGCGACGCCGGGGCCGCTGAGCGCCTGGAGCAGCGCCATGCGCCCGGCGGAGATGTCCTGGAACTCGTCGACCAGCATGTAGCGATAGGGGGACGGCCAGCGGTCCTCGCGGATGTGCGCGGCGGCGTCGTTGATCAGGTCGTGGAAGTCCTTCTCGCCGCCGAGCATCGACTCGTAGCGCGCGAGCACCTGCTCGAAGATGTCGAGGAAGGCCTCGCTGCGCGCGCGATCAGCGGAACTCCGGGCGCGCGCTCGCAGCGTCTCCGGGGAGATGCCGCTTGTCTTGACGTGGCTGAGGACGGTCGCCGTGAGCTGCGCCAGCCATGAGATCAGCCAGCGCGCGAGGTCGCGCAGGAGGGTTTCCATCGGCACCGGCTCGAAGGTCACGCCGGCCTCCGCGAGCTGCTCGCGCAGGCGCTCGCGGAGCACGCCCTCCCGCCGCTGCCAGCTGTAGGTCTCGATCAGCGTCGTGCCGTAGCGCTCGTGGATGCCCTGCTTCCAGGCGACGCCCTCGGCGTAGCCCCTCCAGGCCGCGGGCGGGCGCCCGTCGCGGTCGAGGGCGAAGTGCTCGATGTAGAGGTCGTGGTCGGGGAGGTGGAAGTCGGGGCGGTACTGGCGGTGCCAGGCCGTCGCGGTCTCGACGGGGTAGGGGCGCTCGTAGTCGTAGCGGACGCCGTTGAGGGTGAGGAAGTTCGCGATCTCCAGCTCCTCGAAGCTCTTCACGAGGTCACCGGCGAGTGTGCGCAGCTCGGAGCGGCGCACGTGGTCGTAGTAGGCGCCGGGCGTCTCGAAGTCGAACTGCGAGCGGTAGTCGCTGCGGTGGCGCTCGATGAACTCCGTCACGGCGCGGCCCTGCCACGGGTCGGCGAGCAGTTCGACGAGGATGGCGTCGATGGCCGCGATGAGCTTCGCCTCGTCCTCGGCGAGCTTGGAGAGCGCGGGCGCGCCCTTGGCGTCGGCGATGATGCGCAGGCCGAAGGCGTGGAAGGTGGCGACTTTGGCGTCGGCGAGGTCGCCGGGGAGGCGCTCGCGGATCTCCTCGGCGGCCTTGCGGTTGAAGGCGAGCACGAGGATCTCCCCGGGCGGTACGCCCTCGTTGCGGACGAGGTGGGCGACCTTGCCGGTGATGACAGCGGTCTTGCCGGTACCGGCGCCTGCGAGCACGAGCGTCGCGTCCTCGTCGGTGGCGATGGCCTCGGCCTGCTCGTCCGTCGGGGAGTTGGCGAGCACGCCCGCGGCCGCCTGGGCGACGGCTGGCATGCTGGCGGCGACGAAGCGGTCGTTGGCCGCCTCGCGCGCCCGCTCGAAGACGGCGGGGCTCGCGAATGGGCGGATGCGGGCGAGCGCCTCTGTCGCGTCGGGGGGCAGGTGAGAGCGCAGCAGCGCCCCGGAGCAGCGCTGCACGGCGGTGGCGATGTCCGCCTGGAGCTGCGCGCTGGCGGAGCGGCGGCGGTAGCGGTCGCTGGCGTGGTAGCCAGCCAGGCGTTCGTCGAGCTGCAGCAGTTCGGCGGCGACCTCCCCGGCGGCGCGGGCCGCCTCCTCGCGGACGGCCGCGGCAAGCCGTTGGGCGTCGTCGCGGGCGAGCCCGCGGATGGCGTGGACGGCGCCCCCGGCCTCGAGGACGGTGAGCCGCGTCCAGAACCACGACGGGCGCGCCTCGATGCGCTCGATGGCTCCGAGCGGGACGGCGGCGCGGCCTGTGAAGCGGATGACGCCGCGCTCGACCACGATGTCGGCAGGCCCGCCCGTGAGCAGGCGGACGAGGGTGGCGCTGGCGGCGGTGATCGGAGGCATCGCTGGTCCGGGTTTCTCGGGCGGCTGGGAGCGGGGCGTGCGCCCCGCGGGATCCGGGCGAGGTTATGCCCGCGTCGTGCTACGGACACCCTGTACACGCACTCGCTCGTCGGGGATGCGGGACAAAGCGAACGTATGTACGCTGGTAGTTCATGCGGGAGCGAAGCGGTGGAACCGGACCTGTACGACGCCATCGGCGACTATCTGCTCGCGCACATCGAGCGCCACGGCCACGCGCGCACGGCCGAGGCGTTCGGCGTCTCGCGCCACACGCTGTGGCGCTTCCTCGAGCGCGGCCAGCCGGGCCGCGCCCTGCCCCGCGCCGTCATGGCCAAGGCGGGCGACACCCCACGGAAGCTCGCCGCGGCGACGCGCGCACTCAGCGGTGACGCGCGGCCGCAGGCGCTTGAGCGCCTCCGTCCGCCGCGCCTGGCTCAGGCCCTCCACGAGACGCTGCTGCTTGTCTGCGAGACGCCCTTCGCCAGCGTCGAGGACCTCTCGCGCATGAAGCGCCTGCCCGCCTCCAGCCTGCGCGAGCGATTGGCGAAGCTGCGGCGGATGGGCCTCGCCAAGGCGCATCCGCACCGCCTGGCGATGCTGAGCGACCGCCCGTTGCGGCGCTACGTCCCCACCAAGGCGGGCATAGCTGCCCTGAGCGACGACGACCTGCTCTATCGCCACCCCGTCTCCCGCCAGTGGCTGCGGCTGTTGGCCGAGCGCCTCGACGGCGTGGCGCTCGTCTACGAGCTGGCGGCGATGATCGCCGACGCCGACCCCGAGGAGGACCCCGTGCGGGTCGAGCACTGCCGCAGCGGTCCGTACGACGCGCTCATCACGCTCTCCGGGGGTCGCACGCTGGGCGTCGTGCGGCAGGGGGCGATGCTGAGCTCGGCCAGCCTGCGCTACCGCATGCGGACGCTCGAGCG
>VYAQ01000012.1 GCA_009844885.1 Gemmatimonadota bacterium
GGGGGCGGGGCGGGCGGGGGAGGGCCCTTCGATCGACCTCGCAGAGGCCCTGGAGGAGCGAGGCCTCGAGGTGGCGCGCTTTAAGACGGGCACGCCGCCGCGGGTTGACGGACGCTCGGTGGATTTGTCGCGCTGCGAGCGGCAGGACGGGGAGGACAGCCCCTTCCGCTTCTGCTTTTACAGCCGCGAACCCATACCCGCGCAGCGGCCCTGCTGGATCACCTGGTGCGGAGCCGAGCTGAAGCGCATTGTTACCGCAAACCTTTTTCGCAGCGCACTTTACGGCGGTGAGATATCGGGACGGGGTCCGCGGTACTGTCCGTCCATCGAGGACAAGGTGGTACGGTTTCCGGACGTCGCGCGTCACCAGGTCTTCCTGGAGCCGGAAGGGCTGGATACCACCGAACTGTACGTCAACGGACTCTCGACCTCGCTCCCGCCCGAGGTGCAACTCGCCTTTCTCCGGTCGATTCCCGGCCTCGAGGAAGCAAGGATGACCAAGCCCGGGTACGCGATCGAGTACGACTACTTTCCCCCGTATCAGTTGAGGCACACGCTGGAGGTGCGTTGCATCGCCGGACTGTACTTCGCCGGGCAGATCAACGGGACGACGGGCTATGAAGAGGCCGCCGGGCAAGGGCTTGTGGCGGGCGCCAACGCCGCCCTCGCGGTGCTGGGCAGGGATCCGTTCGTGGTCGAGAGGGACCAGGGGTACATCGGCGTCCTGATCGACGACCTGGTCACAAAGGGAGTGGACGAGCCCTATCGGCTGTTCACGTCGAGGGCCGAGTTCCGCCTGCTGCTCCGCCAGGACAACGGGCCGGGCCGCCTGGGGACCCTCGCCCGGTCGGTGGGACTCCTGACGGAGGAACAGGAATCCGCGCTGGAGGAGCGGCTCCGCGAAGAGTCGCGCGCCAGGGCATGGTTCCGAGGCGAGGCCATGCAGCCGGCGACGGTGAATCCCACGCTGGAACGGGCGGGAAGCCACCCGATCGACCGTCCGCGGCGGGCCGGTGACATTCTTCGTCGGCCGCGGGTGACCGCGGAGGCCCTCCTGCGCGCGGCCGGCAATGCAGCCCCGCGCTTCGACCCGGACGTGCTGGCAACCGTTGAGATCGACACCAAGTACGAGGGCTACGTGCGCCGGGAGCTGGAACGGGCGGCCAAGCTGCGAGCGCAAGCCGAATTCGCCATCCCGGAAGACACTCCCTTCACGAGCTTCGCAACGCTGTCGATCGAAGCACGCCAGAAGCTCGAGAAGATACGGCCGCGGAGCCTGGCCCAGGCGGGCAGGATCCCCGGCGTCTCGCCCGCGGACCTGCAGAACCTCGTGATGGAGATCCGCAAGGCGGCCAACCGGCGGACGACGGCCCGAAGCCTCGCAGCGCCGTCGGGAGGTCGGCCGCCGGCCAAGGATGGTCGGCTGCCGGCAAAGGATGCCGGGGCGCCGGCGAACCGGGCCCCTCCTGCTTGATCCTCGGGCAGCCCCGGGTGTTCCACGTGGAACATCACCAAGGCACCCACGAGCACCTTTTCTTGTTCCACGTGGAACACGGCACGGTTAGATTCCGGAGCCGATGCCGTTTCGTCGTTCCCGGGAACCTCAAGGAAAACGCCGCGTCTTGAACCGAATCATCGCTCTCGCCAACCAGAAAGGCGGTGTTGGCAAGACCACGACCGCGGTCAACCTCGGTGCAAGCCTGGCGCGTGACGGGTCCCGGGTGCTGCTTGTCGACATGGACCCTCAGGGCAACGCGTCCAGCGGCCTGGGCATCATCCAGCGCGACAACATACCTACCGTGTACGATGTTCTGGTCCGGGGGCTTCCCGCATTTCGCGCGGTCTTTCGGTCCGACGGGCGCGCGAATCTCGACGTGATTCCGGCCAACCGCGATCTCGTGGGGGCCGAGGTCGAGCTGGTCGGCGTCCAGGATCGCGAGACGATCCTTCGCGACACGCTGGCCCCGCTCACGGCCGACTACGACTTCGTCTTCATCGACTGCCCCCCGTCTCTGGGGTTGCTGACCCTCAATACGCTCGCGGCGGCGGACTCGGTCCTGATACCCATTCAGTGCGAGTTCTACGCGCTCGAAGGGCTTACCCAACTGCTGAATACGATCGGCCTGGTGCAGAGAGGCTTGAATCCGGGCCTTGAGGTCGAGGGCGTGCTCCTCACCATGTACGACCAGCGCCTCAGTCTTTCCCGCCAGGTCGCCACCGAGGCGAAACGCTACTTCGGCGAGAAGGTGTTCGACACGGTGATCACGCGAAACGTCAGCATCGCCGAGGCGCCGGGTTTCGGACAGCCGGTGACCGACTACGAACCCTCCTCGGTCGGCGCGCGACGTTACGCGTCGCTCGCCAGGGAGATTCGGGGCAGGACGGGGCTTGCACACAATCACAGGAGCTGAGTGTTCATGAACCGAGGCGACCGACTTGGAAGAGGGCTCGGCGCCCTCCTGGGCGACTACATGCAGGAGCCGGCTGCGGCCGGATCTGAACCGGATGTGCCCACCACGGTTCCGGTCCGGGCCGTGGCCGCCAACCCCTACCAGCCGCGGAGGCGGTTCCGCACCGCCGAACTGAGCGAACTTGCAGCCTCCATCCGGGTCAACGGACTTCTGCAGCCGGTGCTCGTGCGAAGGTCGCCTTCCGGCCGAACCTACCAGCTCGTGGCAGGCGAGCGGAGGCTTCGCGCCGTCAAGCTGTTGGGCTGGACCGAGATACCGGCACAGGTGCGCGAGGTCGACGATCGCACACTGCTCGTTCTCGCGCTCGTCGAGAACATACAGCGCGAAGACCTCGGGCCGCTGGAGGAAGCCAAGGCCTACGGAATACTTCGGGATACGTTCGGGTACGGACAGCGCGAAGTTGCCGAAGCCGTGGGCAAGAGCCGGTCCACGGTCGCGAACGTGCTCCGCCTCTTGACGCTCCCGCCGTCCGTTCGCCGCCTGCTCGAGGAAGGCGCTCTGGCCATGGGGCATGCCAGGGCGATCCTGGGGGTGGACGATCCGGTGAAGGCTGCGGATCTTGCGCGGCAGGCGGTCGCCGAATCGTGGTCGGTGCGCGAAACGGAACGCCGGGTGCGGGAACTGGCCACGGGCGGGGAGCCACCTGGCCCGGAGCCCACGGACGAGGCGCCGGAACGCGATCCCGCGATCGGGGTTCTGGAGGAGGCGCTCAGCGATCACCTGGACGCACGCGTCGGCATCCAGTGGCGGGGCAAGGGCAACGGCGCCATCCGCATATCATTTCGTGGAGCGCGAGAGCTGGAGAGGGTTTTCGCCGCAGTGACCGGAAGGGAAGCGGCCGAGATAGTTGGCTGAACCGCGTCCGGCCCGACAATATTCAAGGGACACGTAACGGCGGACCGAACACGGAATCGAGGGAACAGGTGGACGGCAAGGACGGCATATCGATCATCGTGGTGCGTGGCGATACGGAACAACCGCGCGCCATCACGCTGTCCCAGCGTCGTCTTGTGGCCATCAAGGTAGGCGCGGGGGCGCTGGCGGTCCTGTTCGTGGCGCTGGCGGCAAGTTGGTCGGCCATGGCCGCCCGCGCGTCAAGGACCGCTGTTCTCCAGCAACAGAACGACTCGCTTATGGCCCGGCACCAGCGGATGGATTCGCTGGCCAGTCGAATGGCGGCCTTCGAAGCGCGACAGGATAACTACCGCCAGCTGATCGGGCTCGACAGCTCGCGCGATTCCGCCCTTTGGCTCACGAATCGCGGCTCTGTCGGCGGGAGCTCCGGCGGACTGGGCGAGGGGACCGCGACCGAGCCGACCGCCTGGCCGCTCGCGACCAGGGGCTTCGTCACGCGGGCCGATGGCGGTGCCTCCGACCATCCCGGAATCGACATCGCGGTGGCGAGCGGCTCCTACGTCAGAGCGGCGGGTGGAGGCGTTGTTGTTGACGCGGCCAACGATCCCGTCTACGGTCTCTTCGTCCTCATCGATCACGGCGATGGCTGGCGCACCAGGTACGGCCACGCTTCCCATCTGGTTGCGGAACGGGGTCGGCAGGTTCGGCAGGGAGAGGTGGTCGCGCTGTCGGGTTCGACGGGCCGGTCTACCGCACCCCATCTTCATTTCGAGATATTGAGAAACGGCAGGCCAATCGATCCATTGTCGATGGTGACACCGCCACAGTAGGGCGGTTCTCCGGAAGATCACCCGTATCCCAAGGAAGGAAGACGTTTGGAAGCCATGGCACGAAAAGGACCCACACCAGCGTCATCGCCCGAGCAGGTCATCTCCATCGTCGGGCCCGGACTGCGCGTCGTCGGGGACTGCGACACGACCGACACCATTCGCATCGAAGGGCACATCGAGGGTTCCGTCCGCGCCCACAAGGCGGTCGTGATCGGCAAGGCGGGACGGGTCAACGGTGACATTCACACCCAGGACGCCGTGATCGCGGGGACGGTGAAGGGTTCGCTGATCGTGGAGTCCCGTCTGGAGTTGCAGGCGACCTGCCACATCGACGGCGAAATCAGCGCCGCGCGCCTGCAGCTCGAGGAAGGCGGGGTCGTGAACGGCACCATCAGTGTCGGTCGCAAGGACGCGGGGGTGGCAATCGACCCGGGAGCCGCGCGTGCCGACCGTTCCAAGGGTGCGGGGAGCGGGCAGACGGGGAAGGTGCTGGGCGTCGGCGGGAAGGTGAAGGTCTAGCAGCGGGGACTCTCAGGCGGAGCGGCGGTCATGCCTTCCGTGGCGCTGGCGGAGATCGCCGGGTTCCTCGACGACTACCTTGCGGTCCCGGATTTTCCCGACTATCCGAACGCCCTCAACGGTGTTCAGGTCGAGAGTACCGGGCCGATACGAAGGGTCGCCGCCGCGGTCGACGCCAGCCAGGCGGTGATCGACGCGGCGAAGGATTGGGCCGACCTTCTTATTGTTCATCACGGCCTGTTCTGGAGCGGCCTGCAACCGTTGACCGGACCCCGCTTCGGCCGTGTGAAGGCCCTTATCGAGACGAACACCGCTCTCTACAGCGTCCATCTGCCGCTGGACGCACACGCCGAGGTGGGGAACTCGGCGGTACTGGCGCGGAAGCTGGGGCTCGGCAACCTGGAGCCGTTCGGAGACTACCGGGGCGCCGCAGTGGGCTGGAAGGGGGGCGTCGATATGCCGCTGGAAGCGCTGGCACGCACCCTCGAGGAAGCCACGGGCACGCGCGCGCAGATCCTCCCGGGAGGACCCGGGCACGTGAGGACGGCTGCCGTGGTCACGGGTGCGGGAGCCTCGGCGTTGCCGGAGGCGGCTGCCGCGGGGCTGGATCTGCTGGTCACCGGCGAGGCTCAGCACCATCATGCCATCGAGGCCGCCGAACTCGGAGTCTCGGTTGTTCTCGGCGGCCACTACGCGACCGAGACCTGGGGCGTGAAGGCCCTCGCGCGTCTTCTCGGGCAACGTTTCGGAATCGAGGGCCGTTTCGTAGACTCGCCTACGGGACTGTAACAGGCACACGATACCAGGAGCTGGCATGCGCCCCTCAATGATTCCTGCCGCCTTCGCCCTTCTCGGGCCCCTGCTGCCGGCGGCGCTGACGGCCCAGGTGCCGACCCCGGCCGACCATTTCGGCTTCGACATGGGTACTGCGGGCAGGCTCGCCAACTGGGACGACCTGACGTCGTACTACGAGGCCCTCGCGCGGACCAGCGACCGCGTCGCCGTGGACACTCTCGGTCCCACCACGCGTGGACGGCCGTTCGTCATGCTGACGATCACGAGCCCCGCGAACCACGCCCGCCTGGCCGAGCTGCACGGCGTCCAGCGCAGCCTTGCCGACCCCCGCACGGTTGGCGGCGACGACGAACTCGAACGCCTGCTGGACTCGGGCCGCACGATCGTCATGATCACCCACGCGATCCACTCCACCGAGGTCGGCAGCGCGCAATCCGCCGCCAGACTCGCCCACCACCTGGCTTCGTCGGCCGGCGAGCGCGTCAGCGAGATCCTCGACAACGTGATCCTCCTGCAGATCCCGTCGCTCAATCCCGACGGCACCCAGTGGGTCAACGACTTCTACAACGAGCACGTCGGCACCGAGTTCGAAGGGCAGGCACCGCCCTGGCTCTACCACTTCTACACCGGCCACGACAACAACCGCGACTGGTACACCTTCTACCAGAACGAAACGCAGCACACCGTCCGGGCCCAGAACGACTGGCACCCGCAAATCGTGCACGACATCCACCAGATGGGCGGGAGCGGCGCGCGCATCTTCTTCCCGCCGTACATCGACCCGATGGAGCCCAACGTCGACCCCGGCCTGATCTCGGCGGTGAACCAGCTCGGTGCCTACATGGCTGCGGAACTGACTTCTCAGGGGAAGCAGGGCGTCGTCATCAACGCGATCTACGACGGCTTTCATCCCGGGCGCGCCTACATGCACTACCACGGAGGGGCTCGAATCCTCAGCGAGACCGCGTCCGCACAACTGGCCACGACCGTGAACGTGCCGCGCGAAGTGGTGCAGGGCGGCCGCGAGTACGATGCCGGACGGGCGAACTGGAAGTTCCCGTGGCCCTGGGAGGGCGGCGAGTGGGGACTTCCCGACATCGTCGAGTACCAGTTCTCGGGCGCGATGGCGCTGCTGGTCAACGCCGCGAAGAACCGCCGCTTCTGGCTGGAGAACTTCTACCGCGTGGGCGAGCGGGCCGTTGCCGGATGGGACGAGTGGCCCGCCGCCTGGGTGATCCCGGCCGGGCAGGAGAACCGGGTCGGAGTCGAGAGCGTGCTGCGGATCCTGACGATGGGAGACGTCGAGGTTCGGCGCGCCGAGTCGGACTTTACGGCCGGGGGCGCGTCCTATCCCGCCGGGTCGCACGTGGTGGTGATGCGCCAGCCGTACGCGGCCTTCGCGCAGACGCTCCTGACGGAGCAGGAGTACCCGGACATGCGCGAATACCCCGGCGGTCCGCCCAAGCGCCCCTACGACGTGACCGCGCACACGCTGCCGCTGTTGATGGGGATCGAGGCGGCGGCGCTGGAGGCCGAGCCCGACGTGGTGTTGAGCGATCCGATCCCGATACACGGGGTCGCCTATGAGTTGCCGCCGACGCTGACGGGGGACGGCGCGCCCCGAGTCGCGCTCTATAAGGGGCACGAGGAGCCCATGATCGCCGGGTGGACGCGGTGGATGTTCGACCGGCACGACATGGCATACGACTCGCTGCACGACGCGCGCGTTCGGGCGGGATCACTGGGCGACGACTACGACGTGCTGGTTTTCCAGAGCCAGTCGGACCGGTCGATCAGCCGCGGGCGCTTGCCGGGGTCGCTGCCGGAACAGTACACGGGAGGCATCGGCGAAGAGGGGCGCGCGGCCGTCCGCGACTTCGTGGAGTCGGGCGGGCGCCTGGTGGTGATGGAGGAAGCGGCTGAATTCGCGATCGGGCTGTTCGGACTGGACGTGGGCAATCCCGTAGCGGGCCTGTCCAACACGCGGTTCTACGTGCCCGGATCCATCGTGCAGGTGGATCTGGCGTCGGATCCGCTCGCCGCCGGATACGACGGCTCGACCGCCGCCTGGTATTGGCGCAGCAGCCGGGCCTTCACGGTCGTTGACGAGCGGGTGGAGGTACTGGGACGGTACGGCGAGGCCGATCCCGTGATCGCCGGATGGATTCTGGGGCCCGACAGGTTGGCCGGTCAGGCGGCGCTCCTGCGCGCTCGCGTCGGCCAGGGCGAGGTGATCCTCTTCGGGTTCCAGCCCAACTACAGGGGCCAGAGCATCGTGACCTGGCCGCTGTTTTTCAACGCCATCGCGGGCGCGAGGCTCGTAGGATGAACGAGTTGGGGAGCATTGCCTGCCCGAGCTGCAACTACCGGGAGACCTCGGCGGGCGCCAACTTCTGCTCGCAGTGCGGCGCTGCCCTGCGGGGTCCGCCCTGTCCTGAGTGCGGGGCCGTTTCGGAACCCGGCGACCGCTTTTGCACCCAGTGCGGAGTACCTCTGGGAAGGC
>VYAQ01000357.1 GCA_009844885.1 Gemmatimonadota bacterium
CTCAGACGGTGTTGCGCTGCTATCAGCAGGCCGACGCTGTACAGCTCAGGAAGGCGCTGGACAGCCGCCCGAGGGTCCGCGCTTGACCCGAAACGAATCGGCGGGAGTCAATCAGCGGGAATCCGACCGACGAATCCCGTAAGCTGAACGATCACAACGACATGGGAATCCGAATGCTCATGTCGCGTAGGCATGTCCAAGGACGCCCCGAACTTCGCGAACCGCACGGTGTGGACGGGCGACAACCTCGACATTCTCCGGGGGATCAACTCCGAGTGTGTCGACCTGATCTACCTCGATCCACCCTTCAACTCGAACCAAGACTATGCGGCTCCGATAGGCTCGAAAGCGGCTGGCGCCGCGTTCAAGGACACATGGACGCTCGACGACGTGGACGAAGCATGGCACGGTGAGATTGCTGAGCGTGACTCGGGGCTGTATTCGGTAATCGCCGGAGCGGGACTTGCTCACGGCTCCGGCATGAAGTCGTACCTCATCATGATGGCCGTCCGGTTGCTGGAAATGCACCGAGTGTTGAAGCCCACGGGCAGCATCTACCTGCACTGTGACGACACTGCGGTACACTATCTCAAGATGCTGCTGGACTCGGTGTTTGGGGCGCGGAGATACCGTAATGACATCGTCTGGCAGAGGACATCCAGCCGGAACGACGCCGGACGGTGGGGGCGCGTCCACGATGCGTTGCTCTTCTACACCCGGAGCGACGCGTTTACTTGGAATCGGGTCATGCAGGAACACGACCCTGAGTACATCCGGAAAGCCTACCGCTATGAGGACGAGGAGGGGCGATACCGCCTCCACGAGATTATCCGCACCGCGTCGATGGGGGAGCGCCCTAACCTGACCTACGAATACAAAGGGTATCGCCCTCGTTGGGGTTGGAGGAAGATTCGCGAGAAGGTGGAGGCACTTGATGAAGCGGGATATCTGGTATGGTCCGATAGCGGCCGTCCGTATGTCAAACGGTATCTGCATGACCACCCAGGGGTGCCGATTCGGGACGTGATTACGGACATTCCGCCGGCAACGGGGAAGACCGAGCGGACAGGTTACCCGACCCAGAAGCCGTTGGCGTTGCTCGAACGGATCATTGCGGCATCAAGCAAGCCCGACGACGTGGTGCTCGACCCGTTCTGCGGGTGCGCAACCACTTTGGTGGCAGCGGAAACCCTTGGACGGAAATGGGCCGGGATCGATCTGTCACCGTTGGCCGTAAAGCTCGTCGCAGAACGCCTTTCCGACCATCACGGCATGTTCGGTCAGGTCGCCGCTAGGACGGATATTCCACGCCGCAACGACCTCGGCAAGCTGCCTAACTACCGGACGTACCGCCACACGCTCTACGGACGCCAAGAAGGCAACTGCATGGGCTGCCGAATCCATTTTCCGTTCCGTAACCTGACCGTGGACCATATCGTCCCGCAGTCGAAGGGCGGATCCGATCACCTCGACAACCTCCAACTGCTGTGTGGTGCCTGCAACTCGAAGAAGGGCAACCGGCCCATGGAGGCTCTGATCGCCGAACTCTTCATGGAGGGAATCCGGCAATGAGCACCCATTCGACCTGACCGTCGCGCACCCGAGCTGCGGAGGAAGGCCATCCCGGCGACCCGCATTCGCCAATTGGCGTCTGATGGCGGTGACGGCGTGGCGATCACACCGCCGACCAACACGAATGGTCGGCGGTCCACGGTACCCAAGTGCGACCGCTGGCCTTTCCGTGGGGGATCGAAGGGGCGGAGCCCCTCGCCAGCCCCGCCGTGTAATACGGAGGGTACTCTGGCTTGACCACGGAAGCGTGGCTCAAGCCAGCGGAAACGCCGTCTCGGCGGCGGAGCAACCGGAGGGCCGCATCGTGGCCCGACGGACCCCAAAGCCGTGGCTTGGCGGCGGCCTCGTAGGGCTACTCCATCCCTGACACCCCAGAGGCCAAGTCCACCCCGCTGCTGAAGTGAATCGACGGCTTGGAGACCGGCACAACATGCGGTGGAACATCGACCGCTTCGCCTGTTCTGGGGTTGTGGGCCGGGCGGGCCTCGCGGCGCCGCGCCTTGAAGGTGCCGCCCCCCCCGGATCTCGATGTGGTCGCCGCTCACAAGCGCGTCCTTCAGGGCGTCGAGGAAGCCATCGACCACCAAGCCGCAATCCCTCTTGGTGACCCGTGGTCCGACCGCAGCGGAGACCTGCTTGTACTACTCGATGATGCGAGCCTGGATATTCTTGCGGCTGACGCGCTTCCAGTTCTCGATGTCCTCGGCATAGGGCATGAACTTCAGGCAGGCGGGGAAGGTCATCTGAGTGAGGCGCAGTTTGGTACCGACCTCTGCGTAGACGGGCATCCGATCGTTCCGAGGACCCACCGTGGTGAAGTGGGCGTCCCCGTTCTTCCAGCGAAAAGACCACCAGCCTTCGGCCATTACTTCCTCGTCTTCCGACGGAGGTATCGGCGGAACCAGTTCGCCCACCTCCGAACCGCTGCGGCGTCCAAGTCGAGCTTCATGTCAACGCGGCCGGCTTTCGTCATTCCATTCTCCTCGCCCGCAGTGTGGCCATGTCCTCCGCCCTGCTATGATAGCTTAAGGAGGTGGCCTCCGCGTCGCCACGAGCCGAGCCGCGTCTTTCGAGGGAGACCTTATCGGACGAGACAGGGTTTCACGGGACGGCGGAACGGGAAACGGGGGATCGGCGGCGGTCCATGGATTCCGCTACCCGGCGTGGAAAGGGTGATTGCAGGGGTGACCAGCGGCCATCGTGGCAGATCGTAACACATTGTATCATATTGTCTTACGCTACATAACGCCACCGGACTGGGAAGCGGACCGCTGGTCTACGTGGATGGTGTCCGTATCGACAACAACTCGAACGCGCGCATCGGAAGCGATCAGGGCACGCGGACGATGCGCGGGGGCGCGGTCAGCCGTCTCAACGACCTGAACCCCGAAGAGATCGAGAGCGTCGAGGTCATCAAGGGCCCGGCGGCAGCCACACTGTACGGAACCGAAGCTTCGGCCGGGGTGATCCAGATCACCACCAAGCGCGGCAGTTCCGGCGCTCCGCAGTGGGAAGTGACCGTCAGGCAGGGAGTGTCCTACCTGTCGAACGCGGTCGGTCGCTGGCCGGCCGTATACGACAAGGGCACGGCCGCGTGCCCCAACTGTGAGATGCTCCCGAGCGGTGTGCGCAAGTTCGAGGTGCTGAGGTCCGAGCAGGCGCTCGGCCATGGAATCCCGTTCACCTACGGGCACGACCAGACCTACGGGATCTCCTCCAGCGGCGGGACCGACCTCATTCGCTACTACGTGTCCGCGCAGATGGACCGGGACGAGGGATTCGTCGACTGGAACCACCAGAACAAGTACTCGGCACGTGCCAACCTGGAACTGACGCCGAACGAACAGCTCAGCATCTCCACCAACATGGGCTTCGTGCGCTCCAAGTCGCGCTTCAACGGGGGCGGCCCCTTCCCAATCGAGTTCGTATCCTCGATCTACTGGGGCACACCCGCGGCGGCCGAGGACGAGCGCCGCCGGGGCTGGAACTGGACCCCGCCCTGGGCGATGGAAACGGTCGACGTCACCGAGGGAATCGACCGGATCATCGCCAGCACTACAATACGGCACAACCCGTTCCCCTGGCTGGTTCACAGGATTACCGGCGGTGCAGACTTCGGAAGCACCGTTTCCGGACGCATGGTTCCGAGATCGCCGCTGGGCTCCGCCGACTTCTTCGGCTCGATGAGTCTCGGGCATGTGGAAACGACGGACCGGGCGGTCACCCAGGCCAACGTGGACTACGGAGCAACGGCGACGGTGGACCTCCCCCTGCTCGGCACGACCTCCGAGACCTCGTTCGGGGCCCAGTACTATGTGAAAAGGACGCACGAGTTCGGTGCGGTGGGCGACCAGTTCCCCGCCCCCGGGCCGGGCACGGTCTCCTCGGCCGCGGTCAAGACGGGGTGGGAGGACTTCATCGAGAACAAGACGCTCGGCGTCTACGTGCAGGAACAGCTCAGCTGGGGCAACCGCCTCTTCCTTACGGCGGCCATGCGGGGTGACGACAACAGCGCCTTCGGCACGAACTACGACTTCGTGCTCTACCCCAAGGTCAGCGGTTCCTGGGTGTTGAGCGAAGAATCGTTCTTCAACGCCTCCTTCATCGACAATCTCAAGCTGAGGGCGGCGTGGGGACAGGCCGGACGACAGCCCGATGTCTTCGCCGCGCGCCGGTTGTACGCTCCGATCACGGCTGGCGGCGATCAGCCCGGCCTGACCACCGACGCGGTCGGCAACCCAGACCTGCAGCCCGAAGTGGGCGAAGAACTCGAGATCGGGTTCGACGCCAGCCTGTTCAACGACCGGATCGGGCTCGGATTCACCTTCTACAACAAGGACACGAAGGACGCCATCATCGCACGCCCGGTGGCGCCGTCCAGCGGATTCGCCGGTACGCAGTTCGTCAACGTCGGCCAGCTGAACAACCGGGGGATCGAGGTGGAGGGGACCGCAACGCTCGTGCGAAGCCAGTTTCTCGACTGGGACATCGGCTTCAACTACGCCACGAACGACAGCGAAGTTGTCGACCTTGGCGGCCTGCCCACCATCTTCCTCTTCGGACAGCGGCACCAGGAAGGGCTGCCGATCGGCGGCATCTTCGTCGAGAACGTGATTTCGGCGGACTTCGACGCGAACGGCAACATCGTCAACGACCAGTGCGAGGCCACGCCCGAGCAGGGTGGTGGCACGGTGCCGTGCGCGATGGCCCAACCGGTCTATCGCGGCCCGTCGATCCCGACCTGGTTCGGAGGGGTCAACACATCGCTGCGCTTCCTCCAGAACTTCCGGCTCTTCGCGCTCGTTGACTTCTCCGGCGGTTTCACCAAGATCAGCGGCGACCTGGCCGCGTCCCACCTGCTCTTCCAGAACTCGCAGCAGATTCTCGAACGGGAGGACGCGCAACTTGCGGCGATGAGCGAGATCGTGGGGAACTGGCTCCAGGCAGGGGTGCTCAAGGGCGGGCTGGCAAAGCTGCGCGAACTCTCGCTCTCCTACACGCTGTCCGAGGACATCGCAGGTCTGGCCGGCAGCTCGGGCGGATCGCTGACCATCGCGGCCCGCAATCTCTTCAACCTCTGGGAAGCCCAGTCAGGAACCTTCGGACGCAGGGAGATCGATGTCGAACTCACGCGGCAGTGGCACGCCTTGCGTGAGGGAGGAGCCTACCACCAGACGTCCATGCCGCCCGCAACCACCGTGGGCATGACCCTGCGACTCAGCTACTGACCGACACCGCACACAAACGGGGAGAATAGATGATGTTGACCCATGAGAAAAAGGGTTCGCGGCGAGTCACGGTGGCCGTGACCACGCTCCTGCTGGCCTCCTTCAACACGGCGTGCGAAGACCTCCTGCAGGTAGACCTGCCCACCAAGGTCGCGGCCGAAAACCTCGACAACCCGTCGGTTGCCGAGGTGCTGGTCAACAGCGCCATCGGCGAGTTCGAGTGCGCATTCAGCCAGTTCGTGGCCGCCAGCGGACAGTTGACCGACGAGCTCAGGCACAGCTCCGGCTGGCTGGTGATGACCGAGTGGGACCACCGCAAGATCGGGCAGGACCGGGACGTGGCCCTTTGCAACGGCAACTTCGGATACGGGGTGTTCACGCCGATGCAGAAGGCCCGCGTGTCGGCCGAATCCTCCCGGATGCGACTCGAGGAGTGGGGCGACGGCGACGTGCCCGGGCGAGCCGAGAAGATCGCCACGGTTGCGACCTACGGCGCGTTCTCGCGCGCCATCCTGGGCGAGGCCTTCTGCGAGATGACGATCGACGTCGGACCTCTGATGTCGCAGACCGAGATGCTGCAGAGCGCCGAATCGGCGCTGAGCGAGGCGATGTCGCTGGCCCAGGCAGCCGGACGCAGCGACCTGGCCACGGCCGCGCAGATCCGGCGCGCGGGAGTACGCCTGTATCTTGGCGACACCTCCGGAGCCATGTCGGACGCGTCGGCAGTGCCGGCGGGGTTCCGCTACGACGCCAACTACTCGGCGGCGGACCTCTACCGCTACAACCGCATCTACCAGCACAACCACGTGGACGGATTCCTCTCGCCCGAGTTCAACGACGAGAACGGACAGCCCACCGTGGACGGAGACAACCTGACGTTCGGCGGGGTGGTCGATCCGCGGGTGGAGAGCACGCTCGCGGGCATCGGGCAGGATGGCTCGCCGCTCCGGCATATCCACAAGTATCCCTCATGGACCAGCCCCATCGCGATTGCCAACGCGGCCGAAGCGCAGTTGATCATCGCCGAGATCGAGCTTGGACAGACCGCGGTGGACATCGTCAACGGCTTCCACGCGGCAGCCGGCCTGCCGGCGTACGAGCCCGCCGATGCGAACGACCGTGCCGAAGTCATGGCACAGGTGATGGAGGAACGCTACCGGGAACTGTACCTGGAGGGCCGCCGGCTGTACGACTTCCTGCGCCATGACCTGCCCTTCGCCACGGGAACGCACCCATACGACGGGAACACGTACGGCACGACTACGTGCATGCAGATCCCTCGCAGAGAGAAGGACTCGAACCCGAACCTGTAAAGGCCGGTAGAAACCTCGCCACAAATGTAAAGAAAAGATTACAATATGTCACGTATAGTTTACACATTGATCGCACTCGTTGCGGTCAACTCGTGCGGACCGGCGACACAGGCGCCCAGCAGTCCAGAAGACTCGGAGGCGCCGGATGCCGGCGAATACTCGGGCGCGGACTACGACGTGGAGGTCACCCGCGGCGTCCTCGTGCCGATGCGGGACGGTGTCGAGCTATCCGTCGACATATACGCACCGGCCGGAGCGGACGGACCCGTGCCCGCCATCCTCACCTCGACCCCGTACGACAACAACGGATCGCGGTCCAGCGCCGAGTGGTTCACCGCCCGAGGCTACGCGGTCGTGGCCGCGGACGTGCGCGGACGCTACGACTCGGAGGGCGAGTGGGACACCTTCAACGCGCTTCACAAGACGGACGGATACGACCTCGTGGAGTGGATCGCGGCACAGCCCTGGTGTACCGGCAAGGTGGGGATGATCGGCGGCTCCTATTTGGGGTGGACGCAGTGGTGGACGGCCAGCACTGCGCCACCCCACCTCGCCGCCATCGCGCCCAAGGTGGCGCCTCCCGACCACTTCGAAAACCTGCCGTACCAGAACGGCGTGCTCGTGGGCGGCTGGATGCTCGACTGGGCGGCCATGCTGTCGGGCCGCACGCAGCAGATCGCCGGTGCGGGCGGGTACCTGGGCTGGTCGGAGAACCGCCAGGACCCGCCCCACACGCCGTATATCGAGATCAACGAGTCGCGGGGCCTGAGGGCGGGCCCGTGGTTCGAGGAGTGGTACCGCAACAACCTCTCGACCGCCGACTACTGGCAGGGCATCGCCTACCAGACGCCGGAATCGTACTCCAACATTACGGTCCCATCGCTGTCGTTCACGGGATGGTTCGACGCCAACTACCCCGGGTCCCCCATGAACTACCTGGGGATGAAGGAATACGGCGCAACGCCCGAAGCCCGGCGGCCCAGCATGATCATCGGGCCCTGGGTGCACGGCATCAACACGCAGTCGTCCGGCGGAATCGACTACGGGCCCGACGCGGTCATCGACGTCGACGGCTACGTCGTCCGCTGGTTCGACCACTTCCTCAAGGGCGAAGACAACGGCGTCACGAACGACCCGCCGGTCTACGTCTTCGTCATGGGCGAGAATCGGTGGCACGCCGAGGACGACTGGCCTCTGCCCCAGACCGAATGGACCAACTACTACCTGACCTCGTCATCCGGCGCCAACTCGAGTGCCGGCGACGGCCTCCTCACCACCGACGCCCCCGCCGACGAGGGCCTCGACAGCTACGTCTACGACCCCCTCAACC
>VYAQ01000340.1 GCA_009844885.1 Gemmatimonadota bacterium
GGAGGTGAGGTTGTGGGGGTGGGCGCGCATGGCCGCTTCCGGTCTTTCTCCGGGATTGCCGCCCCTCCTCTAGGTCCGGTCGAGGGGTAATCCGTCCGCTCCATCCGTACCTCTCGCAGCATCTCCGCCCGGTTCATCCAGCCCCTCCGCGACCGCTTCAGACCGGACAAATTATGTGCTAACAAACCGGACAGTTCATGTACTCAAAACGGTCCTCCTTGCGGGATTGGCTCCTCAACCCACTCCGTTAGTCTCATCGGCCCGCCCATGAATGAGGCGGGTTCCACACTTTTCCAGGGAGGCATGCGATGTTGGACGCGAAGACGATCAGGAAGCTGTTGATGACGGCGGTGGTCGCGGCGCTGGCGACGACGCCCGTAGCCGCCGAGAGTTCTGCACAGAACTGCTGGACGACGCCGGTGCATATCGGCTTGTTCTGCAACAACGGCGACGACATCCGGGTGTGCGAAGACAGCAGCGGTACATGCTCGGTCAGCTGCGGACAGGGAAGCGTCGAAGTAGATAGCTGCGGCTGACGCCATTTAGGGGAATGGGCAAAGAGGACAAGAACAAGAAGGCAACAAGTTGGTCCGGTCATCTCCTCAACCTCGGGCTGGTGGCGGTGCTCTTCTACGCCGTCTCTATGCCCGGTGGCCCGCTCCGAACGCGCCTCACCGTTTGGTGGGCGCAGGCCCGCCTGCCAGTGCTCGTCGAGGAGCACTGGCAGGCGCTGGCGGCCACGAGCGCTCGCATGGACACGGTCGATGCGAGCACCGCGATGATCATCGAGTTCGGGGATTACGAGTGTCCGTTCTGCCGAGATTCGCACGCACACTTGGAGGCTGTCCTGGAATCCCACCCGAACGCTACCATCGCGTTCCGCCACTACCCGCTGACAGCTATCCACCCGAAGGCTGAGGCCGCCGCGCGCGCGGCGATCTGCGCCGAGGAGCAGGGGCGCTTCCCACAGTTGCATTCGCTACTTTTCGAGTCGACGGAGTGGCGGGACACTGGGGATTGGAAGACGCTCGCCGAGAAAGTCGGCGTGGATGACCTGGTTTCGTACGAAGACTGTCTCCAGGGCGAAGCAGCGGGACGAAGGCTGGAGGAAGAAATGAGACTGGGAGATGCACTGGGGGTCACCGCTACCCCGACATTCTTCTATCAGTTCGGGGGGCACGTGGGCTACGCGACCGAGGATCAGCTCGTTGAGCTGATCGAACTGTCACGCTAGAACGGCCGTGACAGACGCCCTACGCAGACCGCTGGCGACATCGATGCTGGCGGCCTTCTGTCTGTGGCTCTGCGCCGCTTGCGTGGACAAGCCATCGGACCCGGGAGCCACGGGTCGTGCGGGGGCCGCGGACCTGTTCTCCGCGTGGCCCGGTGACGAGTCGTTCCGGCTCGCCGCTGAACCAAGCCTGGTGGTGGGATTGGACGAGTCTCTCCCGCTGGGCAGGGTCTCTGGAGCTGTCTTCGTCGGCGACGGCATCGCTATCGCGGATGTCCAATCGCACGAAGTCCTGATCCTGGACGCTGCCGGCCGCCTGCTTTCCCGGCACGGCAGGAATGGAGAAGGTCCCGGCGAGTACAAGAATCTGGCCGGGATCGCTCGCCACGCGGATGGACTGATCACCTGGGACGCATACCACTTCCGAGCAACCCTGCTCGACGCCTCCGGGGGGTACGTCGGCGAGACGAAGCTCAGACCGCTCGGTCGGGAACGGAGCCGGATCGTTGGAGCCTTCGGAAACAGCGTGCTGCACGAAATCTCGCAGCCGGGATTCCCGGGGACCGGGGCCATCGGGCCGATGGAGGTCCGGCAGCCGGTGGCATATGAGATCGCTCGTCTTTCCGACGGCGAGGTTGTCTTCGAGGACACGCTTCCCGGTTTGGAGCAGTGGGCGGCCAGGGAGAGTGACGGCGCCGGCGGGTTCAAGCACGGCGGGCCAGGCGTGATCTTTGGACGGACTGCCGTCTCTGCCGTCACCGACCGCTACGCGTACCTGGCGACGACCGACTCGATCACAATCACGCGGTACGACGAGGCCGGGACCGCCGAGGAAGTCTCATTCGAGCAGCCCCTGGAGAGTGCGGAGGCAGCCTGGGTGAGGCTTGTCAGAGATACCATGCGGGCGAACCTCGAGAGTAGAGGGCCGGGTCAACTGGTCATCGGCGGAAGGAACTTTATCGAGGTCATAACAGAGTTTCGCCTCGGCCTGCTCGAGGACCTGCCGGCCCGACCCACGCTTCCTGCTTTTTCCGCCATGAAGGGCGGCGCCGACGGCCTTCTGTGGATCCGCGAGTACCCTGACCCGCTTCAGGACCAAGTGGTCTGGGTCGGCTTCAGCGAGGGGTGGGAACGGAAGAAGCGGATCGTGATGCCCGCGAGCCTGCGCATTGTGGATACTCTGGATTTTGCGGAGGACCGGGTGCTCGTCCGGGCAGAGGGCGCCCATGATGAATCTTTGATCGAGGTCTACGAAATCGAGCGCTGATCGCGCAGGTAACCGAAGTGCCACCGATTCGCGAATTCGCAGCTGTGCGGCTCGGTGGACTGGCGGGACACCGGAGATTGGAAGACGCCAGCCGAGAAGGCTGGCCTGGGCGACCGCGTTTCGTATGGCCATGGCGGAGCCCGTTCGGCCAGAATCTCCTAAAACCATAGTTGCCATTCTCGCTGAACGCCTCGTATCTTGGGTTTGGGAGTCAGGCGTGCTCCGGGGCAGCCCAAACGCAGGGAGAACACATTTGAAGCGCACGCTGCCGAAACCAGTGCTCGCGGTTTACTGCCTGCTGCTCTGCGCCGCTTGCCTGGGCGACGGATCGGACCCGGCGGCCATGGATCACGCGGTGGCCTTGGACCTGTTCGCCGCGTGGCCTGGTGACCAGTCGTTCCGGCTCGCCGCTGAACCAAGCCTGGTGGTGGGATTGGACGAATCTCTCCCGCTGGGCGGGACCTGGGCACCAGGAGCGGTCTTCTTCGGCGACGGCATCGCCATCGCGGACGCCCAGTCGGACGAAGTCCTGATCCTCGATGGTGCGGGTCGGCTGCTTTCCCGGCACGGCAGGAATGGAGATGGTCCCGGCGAGTACAGATTCCTGGCCGGGATCGCTCGCCACGCGGACGGACTGCTTACCTGGGACGCAAACCACTTCCGACTAACCCAACTCGACGCCTCCGGAGGGTACGTCGGCGAGACCAGTCTCAGAGGGCGTCGGGGAGGGAGCAGAATCGTCGGGGCCTTCGGAAACAGCGTGCTGTTCGAATTCTGGAGGCGGGGGTTCCCAGGCGACGGGTCTGTCGGGCCGATGGAGATCCGCCTGCCGGTGACATATGAGATCGTCCGTCTTTCCGACGGGGAGATCGTCTTCGAGGGCACCCGTCCAGGTGAAGAACAGTGGGCGGCGAGAGAGGTAACTGACGACGGGCAAAGGGACGGTGGGCTACCTGTGATCTTCGGACGAACTGCCGTGGCTGCCGTCACCGACAACTATGCCTACCTGGCGACGACCGACTCGCTCACGATCACGCGCTACGACGAGGCCGGGACGACCGGGGAAGTCGCATTCGAGCAGCCCCAGGAGCGCGCGGAGGCGGGGTGGGAGCGCTTTGTCAGAGACACGACACGGGCGAGCATCGAGAGTATAGAGCCGGGCCAGATCTTCCTTGGCGGAAGGAACTTCATGATGTCCATCAGGGAGTTCCGCCTCGGCCTGATCGACGACCTGCCGGCCCGCCCCACCCTTCCCCCCTTTTCCGCCATGAAGGGTGGCGCCGACGGTCTCTTGTGGATCCGCGAGTACCCTGACCCGCTTCAGGACGAGGTGGTCTGGGTCGGTTTCAATGAGGCGTGGGAACGGAAGAAGAGACTCGCGATGCCGGCGAGGCTGTCGGTTCTGAATGTCCTGGATATTTCGGAAGACCGGGTACTCGTCTGGGCAAAGGGCGCCCATGACGAGAATCTGGTCGAGGTCTACCCGATCGAGCGGTGAAGACGCAGGTGACTGACCTGGAGCAGATTCGCGTCTGACTTTCCGGGTCACTCTCCTCTTGATTGACTCGCGCGTATTCCTCGTAGGATCCCGGCCGCCACGCAATCCCTGTGGTCTGTTACTCCGCCACTACTGTCCCGGAATGCGGCGGCTAGATATGGCCTGTCTCCCGGCACTTCGCCCGGAAATGTCGTGGAATGACAGTGTTTCATGGGCTCTCCTGACGTTCAGTAAGACGTTACCGGAGAAGCGCACCTCGAGCATCGGAGCCCCTGTGAGCCGGACGTCTGCCCTGCGTGACCTGCGGACGGCGAGATTCGCAGACATCTATGAGCGATGGACGAGCGGTCAGATCAGTCAGGCGCACGCGGCCCATCTCTTGGAGGTTTCTGAGCGGACATTCCAGCGGTACGTCGTGAGATACCGGGAAACGGGCCTGAGAGGGCTTGAGGATCGGAGGACCACGAATCCCCGAAGGGCACCCGATGAGGAAGTGGCCGCATTGTTAGCACTCTACGAGGAACGGTATATGGGGTGGTCCATACGCAAGTTCTACCGAGCGTACACCGACTCCCATGGAGGTACACGGTCGTACACTTGCGTCAAGAACCGCCTGCACGAGTCCGGTCTCGTCACCCCCCGCCGTTCCACTCGATCAACACCAGAAGGCCGTGGTCGGCGACCTGCCGAGGGGCGACTGCTTCACCAGGCCAGTTGCGTCTATCAGTGGTTGCCGAAGCAGACCTGGGAGTTGGTAGCACTGGTCGATGACGCAAGCGATCGTGTTCACGCTGGGCTCTTCGTGGAAAGCGAGACGATCTGGTGTCGATTCCGCACCATCTACGAAACCATCGTAGCCAAAGGGCTGTTTGACGCGATTCACGTAGACGCGGCATTGCGGAATAGTGATGACTGTCGGGAGACAGGCCGATTCCCAGACGCCATGAGGAAACTGCAAATCAGCGTGCTTCCCTCGTGCGGACTGAAAGCACGAAGCAGGTACAGGCGCTCGTTCCGAATCCTGCGCGAGGCCTTGCCGCAACAACTGGCCGACACCGGGATCCAATCGGCACGCGAGGCGAACGAATTCCTGCGGTCGTACTGGGAGGAGTTCAACCGGTTCGTCGCCATCGAGCCAGAGCGGTCGAGGTCAGCATTCCAGCCCTTATGTCCAACGCTCGAGGCGGCCACGGCGGCGATTCTGGGCGTGCACGAGAACCCCGTGGTCGCCACGGCCAACGGTGCGGGGTATCCGGGAGAGCAGAAGCGTCAATCTGGATGAGGTTCAACCATCGGCTTTGGCGACTTCATCCCCTCGTCAATTCAGGCACGACCACCGGCGACCCGAGCTGGCGCGACGATCCCACGCAGAATGACCTCCTCCACACGATCCATGTCGTCGCTCGTCATGTCGCGCGACAGGGTATTCCCCAGGACACGACGTAGCAGTCGGTAGCAGTTGGCGTCGTTCGAGAACCCCAGGGCGAAGGCCACAGCACTCAAGGGCCGTTTGCTCCAATGGAGCAGCCGTGCGACCGCAAAGACGCGAGCCAGCGCCAACAGATCCTTGGGAAAGGCGATCCCCAGACGACGACATCGGCGCTGCAGGCTGCGTCTCGTCACGCCAAAGTCGGCGGCCAGGTCCGCGACCAGGCATGGTTCGACTGCACGTCGAAAAATGAGACGGAGAACGGGAGAGGCGGCAGGAGGTGTCCGCGCTTCGGCGCAGGCGAGCAGGCGATGGACCCGTTCGGCGTCGATGTTCTGGAGAATGGCGAGCTCGAGGGCGCGGATGTCACCGGTGTCACATTGCTTCACGCGGGTTACCGAAACCGCCATTTCGTCGGCCGCTGACGCGATCTGGGCGTCCGAACACGGGTATTCGATCAGAGGAGGGGCGTATTGAGGGTAGCCCGACCTCTCGTCTCGTCCCGGAGTGGAGTGGGCGCTGATCCCGTTGAGCTCGGGGTCTACGATCGCCGGTGAACCCGGGTGCGCCGCTGCGAGAGTCCCGAGCTCCTCCCAGTTCGACGCAATGACCACTGGTCCGATCATCCGGGACAGATCGCCCGACCTGACGATGAGTCGGATGCGTTGCCGAAAGTGAGGACGAGCCTGCAGCGCGAGCAAAGGAGGGGCTGGACCGCGAATTGGATCAGCCCTATCGAGCCATGCTGAGCTTCCCGTCGGCCGTCGTGCGAATCACGACCGACCCCAGCAAGCCTGCCAGCCCCGCCAATACCAGATTGGGCGGCACTCCACCCAGCATCCCCACCATCAGCAACACTGCCGCGAGGCAGGCCCAGTTCGTGCAGAACTGACCGACGGTCGCCAGGCGGCTGATGCGGTCACGGGCGCGTTGGGGAACGGTGGGTTTGGCTGCTTTGGGCTGCGGCGCTTCGAGCAGGGCGTTGACGATCTCGTCCACGCGTTGGGGTGAGAGATTGGCGCTTGGACCCACCACGCTGCGGATGCCCTTGGCCAGGTGAATCATCTCCAACTCGGCCCGGGTGGCGGCGACCGCTCTGGTGGGAGGCTCGTCGGGTCCGCGGGGAGGTGGGTTGACGGCGCGGTCCACGCGGTCGATGTGGTGGGGGTCGGAGGAATCGATCTTGTCGTGTGGCCGACGAAAGACACTCGGTAGTTGGAGATCGTCGACCAGCCGCCAGGCCACCGCTACGACCAGAATAGTAGGAAGTACCAGAGTGCCCGGTAGCATCCATGCCGGTGCGACCCCACTGTGTAGGACCAGATTGCTGGTCAGCAGGAACGAAAGGCAAAAGGACAGGAACAGGGCGAGGCAAGATAGCCACGCCATCGTCGTTCGCTGCCCGGGAACCCACCACTCAGTGACTCGGCTCATCAGTCCGCCCGCGACACCTGAAAGAAAGGTGAAGATGGCGATGGCGCTCGACACCCAGAAACGAGCGCTCTCGACAACCTGTGGGGCAGCACGCATGGAGGGAGCGGGCCCGTCCAGAACTAGGAAGGAGGAGCTGACCCGCGGTCCGAGACCATACAGCGCGCAAGCGGCGAGCGCGAGGAGACCCAGTTGCGCGACCTGACTGCGGATGGTTCTGCGTTCGTGCCACCCGACGATCGGGAGGCGAGCCGCCGCCGCGAATGAGGCCGGCGCTACGAGAAGCGACAATGCCGCCGTTGTGGATCCCAGTACCATGCCTAGCCGGTTGACAAGCCCAAGATCGTCATCCAAGCGGAAGAAAGTGCCCGAAGCGTAGAGGACATACAGGCCGCTCAGCCCGAGAAACCAACGCGCGGCTGAGCCGGCGAATCCCGTGCCTAGAGGCTTGAGCGAGAACGCTTTGCGTCCCGTGCCGATCGCTAGAAGTCCCATCGTTCATCAATGGTAACTTGCGGTCGTCATGACTTCCAGTTCGCTCCGGTACACCGGGTTCTTTTGGCCTATCTTTAGGGCCAGTGCGCTCCGGCCGCCCCGACGGGACGAGATGAAAACGAGGCGGCATCGAAGCCCACAAGGCCCATGGCGAGAAGGCATTGATCGATCACTGATCCAGTCGACATCGAGCGGCTTCACAACCGCGACCCGGAACTTTTGCGTCAGCTGGTTGAGGAACTCAGCCCGCGCATCTGGGTCGCGATTCGCCCGTACGCGCGAGACGACGAACAGGCCAGAGACCTCCTCCAGGACAGTTGGCTGACGATCCTGGAGCGGCTGGACCAGTTCAGGTGGAACGGTTCGTTCGCTCTCTGGGCCATTGCCCTCAGCAAGAATCTCTGTGTCGACTCCGTAAGGGCCGAGAAGCGGCATCAGGCAGCGGAAGTGCCCCTGGCAGGGGCCATGGAGTTGGCTGCGGATTGGCACGATCCCCTGGACGAGGTGCGGAGGGATGAGGCTCGGCCCATTGTTTACGCTGCCTTGAGCCGCCTTACCGCCCGGGGACGTGACACGCTGACGGTGTGGGCGCTCATGGGCCGTAACCTGAAGGAGACCGCGGAAGTGGTCGGAGTGAGCCAATCTGGAGCGCGATCGATCCTCGACCGGGCGATGTCGAAGCTGCGGAGAATGCCGGAGATGAGGGCACTGCTGATGGATTGGATGGAGGAGAACTGAGAGGCGGTCTTGGATCGGGCGTCCGGAAAAACGATGTGATCCGGCCCCCGGTGTCGCGAATTGACAGTATTCTGACGAGCTCTCCAGCGTTTGGATAGGGTGTAGCAGCCAGTCGGCCGCACCATTCTAGGGAGGGCGCCTGATCGTGAAAGCGACGCAGTGGTTGAACGCATTGCTGTTCTTGCTGGTGGCAGGAATCGGCAGCCAGATCGTCCTGGCGGTCAGTCGTGCTCAGCAGGCGGCCCCTCCGCCAGCGTCCGCAACCGGACTGGTGGTTGGGGACACCTTGCCCGCGTTGAAGGGGAGCCTTGAGGAAGACGTCCCGACGACCATTCCACTCGTTACCGATGCCGGCATCGCTACGGTCGTATACGTCTTCCATCCGGACTGCGTGCATTGTCACGCCGTGGCGCCCGAATGGGCGGAGCATTTCTCGGCCGACCACAACGACTGGCCGGTGGTCCAGAGAATCGCGGTGACCAACGATTCCGTGGGACCAGCCGTGGCCTATGCTGAGCGCTTCGGTTGGAATGTCGATGTCCTGAGCGTGAAGGACCTGACACCAGCCGACCGGGAGTTTTCTCTCTTTTCCAAGACGCCTTGGGTCTTTGTGTTCGATTCGGCTGGCGTACTTCGATTCAATGGGCACGGCCGTCGGCTGGGACAGATGATACAAGCGATTGAGGCACTCTGATGATGAACCGTTAGCCACCCCTAAGCACCAGACTGGAGGAAACGAATGAAGAAGAGAATCCTGTGGGTTCTGCTCGCGGTCGCGGCGAACATCGCACTGCTGCCACTGGCACTCGCAACTCCGAAGAATGCCGCCGCTGCGTCCGGTTCAGGCTTCCTTTTCCACTGTTGCAAGCAAACCGTGGCGGGAGACGCATACTGCTGCGGCTATTGTTGCAGTTTCAGGTTCGATTGCTTGGGCGATCGTCACTGCGGTGAGGAGTAGTGCAGCAACCGCGGGGGGCGCGGGCCGCACGCAACGATCACGTCACCGAACCAGGGACCCCCGTCATGCCTGACCCACCGCGGACGGTGACCGAGAGCGAGGCCCTGGAGCTACTCCGGGCCATCGACAAGCTCGTGAGGGTGGAACGGCCACCACACCTCGTGATTGGCTCGGCATATCACACCCTCTACAGGGCGCTCGAGGACATCAAGGTGATTGCGAGCGCGACGATCGCCTGGCACCGGACGCATGAGGACGGCGTTTGTCCCGAATGCACGGGGAGGAACGAGCCCTGGTACTGCTTCCGCGTCTGACGCCCTGAAGGTCCCGCCCTAGCTCTTCTCCCTCAGCTCCGGCGGCGGTTGCCCTTCCCCCACGCCCGCCAACCTCGCTCCCTGCGCACCCAACACCGCCCTCAGGATGCCCTCCGAACGCCGTTGCCCACGCCCCTGGCCGTAGGCCCGCGACATGACGGAGACGACCAGGTCGAGTTCGGGGATCACATAGATCTTGTTGCCGCCGCTGCCGGAGGCGAAAGACAGATCGATCGAGCGGCCGTTCAGCGGATAGGTCTGACGAAACCAGTAGTAACCGTACCCGCTTGCAAAGGCGTCGCTGTCCGAAATGTCGAACCGGGGTTGCAGGCTTTCCCCGATCCACTCGCTGCTCACGACCTGTCGGCCGTCATGGGCCCCGTCATTCAGGACCATTTGGCCGATGCGCGCGAAGCCCGGAGCGGTGAGGAAGAGATTACCCTGGCCCTTCGTGTAGCCCGCCCGGTCTTCCTGCCAGTCCCAACGTTCGATCTCGAGCGGTCCAAAGAGATTCTCGCGGGCAAAGTCCTCCAGGCCCTGGCCGGTGGCGCGTCCGATCACGATCCCGGCGACGTAGGCGGCCAGCGAGTTGTAGCGATACTGCGTGCCAGGCTCCTCTGCGGCCGGCACCGACAAGGCGAAGGCCAGCGGGTCGTCCGCGGCGTCCATGTTGTCTTCATACCCGGGGGACTCCGGGTCGTTGCCGTCTGCGTCGAGTCCGGTGCGCATGGTCAGGACATCCGCAAGGCGAACCGGGCCGATCGCGCTCCCCTCGGCCTCGGGCCAGTACTTCGCGACCGGATCGTCGAGACTGTCTATCGCCCCCTGGTCGAGCGCGATCCCGAAAAGCAGTGACGTCATGCTCTTCCCTGCCGACCTCACATCGACCAGCGTCTGTCGATCACCGCCGTTGTAGTACTGCTCGGCGACCTGTACGCCGTTCTGGATGACGATGATGGAATGCAGGTCGCCGTGTTCGTCGTCGAACGCGGCCAGTACGGACCGAAGGTTGCCGGCCCCCACGACCCGATCATTCCGCGCCAGCACCCGGCCGTCACCCTCAAATGTGAACGGCACCGACCGGTTGTCGGGATCCCAGAGGTCCCGGTGAGTCTGCACGTGGAGATGGAGGTGCGGCATGGTCGTGTTGCCGGAGTTGCCGACCAGGCCCAGTGGATCGCCCTTCCTGACCCGGTCGCCCTCGCTGACCTGGACCGTGCCGTGCCGTAGATGCGCAAGGACGACGAAGTGCCCGGTGTCGAGCTCGATGACGACTACGTTGCCGGCCGCGTCCGCGGGATCGGTCACGAAGTTCGCGCCCTCCGCATCCTCCATCCTGTCCTCTGCGATGACCACAGTACCGTCCGCGGGCGATAGCAGGGGCTGCTCCCAGCTGTAGATCGACGCGTTGCCCGTCTCGTCGGTGAAAATCCGGCCGTTGTCCAGCCGCACGAGATCGAGTGCGAACCGCTGGTTGTAGGCCGAGAGATGATGGCTCTGAAGTGGACTGGGACCGCCTTGCAGGACGAGCCACTCACCCTCGAAGGGCGGCGCGATCTGCACGACATCGGCCGAACCATCCCGGAAACCCCCGCCCGCAAACGCGCGACCCAGGTCGAAGGCCAGGACCAGAGCACCCGCCGCCATGACGAGGGTCGGCCCGTGGTTGGTACGGCGAGGGACGACGAACGAAGCCGCGACCCGCAGCACGGCAACGACGATCACGACGGCGATCAGAGGCGTCATCTCGGCCGAGCGCGGGAAAACCGCCAGGCACGCGGCGGCGGTCATCGCCCAGAAGCTCGCGCGCCCTATCGCTTGCAGGAGTTGGCTCCGATGGTCGCGCCTGCCCGGTTCACGGAGCAGTTCCAGGTACAGGCGCCGTTTCCTCGCGAGCCAGCCGCGACTCGCAATCGCCCAGACCAGGCCAAGCAGTAGCACGACCGCCAGCGCCTGGTGGCTGTAGAACCCGACGATGCGCAGCGAGAATAGACCTGCGAGGGCCACCAGGGTGAGCAGCGTGGTGATGATGGGATATGGTTTCATTGTCAGCGCCTAAGGACCCGTGCTCCGAGCGTAGACGACGACCATTTCACCCGTCGCTCGCACATCCATGCCCCTGTTGTTTGTCCGCGCCGCCGTTCGGGTGATGATCAGCGCTCCGTCTGCGGTCAACCCAAAGTGCTCGGAAACCCATCCGGAACCCGGCAGCGTCCGCCGAACGACCGGCATTCCGCTATCCCAGCCGAGGGCTATCGATTGTCCCAACTCGCCGCTCTCGGTGAGGACCTCGATCGGGGTGCCGTCGATAGGCAACGCAAAGGAGTAGTCGGGTTCATCGCTCGAAACCCGGAAGACCGAGCCGCTCACCTCCAGCACGAATCGATCTGCGCGTATCCCCAGTGCAGTGCCGACCTTCTGTCCTGTTTCACGGGCAAAGCCGGAGCCTTCCGGAGACACGAACTGGAGGCGCTGGCCCGTGGGTTGGGCCGCTTCAAGGACCCATTCGCCGTTGTACGGTGCCAGGGCTGCAACCTCCGGCATTTGCCCGCGGCTGGCGCACCCGGCAGCAGCGAGAACGCTCGCTGCGGCGATTCCGATGAGTGCCGGTCGAAGGGAACGTGTCATTCAAGCACTCCTTCTGGAGGATTTGAGGGGTCGCGCTGTCAGTCGACGTTAACGCACGAAACATGCCACCGTTCTCACGGTCCCAGCGCCCCCACCGGTACCACCTGCACCCCATCCTCCCTCGTATATCCGTAACCCGTGCTCACGATTACCCCAAGCGCTTCCGGTCTCCCCATCCGCCGCTCGTCCACCCTCTCCGCCAGCCGGAGCAGGTTGCGAGCCCCTTCGTTCACGCGTCGCTCACCCAGCTTCACTTCAAACGCAGCCCACCGACCGTCATTGCCCTGTATGATCGCGTCCACCTCCAGTCCCCCCTTCTCGCGGTAGTGAAATACCTCGGCGTCCGCAGCCTGGGCATACACCCGCAGATCCCGCACGACCATCGATTCGAAGAGAAGCCCCAGAAAGTCCAGGTCGCGGAGCAGGCGGGCAGGCGTAGCACGAACGGCGGCCGTGGCGAGCGAAGGATCCGCCAGATGCCGGATCGGCTTGTTTCTCAACACCGACCGCGATCGCAGGTGCGTCGGCCAGGCCGGCTGGTTCTCCACGATCATGATCCGTTCGAGCGCCCTGAGGTAGTCCGCGGCCGTGTGTTCCTTGATGGTGGAAACGCCCTCGCCGGTGTCGGAAGCGATGGTCGCAACTGCGGCGGGCGTCGCGACGTTCCGTGCCAGCGACCGAAGCAGCATCCCGACCCTCACCGGATCTCGGCGCTTGGCGTCCCCGTTCGCGATGTCCAAACGGCGGATCTCGTCCAGGTGGTCCCTGTTGCCGCGGAGCGCCTTTTCGGTGGTGCGGCCCAGGTTGATTGGCCAGCCGCCCACACAGATCAGTTCGGCCAGATCGTCGAGCGGGATCACCGACCTGCCAGCCTCGGCACGCGCGCCGTCCATGAGACCCGACAGCGAGACTTCGCCGGAGGAGCGGCCCAGCTCGAATGTCGAGAGCGGGCGCATACGAAGCCGGGTCAGCCGGCCGGCTCCCCTGTGTCGGTTCGCGTCGTCGGCCGGCACCGCGGATCCGGTAAGGATGAACTGGCCTGGGAGCCGCCGATCATCCACCGCCCTCCGCACGTGGTTCCAGATCGCCGGTTCCAGCTGCCATTCATCAATCAGCCGGGGCACGTCACCAATCAGGACGCGGGCGGGCTCGAGACTGGCCAGCCGATGTGCGACTTCGTCGACGTCGAGCCGCGCTTCGCTGGCGGCGAGCTGTCGGGCCGTAGTGGTCTTTCCGCAAGCCTGGGGGCCCTCGATCACCACCGCACCCGTGGCCTGCAGGCGCTCGGCCAACTCGCGGTCGACGATTCGCGGATGATAGGTCATACGGGTGCCTGCAGGGGACTTGATCGGATGGTCGGTATGGAAGGATACTAGCGGTCAGGAGTCACATCCGGAAGGGCCAACGGCAGAAACGGCGTGAGTACAACGGCAGAAACGGCGTGGTTACAACGGCAGGAATGGCGGGCGACTGGCGGCAGGTTCGGACGCCCTTGCTGTTTTCCTTCCGCCGGCACTCGTGATGCCGCCGGCCCCAGGAGGAGTCTCCTGGACCCCGTCCCGGTCGTCAGGGTACTGTCCTGAGGAATCGGGGCCACATCGTAGCCAAGGCGAACCGGAGTGAACCCATGCGAACACGCAGCATCCGGGCCGGCATCCTGACCGCCCTCGTCGCTCTACAAGCCGCTGCAGCTTCAGCCGTCCACGCCCAGGTCGTGCGCGGCAGGCTCGTCGACGCCGACGGCGACACCGCCATTGGGGGCGCGATGATGACCCTTATGGACCGTGACGGCAGCGCTGTCGAGCGCACCCTCACGAACACCGCCACCGGCCTGTTCGAGTTGCGCGCGCCCGGCCCGGGAGGGTACCGCGTGCGAGCCGAGCGCATCGGGTATGCGACCACCTTCTCGGCGTTCTTCGAAATCTCCGCCGGGGAGACGGTCACGGTTGAGGTTTCCGCGCCCGTCGAGGCGTTGTCGCTCGCGGGAATCACGGCCGCCGTCGGCCCCCGGTGCGAGGTGCGTCCCGAAGAGGGCATGGCCGTCGCCAGGGTCTGGAACGAGGCGCGCAAGGCGCTTGCGGCCGCGGCCTGGACGCAGGACCGGGGCCTCTACCGGTACGAGATGCTCGGAATCAACCGGCTGCTCGACGCACGCGGACAAAGGGTCGAGGTCGAGGACCGCGCATACAGACAGAGTCTGGTTCCCGCCCCCTACGTCGCCCGCGCCGCCGACTCGCTCGTGTCCCAGGGATTCGCGCGCCTGTCAGCGGACGCGTCCGAGTTCTGGGCCCCCGACGCCGACGTCCTTCTCTCCGACGCATTCCTGGACACACACTGCCTGCGGATCCGCTCCGGCGGGCGCGCGCTTGTCGGGCTGGACTTCGAACCGGTTCCCGACCGTGATGTGCCGGACATAGCGGGCACCCTGTGGCTCGACGCGGCGACGGCCGAGCTTCAGCGGGTCGACTTCCGCTACGTCAATCTCCCTGTGCCGCAGTGGCTGATGGACGCCTCGCCCGGTGGCGCGGTGGTCTTCCGCGGACTCCCGAACGGGACCTGGATCGTGACATCGTGGCACATCCGCATGTTCAGCGCCGGCGCGGCCGAGAACCCTCTCACCGGCCGCCTGGCGCCCACGCTGGAAGGCGTCACCACGACGCACGGGGAGGTTCTTCGCGTCCATGGTGATGAGGGGGTGGTTTTTGAGGGAGAGAGCGGCCGCCGGGTCGCGGGCACCGTCGTCGATTCGCTCGGGGTCGGACTTCCCGGTGCGCTTGTGTATGTGGAGGGATCGGGCACCCGCACGGTGACCGACGCAGACGGTCGATTCGAGCTCGACCACCTGGGAGTTGCGACCTACGAGTTGCGCTTCACGCACCCTGACCTTGAGCAGTTGCGGTACGCGCCGGAGCCCATTGAAGTGGCGCTGCGGCCGGAGACCACGAGTCCGGTCGAGGTCACGCTCGAAGCGCCTTCGATGAGCGAGATCCTGGACGATGTCTGCGGATCGGACGGCCCGCCCGGCGTCCCGCTGATCTCGGGCAACGGCAAAGCAGTCTGGCGGACAGGCATCCTGACCGGGAGGGTGACGGACGAAGACGGTAATCCGGTCGAGGACGCAACGCTGCACCTGCTGGCGAAGGCGCACGAGGCCGCACTCTTCGCTCAAGTCAGGGATCCGGGCACCTTCGCCTTCGAAGACCAGCGGGTCCGCTGGGAGGAGAAGACCAGCTCATCCGGATTCTTCCGAGCGTGCTGGCTGCCCGCCGACCTCCCGATCGAGTTGATGATCCTTGGCGAGGACGAAAACGTCGACCGGGGCGCGCTTCGAGCCGCGCTGAGTCTCGCCGACCTGTATCCCCATCGCGTGACCACCCTCACGATCGACGGCGAATCCCCGCACCGGAGACTGGATTTGCGGGTGGAGGGGTAGGAGACCGCGGTCAGTTCCCCTCCGCGAAGTTCATCATGTGCACGATCTCGCCATCTCGTCGGACCATTAGTCCCTGAAACGCTTCCGCAAGGCCGGTCCATTCGTGCCCGGCGGGCGCGCTGCCGAGATGGATGCGATCCCCTCCGGTTCCCACGATGACGCCGAGCAGGCCGTCATCGTCCAGTGTCAGGATGAGACCCTCCTGGACACGATCCGTGTCGAGGCCCAAACCAACGCGATAGTAGCCGTTCACGACCTTCACGCTGTAGCCAGTCCGCTCAAGTCCTTCGGCGTCGTTGATCACCACGCCCGTGCTCGGCGCGATGCGCCTGCCGACGATCGGATCTGGCACAGGATCCCCCACCACGAACCGATCAAACCCGTCCTCGCTGAGAATCAGCATACCGTTGGCTTCATGGCTGTAGTCCTGGTAATAGCCCATGTAGGCGTCCGGGTCCGGATACCTCGTCGCCCAGGCTTCCCGTGCCCTCGCGTCATCGGTGCGAACGCGGTTCGCGGCCTCGGGAATCGGGGCGCCGATGAGGATCCTCTCGCGCCCGGCCTCGTCCTCGATGATCAGCCCCTGTGCTCTGAGCACACCATCACCGTTTGAAGTCGTCCCGCCCCTGACGAAGAGCACGGCAAGCGCGATGGTCATCAATGCGGCGTAGACCTGGAGCCAGCGAACGGTACGGGTTAGTTGCTCTGCGTTCGTACTCATGTGAGGTCGTCCTTGAGTTGAGGGGATTGCTCTCTTGTGGGCGTGGGACCCCGACCAGTCACAGCTTGGGGACAGCGGGCAGTGGTCCGATGGTTGTGCGGCGGACGGCGGCTTCCGCCGGTCAACGGCCTCGGCATGTAAACTCCAGTTCACTTAATGGAAACTGCAGTTGACATTCCTGCCGCCCCAGCCTCAGAACACCGAGTCCGCCCGCCAGTGGATCTGCCAGCCCGCCTTCCCCACTCCAAGTCCCAAGCCCCCGCCATCCACCTGTGACAACCCCCTCGCCAGGTCCATCCGCAGGAGACCGTCGAACAACGAGACCCCGACGCCGGCCGAGTACAGCCCTGGCCCGCCCGCCGATGCCCAGTCGCCGAAGAACGCCACGCGGAACAACCTCAGCGACCGCTGCAATTCCGCTCTGGCACGCCAGAACGACCGCCCCGACAGCACGTCGTCGGAATAGCCGCGGAGTCGGTTGCCGCTGCCGCCGAGAAGCCAGAGGTCATAGTCCGCCGGATCGCCCCAGATTCGCCCTCCGCCGGCTTCCAGCCCGGACGACCAGCCGGCCCCCAGGGGGATGCTCAACGCCCCGGTCGCCGACGCCTTGACGATGGGGTTCGCGCCCAACGAGCTCCGGACAGCGACTTCGCCGCCGCCACCGACTGAACGGGCCGCGAGACCGCCCCACCACGGCGCCAAGCGAACCGAGGCGCCGGTTCGAGTGCCAAAGTCGTCCTCACCGAGCGTCCTCACGCGTTCAGCAAACAGGCGAACCGAGGCCCAATTGCGCTCGTCCCTGCCGGGGAGCAGCTGAAGCGCAACTCCGGTTGTCGCGTTGTAGCGCGTCATGCGAATCGTGACGGAATCGCCGGTTGCCCACAGCGCACGCCGGACATTATGACGGGGCAGGACATTGGCGTACACCGAGGCCCGCAGCCGCCGTCGCGGATGATCGTGCTGCACCGCGAAGCTGAAGTCGGGGTAGCGGTACGCGGTTCTGAACCGGGCGCTCGCGATCGCCTTCCCCCACCCCATGTCCTGCCACGCCCGAGTACCGACCGACAGTCCCTCCCTCGCGTTGTACCGCAGCAGCCGCAACGTCCAGATCGGCGGTTCGAAGTGACACGGGCACTGCCCTGGATCGGCCAGGGCCGGGCCGTCGTCTTCTCCGGTCCCGATGCCGCCCAGTATCGACGCGAACTCTTCCATGGAGCGGTCGTCCAGGCCGCCGATGCTCTCGTCCCAGATGGGCGGAGGCAGCAGGTCGCTGGTGGCCAGCTGGCCCCTGTCCCCGGGCACGATCGTGACGGCCTGCCCGGGATCGGTCGATTCCAGGTCGCCGCTGATGCTGTCCCCTGTCTCCTGCCACTGCACCAGCGCTTCCGCCGCGGTTGCCGGAGTGCCGGGTGATGCGGCGGCGCCCAGTTCGCGGACGTCTTCGATGTCGAAAGTCCACTCGTAGGAAAGCGGCTCCACAACGCGCGGAACGTCTTCCGTGCCCACTTCGTCGACCGTCCCCAGGTACCCGGCCCATTTGACTCGGCGGGGCAGCCAGTATCGCCGCTCCCGCGACGTGTCGCCCTCCCGCAACGTGTAGTCCGCAACCACGGCCGTGACGTCCATCTCCGTTTGCGGCAGGAGGTTGTTGACGGCACCGCTGAGCAGTCTGCCGAGCCGTCCCGGCGTTGGCGTCGTCGCGGAGTCCCACGCCAGCGAACCGTCATCGAGTTCGACCGCAAGCCCGAGGTTCGGCCCCTCGGTACGGCGAAGCTGCAGGCCAAACTCGCTATCGAGCCGCTGGCCGGGCCGGTACGCGACGCGGGCCAGCCCGAACGACTCGGTCTCGATCCACATGACGGCGGCAACCAGATGAACGCTGCGGAATCGGGGAATCGCGGTGACGCTGACGGCGCGCACCGAACTGCCGCTGGGCAACTGCACCACGATCGTGTCGCCGCTTTGGAACTGGTAGAAGCTCCCCGCATCCGCGTCGAGAGGACTGCGGACTGCCGCGGCCACCGAGTCCGCGCCCAGGACGGCGAAGCCGAAGACGAACGGATCCTGCAAGGGGTTCGCGGCATGCCGAACCGCCACCTGCCCGAAGCCGTCGCTGACCTGGAAGTCCGTGAACCGAAACCGGGATCCCAGGACATGGACGATCTCCGGCTCGCTCCGGGACCACCGTATTCGCGCGACCGATTCGCCGTTTGCCAGTCGCCGGTCGCGTCGCGATACGGACAGGCTCACCCCGAGCCGCTCACGTACCAGGGCGGTGTAGGAATCGATGGCGATCCGGGCCGTATCGCGGGCCGCCCGCGCCCCGAGCATGAGGTGGCGGGCGGTCTCGTCGAGATAGGTGTTGGGCGGGGTCTCGGCCGGACGCTGGGCAGCCGCGCTGGCGGGCGTGGCAGTGAGCAGCAGGGCGGCGGCCACGAGCGTGGTGGCCAGGAGGCGCGCGGGCATGACTCCAATCTACCTTGGGTGGGGTCATCCGGTAGATTGAACCCGAAGCCGCGAGACGAGTCGGCTCTGTGGCCGCGCCCCGAAGCGCCCGAGGAGGTTTTCGTGCGACTTGCATTGATCGGAACGATTGTCGGGATCACCGCCCTGGCCTGCGGCGCCTGCTCGTCCGCACCCGCGTCGGAAGAGGCCGGCGGCGACGGCTCAACCGGCGACGACCCCACCGCCCGCGTGTACTCGTCGGCGCGCCACGACTTCCGGGTGACGACCGTCGCGGACGGGCTGGACCACCCCTGGTCGATGGCGTGGCTTCCCAGCGGCGAGATGCTGATCGTCGAACGCCCGGGGAGACTTCGAGTGGTGCGCGACGGCGCTCTTCAGCCCGACCCGGTTGCGGGCCTGCCGGCGGTCTATCGCGACGAGGGCCAGGGCGGCTTCATGGACGTGCTCCCGCACCCCGACTTCGCGCAGAATCACTGGCTTTACCTGAGCTACGGCAAGCCCAACCACGACGGATCGGAGGGAGCGACTGCGGTTGTTCGGGGACGCTGGGAAGGGGATCGTGTGACGGACGTGGAAGAGATCTTCGAGGCCGATGCCTGGGGGAACAACAACAACCATTTCGCCGGCCGCATGGCCTTTGGTACGGACGGCTATCTGTATGTCGCAGTGGGGGACAGGATGGTCACGCCGAACGCGCTGGACGATCACCCCGCACTGGACGTGAGCAATCACATGGGGACCGTCGTTCGTCTTCACGACGACGGGAGCGTGCCCTCCGACAACCCCTTCGTCGCACGGGACGACGCCCTCCCCGAGGTCTGGAGCTACGGCCACCGGAACATGCAGGGGCTCACCGTCGACCCGCTCACCGGCGATGTCTGGGCAAACGAACACGGCCCCCGCGGCGGCGACGAACTCAACCTGATCGTGGGCGGGGCCAACTACGGGTGGCCGGTGGTCTCGCACGGCATCAACTACGACGGCACGGTGTTCACCAACGAGAGGAACCGCGCGGGCCTGGAGTCCCCCCGATTCGTCTGGACCCCTTCGATCGGCGTGTCGGGCATGATGATCTACCGGGGCGACAGCTTTCCCTGGTGGCGGGGGAACGCGTTCGTCGGGGGACTGGTCGGCCAGCAGCTCGCGCGCGTGACGCTCGAGGGTCAGGACGCCGTCAGCCTGGAGACGCTCCTCGAAGGGGAGCTGGGCCGGATCCGCGACGTCCGCGAGGGGCCGGACGGGTTCATCTACCTGGCTCTGGAACACCTCGAGGATCTGACCGCCGTGGTGCGGCTGGAGCCGGTTTCCAACGACATCGAGGCGCTGTTCAACACCTTTTCGATCGTGGCGATCGATCCGTCGACCGGTGAATCCGGCGTGGCCGTCACGACGCGAAACCCCTGTGTGGGCAACGCGGTGCCGTGGGTCCGTGCCGGTGTGGGCGCCGTTGCTACCCAAGGGGGCACCCGGCTGGAGTACGGAAACGACTTGCTCGATCTCCTGGAGCAGGGGGTGGCGCCGCAGGAGGCCATGGACCGGGTTGTGGCCGCGGACGAGAGACGCGACCGCAGGCAGGTGGGCGTGATCGGCGCGGACGGCCGGTCGGCGCAGTGGACGGGATCGGGGCAGTACGGAGCCGAAGACCGGGGCGACTGGGTGGCCGAGCGCGCAGGCAGGCACTACGCGGTTCAGGGCAACTCGCTGGTCGGCACGGCGGTGGTGGATTCCGTAGCGGTCGCCTTCGAGAGAAGCGAGGGATCGGGGCGCCACCTCGCCGACCGACTGATCGAGGCGCTGCAGGCGGGCCAGCGTCTGGGCGGCGACGGCCGTCATGGTGAGACCCAGTCCGCGGCGGTGCTGGTGGCGGATCCGCGGCCCGGCATGTCCAGGCGCCCCGACGGGGTCACGACCGACATCAACATCTGCGAACATCCCGAGCCGGTCCGCGAACTGCGCCGGATCTACGCCGTGGCCTCGGAAACGCTCGGCTTCCGCAGACTCGAGCAGTTTGTGGGCCGTGACGTGTTTCAGCTGAAAGTCATGCTCCACGCGCTCGGCTACTACCGCCCCGAGTCACCCGCCCCAGCCATCGACTCCCCCGGCGTGCTCGTCTACGACCAGGAGTCGGTGGACGCCGTGGACCGGTTCCGCGCCGACCAGGGCTGGCAGACGACCGTGCCCGGTTATGTCGACTCCCGGACGATTGAACGGCTATGGAGCCTGCTGGAGGAAGCGGGCCGGGCCGGCGAGGTGCGCGACCGGATTCGTGACGTGGTGCGGGTGAGGCGCTAGGGGGCGGCAGCCATTCCGGATTGCGGTCTTCTCATCTATCTACTAATCTCTTAGGAGATGGACACGGAGACGAGCAGGTCCACGGGGCCACGGAGAATCACGCCCAAACGGGTCATCGTCTGCTCGCTCTTGGCCATCCTTGCGGTAATGGCAGTCGTGTTGATTTCGAACACTCCCGGAGGCCGCCCGTCACCGCCCGTCATCGACACGCAAATCGAGTCAGGGCGTCACCTCACGTTTGTCCTGATGGCCCAGCATGTGGCTCCAGGGACGGAGCCGTATCCGCCCTATGTGGCGCAGGTCAAGGCGGCGAGGGATTCTCTTCGTGCGCTGGCAGAGAGGGAGGGCGTCTACTATTCGACGGTCGGTGTCGCCACACAATGGGACATCGTTGAGGGACAACGTGTCCTCAACGCCTACGGTCACTTTGACGAGGTCTCTCTGGGACGGAACTGGTTCAACAACGGGAGATTTCGCTACAAGGGGTCGACTGTGCCGGCAGTCCTGGTGTTTCTCGAAGACATCGTGGTGGAGCAGACTTCGTGGACCTCGCTGCGGCTCAGGGAAGTTGCACGGTTCGAAGGACGCCGAAGCATGAGAGAGTGGGCCGCCAGAGGCTTTTCCTTGAATATCGGTGGACCGGATATCGAGGCGCCGGATTCCGCGACTTCGGTAGCGCCAAGCGACAATTCGCCCGCCGCGCCGACCGCTCCAGCACCTGTCGCCCCGCGGCCAAACAACTCCAGCCCGGCGATTTGGCGACTGGACTCGGATGTCCTGGCGACCGCCGGGAGCACCGAGGCGGATCCGCTCTACCGCGTCGTCGGCGCCGCGGTTACCGAGCACTATTTGATCGTTGCCGAAGCGAGTACCGGCAACCTCCGGTTCTACACTCACGCCGGAACGCTCGAGAAGACTGTGGGCCGCCAGGGCGAAGGTCCCGGCGAGTACCGCAACATGGGCTGGATGCGCCGGGTCGAGGACCAACTCCACGCCTATGACCGGCCAAGCAACAAAGTAGAGGTCTACTCGCTGGATGGATCCCCCGTGCGCACTACTACCGTGAGGCCGCACGATGAACTGCCGTTGACCTCGGTGGTCGGTGCCTTCGCAGACGGTTCGCTTCTGGCAATCGGCTCGGCCAGCCCGATGTATGTGCCGGACGAGCCGGAGACGCGCCGCGCGCCGATGACCTTGGTTCGCCATGACTCTGGCGGTGCCCCCGCCGACCGGCTAATCGACATCGTCGGCCCCGAGCGGTACTTCGAACCCTGGGGTCGAGGCGGCGTCCGGCAGATGTCCCGACCCTTCGGGCGCGTGACCGGGGTCGGCGTTGTCGCTTCCGGCTTCGTAGTGATGGACAACGATTCCCATGCGATTGCGGTGTACGGTCGCGACGGTGTCCGGCAGGGGACGTTCGAGCCGAACCCGGTGCCGCCGATGACGCCTGTGATGCAGAAGGACATCGAGTTGGTGCGCGAGAGACTCCTGGCGGATGCCGACGAAACAGTCAAGCGCTTTGTCGAAGGAATGATTCGCGCTACAGGGTTTCCAGGCCACCGGCCGCCGTATGGATGGTTGGCGCTGGAACCTGGGGCCCGCCGTCCTCCGTTGATCGTAGCCGACGGCCTTGTGTTTGCGCTCCGTTACGGGGGGATTGAGCCTTCCGCCGGCAGAATCGCTGGTCCGGAGTGGTTCGTCTTCAGGCCTGAAGAGGGGCACGCGGCGACCCTGACCTCGCCGGACGACGTGCGGTTGTTTGACCTGGCGGGGGACTTGGCCGCAGTGTTGCGCAAGACCGAACTCGGTGAGGAGGTCGTGGAACTGAGGCGGGTTCTGGGACGGAACTAGAGGGCGATCACAGGTGCGCGTCTCGGCGCGTCGATCGACCAGTTTCTCGAGTGGTTTCCGGGCGTTGATCGATGGAAGGTTGAGACCGTCATTGATCATCAACTCCACGCATCGTCTGATTCATGCCCACCTTGACGTTCTGTCAAGTGTTACGCAACACTATACGGCACGTTCGCAACGTTCCCACCAAAGCCTGCGACGCCCGGAGCCCGCAACGACGCGCATGCTGAAGCCTCCACACCCTGGTGCATTCGTGAGGTCCGAGGTGATCGAGCCTCACGGTCTGACTGTATCCGCCGGTGCAAAGGTGCTCGGCGTGTCACGACCGGCACTGTCCACGTTCCTGAATGGGCGGTCGGACCTGTCCGGCATGATGGCGCTGCGGATCGAGAAGGCGTTTGGGGTGAAGATGGACACGCTGATGCGCATGCAGTCGTCCTACGACATCGCACGCACGCGCGAGCGGGAAGGGGAACTCGACATCGAACCTTATCGTCCGGCGGCCAAGATGCCGTACCCGGGGTGACATGACGCGCAGCCAGGAAAACACCATCCGACCGCTCAAACCTGGGCTGGCATTAGCGTCGCTCCTGACCGCCTTGATCGCCGGTTGCGATTCGCCCGAATCCGCTTCTTGCGAAATCACCGGCCCCGATGGCCAGGCCGTAACAGACACGAACGTCGGCGTCTGGCCTGCGGAACTGTCCTGGCGTGAGATATGGCGTGTTGGGGGACTCGCCGAAGCCGAAGCACTGCGCCGGCCGGCTGGCGTCGCCGTAAGTCCTGCCGGATCGGTCGCCATCGCGGATTGGGGCTTGGCCAAGGTTATCGTGGTCGGCCCCGATGGGGATTGGCAGGGACCCGTCATGACTCGCGCTGAGGGCCCGCGCGAGGTCCGGGCTCCTGCGGCGGTGGCCTGGGTGGATGCCAACACCCTCCTCGTTTTGGACCTCGGTGCATTCCGGATGGTCACACTCGACCTTCCCTCCAGTGCCGCCAGCGTCACTCCGGTCGATCAGGGGTTTCTGTCACCGGTCTACATATCCGGTCAGGTCAGGTTCGTGGCCCTGCAACCGGACGGCACCGTGTGGCTGGAATACCCCGGCCCCATCGAGGACGGCTGGGAAGAGCGATCCTTCGCCCGCTGGTCTCCGGACCGGCCCGTGGTCGACACGGTTATGCGGTCCCGCGCCAGAGGATTCGCCGGTACGACACTGGCCGCATGGCCGAGGCCGCTGCTGGGTGTCGGTGCAGAGACGTGGGTCGTCTCGAACCCGGACGGGCGTTACGAGCTGGAGGTCTTCGACCGGAATGGCACTAGCCTCGTGCGATTCTGCCATATCGGCGAAGCCCTCCCGCTCTCGCCTGCCGAACGCGGCGAGGATACCGGTACGGAAATGCCGGACACCTGGCGGGACGCCCTCCGCGAACTCGGCGAGCCGCCGAGTCCGGCCGTCATCTCCCGAATCGTCGTCGACCTGGACGGGCGGATCTGGGCTCAGCGAGACCGACCGCTACCCGGTACATTCGACGGGCACGGCGCACCCGGAGCCAGGTATGATGTGTTCCTCCAGTCCGGGAGGTTTCTCGGCTCGATCCGCCTTCCGGACGGCCAGCGATTGCTGGAGGCCAAAGGGCCCAGAGTATGGACGCTCCACACCGGCAGTCTCGGCGAATCTTCAATCGTGGCACTCGAAATCGAGGGGGTCTGAGGTGATCGAGGACATGAATGTGGGTCGGAGGGTAGTGCGCGCTGTCACGATGGCAATCCACCTCGCCGTTCTCTCCCTGCCGACCGCCCCCGCCGCACTCGGCCAGCTTCCGGGCCCGTCGCTCATCCTGCGTGACTCCCTGATCCTGCAGGAAGATGCGGAGTACTATGTGAGTGCACCCATCGACGTCGTGCAGGGGACTGACGGCTCTCTCCTGATTTCGGACGCCTTCGCGAACGCCATCCTGCAATTCGACGGCGACGGGCGCTTCGTTCGCGCGTTCGGCGGGCCCGGACAGGGGCCGGGCGAGTTCATGGGGGTTGGTCCCGTCATGACGGCGGGCGGATTGGTTGGCGCCGTCGACTTCAGGGGCATGGAGATCGAAGTCTTCGACTACCAGACCGGCGAGCCCACAGGGGCAATCGGGCTGCGACCGACCTTTAGCATCACGTCGATGACCCAGGTGGGCGATTCGGTGTGGATCGCAGGCATGGATCGCAACACCTGGATGTCCGTGGGGGCGGTGGCCGCGACCGAGCTTCCATCGCTGGCCCGGACCGGATCCGAGGAATCCCTGCGACTTGAGCGCATCGCCGTTCCTTCACCCTACCAGACCAACCCCATCATGTTCGGCGCCCTGGGGCACGCGTTTCTCGACGTGGGGGAGTCCGACATCGTAGTGGGCTTCTCGGGTACGCCCTATCTGCTGCTTTCGCGAGCCAGCGAACCGATCGACACCCTCCATCTCCAACCCCGTTTGCGCCGCGGGGTGCCGGCCGAAGAGGACGTACGCACCCCGACCCAAGCCATGGATCCGGTGCTGTTCGCCAACGAGATCTCCGTGTTGGGACCGCTTTCCCGGGATGACGACGGGAACATCATCGTGGTACACACCGATCCCCTGTTCGAGAGGGCCGCGGGCAGGCAGGGGCCGCAGGTCTCGGACATACGGACCTACGTATCGAGCACGAGCCCCGACGGCACGCGTCAGTGCGCCGACACGGAGATCCCAATAGCCTCCGGTGGTCGGCCAAGGGTGGCGTTGGAAGGGTCCCTGTTGCTCGTCGTGGACCAGATACCCTCGGCCCGCGGCGAGGTGTCCACAGTGGTCAGGAGGTTCGAGGTCGATCCGTTGACCTGTGACGGGGAGGTGCGATGAGGGGATGCGGCGGGGGCGACAAGGTTGCGAGTGGTACAGAGTATATGTACAGTTATTGATCCACCACGACGGTCTTGGACCAGGAGTCCACGTATGATACGAGAAACCACCTACACCGGAGCGCGGAAGAACCTCGCTTCCCTCATGGATCAGGTGACCGACACCCACGAACCTGTCGTGATCCGGCGGCGGGGGAAGGAACCCGTCGCTCTAATCGCGGCCGACGACCTCAGCTCGTGGATGGAGACCGACTACCTGCTTCGCTCTCCGGCCAACGCCGAGCGCCTTAGGGAAGCCATGGCACGGGCCGACTCCGGTGAGGGGGAGCCCACGGACGTTGACCAGCTCCGCAGGCAACTCGGCTTGGCGGAGGAATGACCGGACGGCAGCGCCGAGAAGCCGTATTCGATCCTGTATTCCTTGAAGACCTGAGCTACTGGACGCGGACCGACCGCAAGCGGGCCCTGCGCACACTCAAGCTGGTCGAAGCGATCCTCCGCGACCCTTTCGACGGCATCGGGAAGCCCGAACCCCTCCGTCGTGAACTCGCCGGCCGATGGTCACGACGAATCGACAGCGAGCACCGTCTGGTCTACCAGGTGAGCGACGATCGGGTCGACTTCCTTGCGGCACGGTATCACTACTGAGTGCGCGCTTGCGTCGCTCGGCGTTAGCCACAATTATCTATCAGCAGATAATTATCCATTCATGGCTAAAACCGGATAACGACGACAGTGACCATAGACCCCTGGCATTTCCGCCGCGACCAGCTTGCTGACCAGGTACTAAGCACTCTCTCTCATGGTCCGGCTCAGGCGCTGAGTCTCTTCGCCCCCCGGCGCGCGGGCAAGACCGAGTTCCTCGTTCAAGACCTGGTGCCGCACGCCGAAGCGCGGGGGCACCGCGTGATCTACGCCTCGTTTTGGCAAGCGCCGCTCAGTCCGCTGGCAGTGCTGCTACACGCTCTTGAGAAGTCACTGGAGCAAGGGAGACTGGCCGACCGGATTCGCACTTCAGCGTGGAGAATGGCTCCTAAACTGAAGCTCTCCGCGGCGATTCCCGGTACCGGAACGGGAGCAGAAGCGGAGATAGATCTCACGCGGCTCAAAGGCGAACCGCCGCCCGATCTACTCTTCCACCTTGACGACCTGTTGGGACGGGTATCCAGGAAGGGCCGCCCAACCATTCTGCTATTGGACGAGGTTCAGGAGTTGGCGCGTAGCCGCAGCAACGCACCGCTCGTTGCCGCCTTGAGAACTGGACTGGACACGCGGCGGGACGGACTCAAGGCGGTGTTCACCGGATCCAGCCGCGCTGGCCTGACGGCCATGTTCTCAAACCGGGAAGCTCCGTTCTTCCATTTTGCCACGCCCATTGATCTCCCGATGCTCGGCAAGCCATTCGTGGACCACGTTGTGGCAGTGTTTCGAAAGACGTCGAAACGAGACCTGGATCCCGAGAGAATGCTGGATGCCTTCAATCGCCTTCATCGCAATCCTTACTTCTTTCGCTTGCTCGCCCAGACGATGTTGTACGACGCGGAGCATACCATCAGCTCAGCTCTCGAGCATGTTCGCGAACGTATTGCTGCGGACCTCGGGTATCCGGAGGCGTGGTTGGGCCTTACGCCAATCCAGCGCGAGACAGCCCGCGCTCTGGCTATGGGCGCTGTCAAGCCATTCAGCCGAGTCTTTAGGCAGGCGCTTGGTGCAGCGCTGGGCGATGATCCCCCGAGCGCGGCGCAGGTTCAGGCGGCTCTTCGGCGGCTGGAACGCCTCGGGATAGTGGACACCGCGAGGGGAGTGTGGGAACTCGAAGATCCGGGTTTTGGCGGATGGATAACTGCGCGGTCAGAGGACCGGAGCAGGGATGGGTAGCCTACACCATTGCCAACCCAGACCTTGCCTTCATGGGCAGCCCCTACCGCCCCGCCACCCGCTTCACCACCACCCTGTGCAGCCCGACGTCGTCCTTCTCCACGAACGCCAGCAGTCCCCCCGGACCGAATGCAGTCGGCATGGCGGTGTCGCTCGGATAGCTCCCCAGGTAGCGGCCGTCCGCCGTCAGCACGTCGATTGGGCCATCGCTGAGCAGGTCCTCGCCCCGCCTGCGCACCCAGATCTCGCCCTCCCAGGTCGTGCGCATGTCGACGACTACCGGGATCTCGTCCGCGGACGGCAGGACTTCGAGATAGGCGCGTCTCGTTCTCTTCAAGCCGTCCAGCATCATGTCGCGCGGAAGAGCATCGACGGCTTCGCCTGTCCGACCATCGATCGCCCGCTGTGGCTGCGCACTCAACGATGCCTCCGCAGCCACGTATTCATCCAGCTGCCGCTCGATTTCGGCTTCGAGTATCCGGTCGGTTACCGGCTGCGGGGAAAACGGGCGACGCAGGATCCGGGAGACCGCGCCGTCCGGCCCGGTGAGCTTGATCGCATAGGTCGTGGAGTCGGAGAACGCTATGCCGCCACCGGGAAGCGGACCCACGAACAGCCCCGGATCGAAGGTGCGCGGAGGCGGCGTCTGGTCGCCGGTGGTGATCTCGTGCCCGTTCACACGGAACGTGATGATGCCGGCGGATGGAGGGTTCCACGCGTAGGTGATCGTTTCCCTGACCACGGCCCCGCCGTCGAGCGCGAGACGAACGATCGGGCGCTTGCCGGGCGGATCTTCCGCGCCTGGCGGCCGCATCCCCTCGATGATCGTCAGCGCGCCCGACACCACAACCGCGTCTCGCCCGCCGCCGTCGGGGTAGATCCGCCCCCGAACGTTGAGCAGGTCCTCCCCTGTCCGGACGTTGCGGTCGAGCGTGCCGTCGCTGCCAAAGACCTGGAAAGAGCGATGCCCGGCAATGTCGCCCACGACCGCGCGTCCATCCGCCATGACCGTCAGTTGATCGGGAAAGCTGAACTCGCCCGGACCCGCCCCGTACCGCCCGATGAGTCTCACCAGCTCGCCGGCGGGGTCGACGACGACAACCCTGTACGCGTGAAGATCCAGCAGGTAGAGGTTGCCCGCGCCGTCGAAGGCCGCTTCGAAGATTGCCCCGAACTGCTGCCATTCGGGCCCGTCGAACGAGCCGACTCGAAACACCTCCTCGAAGGCGGCCGCGAGCGGGCGGTCGTCGGCGGGGAGTTCGATGATGTCCTGGGCGGCCGCGGGGATCGCGGACAGGAGGAAGAGGGACAGTGGAAACGCGGATCGCAGTCGCGGCATTTCCGAGTGAGCAGGCTGGGTCACGCTCACGAGCCGGTATTCCGGGCATAGACGAATGCCGGCATGATGCTTTCCACCGGCCTTCCTCCGGCGTTCCTTACGGCGGCTGTACGCGTCAGGACAAGAAAGCCATCGCTCGTAAGTTCGAAGCGGTCGGAAACCCACCCGACACTCGTTATCGTACGCCGCACCACAGGTGTGCCCCCGTCCCAGCTCAGCGTCAGGGATTGTACTTCATCGTCTTGGTCAAGCACCTCCACCGGTGTGCCGTCGATCGGCACTGCAAAGGAGAATCCGGGTTCGGCGCTGGTGATTCTCAAGACCGAGTCGCTCACCGCCATTCGGAATCGCTCCGCCCGGACGGCCAATACGGCGATGACCCTACGCACTGCCACAGTGTTGAACCCGTAGCCATCCCGAGACGCGAGCTGCAAACCCACGGGTTCACGGTCCGCGGCTTCGAGCACCCATTCACCGTTGTAGGGGAGTAGCGTCACGATGTCAGGGGCCGGGACAGGGCTGGCGGCGCAGCCGACAACGGCCAGCAAGCTCACTCCGGCGATTCCAACGACGGCCGGACGATGGCATCGAGTCATTCGGGACTCCTGGTTCGAAAGAACATTCAAGCCTCCAGAGCGTTTTACCAGGAGGCGCGCCCCGACGTTCCGCATTGACGCGAGATTGAACTACGTATACGGTTATTCATCATACGTAGACGTATTCCATGGAAGCAACATGAAACAAAAACTCACGATCACCGTGGATCCCGAAGTGCTCGTCGCCGCAAAGCGGTATGCGCGATCGCGTGGCGTGTCGCTGTCGGCGCTCATCGAACGCGCCTTGCGGGCCGAGGCGGCCGTCGGCGAGCCATCATTCGCGTCCCGTTGGAGAGGCCGGTTCCAGGCCGCCGACCTTGACGATCCCCTTTACGACGCGTTGGCCCGAAAGTACCTGTGATCCTGATCGACACGGACGTTCTCATCGACGTGGCGCTCGATCGCAAACCGTTCTCCAACGCGGCTTCCGAACTGCTCGACCGACTGCAGACGGGGCCGAAGCGTGCCTTCATCGCGTGGCACACACTGTCGAACTTCTACTACCTTGTCGCGCCTTCACACGGCGGTCTGGATACGCGTTCCTTCATCGCCGAGCTAATCCGCTTTGTGGCTGTGGCGGAGTGCGGTACAGACGCGATCGCCTACGCCGTCCGTCTGGATATGGCCGACTTCGAGGACGCAATGCAGGTCGCCGCGGCGCGCGCTTGCGGTGCCGGTTTCGTCGTCACGAGGAACGCGAAAGACTTCAGGCGCTCGCCGATCCCCGCGATCACGCCGTCGGAGGCGCTGGAAGCGTTGTTCTGAAGCGCGCACGCAAGCGACCCCGCGTCCTACCCGCCCACCACCTCATACACCACCACACTTTGCACGTCCATGTCATCCCTGAGCACCCCCAGCACGAGCCCTCCGGTCACATCGAGGATTCGGAACCTGGGCGGAGTCTCAACCTGTCCCAGCCACTCCCCGGCAGGGGAAATGACGGTGTACGGCGACCCCTCTTCCGGGTAGGTCATCCGGTAGGACGGCAGCCATACGTTCCCGTCGGCGTCGGCGAAGGGGGTACCGAAAAGCGGCATTGGCCGGCCGAGCATGGCGCGATACCACGACATGCCTTCCTGAACCAGCTCCTCCAGCCGGGCATCGGATACTTCGTAGTTCATCCGGCCCATCATTCGGTCATAGGCCTCGACGGGCTCCAGGAGTTCCTCGGTCAGCAGGGCGGGCTCGGGCCGCCAGCGCACGATCCGCTCTACGGTGCCGTCCGTCCGGCG
>VYAQ01000221.1 GCA_009844885.1 Gemmatimonadota bacterium
CCCCCTCCGCGCCCGCAGCCGCCAACCGCTGCAGTGCGGTCACGTCGTCCAGGACATGGAACCCCCGCGAGTGCGTGGCGATCACCAGGTCATTGTCGCGCGGGTGCACCTCCAGATCGCGCACCGCCACCGGAGGCAGTCCCAGCCGCAGATCCACCCACCTGCTGCCCCCGTCGAAAGAGGCGAAGACCCCGAGTTCGGTGCCCGCATACAGCAGATTCGGCGAGCGCAGATCCTCGTCCACCACGTGCACGTAGCTGCGCAGCCCGTCGCTGATGCGCCGCCAGTTGGCCCCGAAGTCGTCGGTCACGAAGACGTAGGACCCGAAGTCGTCCATCCGGTGCTGGTCGATCGCGACATACGCCCGTCCGGGCACGGCTCGGGACGCCTGGATGCTTGCGACCCACGAGTTCGCCGGCGCGCCCCCGATGTTCGGAGCCACGTTCTTCCACGTGCCTCCGCCGTCGCTGGTGACCTGCACGTTGCCGTCGTCGGTCCCCACCCAGATCACGTCCGGGTCCAGCGCGCTCTCGGAGATCGACAGGATCGTGCTGTGGTATTCGGCACGCGTGTTATCCGGCGAGATCGGCCCGCCTGAGAGCCGCTGCTTCTCGGGGTCGTCGGTGGTCAGGTCCGGGCTGATGATGTCCCAGTTCTCCCCGCGGTCGCGGGTGCGGAAGAGGACGTTGCCACCGTAGTAGATCACGTCCGGGTCGCTCGGCGACATGTGAATCGGCGAGTTCCAGTTGAAGCGGTACTCCTCCAGCTCGGCGCCCCCGCCCGCCGGCCCGGGCGGATACGGCTGGATGTAGCGCTCCTCGCGGGTGCGCATGTCGATCCGCGTGATGTCACCGAAATGGCCGTTGTAGTAGATGATCTCGGGGTCGCGCGGATCCGCGATGGTGTACATCCCGTCGGCCATGTAACGGAGCCGCACCCAGTCGCCCTCGCGCACGCCCACCCGGTTCCACTTCTCGTTCGGCCCGCGCCAGATCTCGTGATCCTGAAAGCCGCCGAGGACGTTGTACGGCTCGGCCATGTCGAGCCCGAGGTGGTACGCCTGCGCCATCGGCATGTTGTTGAGGAAGTCCCAGTTCTCGGCGAAGTCGTTGGAGATCCAGAAGCCCCCGTCGGTGCCGGACAGCAGCCGCGCCGGATCCGTGGGGTCGATCCACAGCGCGTGGTGGTCTCCGAACATGCTCCCGCCATGACCGACGAAGGTGAGGCCCCCGTCCGTCGATACGCTGAACTGGCCAGCGAGCGTGTAGACGCGGTCCGGGTCCACCGGGTCGGCTCGCACCTGCGTATAGTAGAAGGGACGGTTGTTGAGACGGCGCTCGGCGCTGACCATCCGCCAGGTGATCCCGCGGTCGTCGGAGCGCCAGAGCTCGCCTTCCTCCCGGGACTCGATGAGCGCGTAGACGCGGTTCGGGTCCGCCGCGTGCACGCTGACGCCCACCCTCCCGATTACGTCGGTGCCGGGCAGGCCGTTTGCCAGCGTGGGGTCGGTGAGGCGGATCCAGTTGGTGCCGCCGTCGGTCGAGCGGAAAAGACCGCTCCCCGGGCCGCCGCTGCGGAAGTGCCAGGGCCGCCGCAGGTAGTCGTACATGCCGGCGTAGACGATGTCGGGATTGAGCGGGTCGATCGCGACATCGCTCGCGCCGGTGGTCTCGTTCACGTAGAGGACGTTTTCCCACGAGTCGCCGCCGTCCCGGCTACGGAACAGGCCCCGCTCCTTGTTCGGTCCCCACGCGTGGCCCATGGCCGCCGCAAAGACGATCTCGGGGTTCTCGGGATGAAACACGATGCGCGAAAAGCGCTCCGTGTCGGTCAGCCCCAGGTGCGCCCACGTCGCGCCACCGTCGGTGCTCCGGTAGAGGCCGTCGCCGACCGAGATGCTGTTGCGAACGGCCCCCTCTCCGGTACCCACGTACACCAGATCAGGGTCGTCCGGATGCACGGCGATCGCGCCGATGGACAGCGTTCCGCCGTCCTCGAAGACGGGCTCGAACGTGATCCCGCCATTCGTGGATTTGAACAATCCCGACGAGGCGGCGGCCACATACAGGATGTTCCGATTGCCGGGCACCCCTGCGACATCGGCGACCCGCCCGGCGAACATGGCGGGACCGATCTCGCGCCAGGAAAGGCCGGAGAGGAGGGTTTCCTCGACGACGAACGGGCCTGGGCCTCGATCACCTGCAGGCATCCTGGTCTGGGCCCCGGCCCGGTGTTGAGCCGGAGCGAGCACCAGGAGCGCCGACAGCACCGTCCGGGCTGCACGGTTTCGTCGCATGGGCAACTCCTTCGCCCGGGCACGTCGCCGCGCCGCGGCGGTCTTCAAACGCGTCCAATCGCCTCCGAACTCGCAGGCGGGTCCGGCCGGGTGTCAGGTTACCATGGGGCTGGCCACGTGCGCGGGCAAGTGCGCGCAACGCCTGAAGTGTCCACCTGCCGTGCTACCTCTCCGTGGCACCCTCCTCGCCGGGCTCAAGGGCCGGCGGATGGACGCGCGTGTGCCACGTCTCGACGACTTCCGGTAGCGGGTAGGCTTCATCGGACGCGTAGGGGTAGCGCGTCATTCCGTGGAAGGGCAACGGATCGACCTTCCACCCCGCTGCGGTGTTGAGGTCCGAGTCCTTCAGCCATCCCTCGCTGTAAATCAGGAAGTCACGCGTCCACCCCTCGGGCAGCCCCGGGAGACCCGCAGCATCAAAGCGAAGTGCGAGTTCGTCGCCGGGTCCCATGATCGCATAGCGGTCGTCCGCCTCCCGCATCAGCGGCAGCACGTCGCCGAACCGCGTGAAGGTGCCGGCAAGCGGGCGCCATCGCGGATCCTCGGACACCGAGCCGTAGTCGAACCATGGGGGACCCTGGCGCCCTCCCTTGCGGAATTCCCGGGAGAAGCCCCGGTACCGCAGATGAGCCGCCGCGGGGTCGAGCACCGTCATCCGCGTCGGGGCCTCGGTCGCGCCCACGGTGAAAAACGCCTCGTCCCAGTAGATGTTCATGTTGGTTCGGATGCGAACGCGGTGGTCGGAGCCCGGAAAGAGCCCGGTGAGATCCTGCACGATCGTCTTGTTCTTCCCCGACGGGAAGCTGAGCGCAGGAACCGCGGTCTCCCACGTTCCGTCCTTCCCGATAACCTGGAGGTGCGGCATCACGGTTCCGATCGCCTGCGACTGGGAAACTGCGACGTTGATGCTCGCGTCGGTCGGAAAGATCCAGCCGCGCAAATACAGCCGGACCGGCTGGCCGGGGGGGAAGTCGCCCAGGTCGAGCACGAGATCGTGAAGTTCGCTGATGCCCTGGTAGCGGAGGGGCTTGAAGTCCCCGACGTACACGTCGTCGGTTGCGGCAAGCGCCTTGAGAGCGTCGCGCCCGAGATGGTCGGTGGCTGACCGCGGCCGTTGCCGCTCCCCGACCTGGTGGAGTTCCAGGCGGACTTCGGGTCCCGGCGGCACGAAGCGCTCGTCGACGAAGACGTCCACGGAATCCGGGTGATCCACGGCGATCAGATCGATCTCATCGACATAGAAGATCTCCCAAAGCTCGTCGGTCACCCGCAACTCGTAGCTGCCGTCCCGTTCCCGCAGCGCGTCGCCCGGAATGCGAAGGTATTCCCGGGACGCTTCGGCCGGGGCGTATTGCGCGTCACCGCGTGCCATCAGCCCGGTGGGCATTCCGAGCGCGCTCTTCCACAGGATGTCGGTCACGAATTCGAAGCGTGCTCCGTTCCAGGCGAACAGCGTGGGGCACGAACCCTTGAGGATCTGTTCCTCGACGATCGACTGGTTGGCGCCGCTGTAGAGGATGTTCTGGGGCACACCGTTGGGCCAGCGCACTCTGATCACGTCGGCGCCCGGACGCTGGCCGAGCCCGACATGGACGTCGGGTCTGTCGACGACCACGGTCCGGTACAGGGCGCCGGCCCGGACCTCGACCTTCGCCCCGATCCCGAAATGGTTGTTCTTGCCGCTCCCGGTGGAAAGCCCGACGAGGCGGATCTTCAGATAGCGGTTCGCGTAGCCGCCGTCGTTGCGCAGCAGCCTCACCGAGCCGTCGGCAGTCGATGCGAACAGGTCGAGATCGCCGTCCGTGCCGAAGTCGGCGGCGGCGATCCGGTGCACCGGGGGAAGCGGCGGCGCGATCTGTGAGACGTCGTCGAATCGGCCGGCGGCGGCGTTGCGGAACAGGGCGAGGGCGCCGTCACCACCGGTGTTGTCAACCGCCAGAGCGATGTCGAGCCACCCGTCGTTGTCGAAGTCGACGAAGACTCCGTCCCGGACGGTGACACCGGCCGTGCCGTCCAGGAGCGCCTCGGGCCGCTCGTCCGCGGCGAATTGGCCGCGCCCCTGGTTCAACCACAACGCGACCCCCGCGCCACCCCTCGCGGCCGAAAGCAGGTCGAGCAGGCCATCGTTGTTGTAGTCTCCGACCGAGACGATTCCATGCCCTGCTACCGCAAGGCCGCGCTCGGCGGCGCGTTCGACGAAGCGTCCCCCGCGTTCGTTGTCGTAGAGTCGCAGCGCCTCTCCGGGGTCGGCGAACACGAAGTCGAGGTCGTCGTCGTCGTCGAAGTCGCCAAATGCCGCCGATCCGCCGTCCGCCGTTGCCTGCTCGATGCCCGCGAGTGCGGTGATGTCCGTGAAGGTGCCGTCGAGGTTGTTGCGGAGCATGGCCGTGCCACCGGCGCCGGCCAGCACCAGGTCGAGGTCCCCGTCATGGTCGTAGTCGATGAAAAGCGGAGCTCCGGGTGGGAGCGCGAGGCCTAGAGACGCTGTCACGTCGGCGAATGATCCGTTGCCCAGGTTCCGAAGAAGGGCTCCACGCTCTTCGTCAGCCACGTAGAGGTCGAGCGCGCCATCGTTGTCGAAGTCGCCGAAGGCTGCGGCGTCGGGAGCTGTCCCGCTGAGTCCGGCCTCGTCGGTCACATCGTTGAAGCCGGCCGGATCGTTTCGCAGTAGCCGGCCGCCGGCGTAGATGTCGGTGTCACCGTCGCCGTCGAAGTCGACGACGGAGAGGGTTCCGGCGGCATCCTGGGTGCGGCCGCCGGGGATTCCCGCGCTTCCGGTCACATCGGTGAATCGCAACGATGCCAGGACGGACTCCGCGTCGCGCTCGTTCCCGCCCATGGCTTCGCTGAAGGTGACGACCGGAAAGCCCGCCAGCACGCCGCCCGGTCCGGCGAGATCGCGCAGGCCCCGCTGGTAGACCGTGGTCGTGCGCATGACGTTGTGAAAGGGCAGCACGGCGTCCAGTGCACCGGATGCGTCACTCACTCTGGCTGCCTGTAGAGCCGAATCGAAGAGGTCCTGGCCCTCTACCGGGAACACGGGCACGATCTGCCGGAGCATTTCGAGGCCGGCCGCTGCGGAGTCGGGATTGTCCACCACCAGGAGAGCCTCTATGTGCTCGATGCGCGCGGCGACGTTGCCGGGTTGACGCTCCACAAGGTCCCCAAGCGTGGAGGCTCGACGGGAGACGGCCTCAGGGCGGCTCGAATCCGCATCAAGAGACGCCAGCGCGTATAAGGTCCGGGCGTGCCCCGGATCGATGGCCAGCGCTCCTGCAAGTTCCTCCCGGGCTTCGCCCTCCCGTTCGCCGGCGAGGAGAATATCCGCCATGACAAGCCGGGCGTCCGGGTCGTCCGGTTCGAGGTCGAGGGCCCGGCGAACGGCAGTCTCCGCTTCCCGCAAACGCCCCATCCGCAGGTAGGCGAGTCCCAGATTCGCGAAGCCGGCCGCCTCGTCGGGGGCCAGGTCCACGAGCCGCTCGAACTCGGCGGCGGCCTGGTCGAGCCTGTTCTCTTCGAGGTGCGCGAGCCCAACTGCCTGGATCGACAGCAGCGTCGCGGGGTCGCTGCCGACATCCCTGCAACCCGTCGTTCCCGCGACGGCGAGCCCGATGGCCATGATAAGCCTCACCGGCGTCATGCCGACTCCTCCCAGCTATCCGGGTTCCTGCCGTACCGTCACGGTCGTGCCCGCCGGCACGCGTCCCATGCTAGTGACCCTCCCGGTCCCCGGCCATCGTACCTGCAAGCTGTCCGCCGCGGGGCCCTCCCCGACACCGAACAAAAGTGGCCGAAGGGACGACTGGGAAAGATACGACGATCCCGTCGCCACGAAACGTCGTTGGCTGCGGCCTGCGGCAAAGACGGTCACCAGTGCTCCGAGCGCGCTGTGATTGGGTGCTGCTCCCTCGAGGAGCACGCCGATGCTCGAGGCCCCGGCGAGGTCGTTGCGAAACAGCCTGGGTGGGCCACCGTTTGCCGTCACCAGCAGGTCGAGGTCGCCGTCAAGATCGATGTCGCCGTGGGCGACGCCACGCCCGACGAGCGGCTCCCGAAAACCGTCACCCACCAAGGCGCTGGCGTTATCGAACCCGCCGGAGCCGTCTCCCAGAAAAAGCTGTGGGCTTTGCGCGAAGCTCTGCTCCCGTCGCACGGCGTTGATGCCCGGCTCGATATGGCCGTTGGCCGCCACGATGTCGAGGGTGCCGTCGAGGTCGAAATCGGCGAAGGCGACGCCAAAGGTCAGCGGCACCATGGTCGGGCGGGAGAGACCCGCGGCCCCGGCCCGGTCCTGGAAGAGATCGGTGCCGATCCTCGTGAACAGCGCGAGCGGTTCGTGCGCGAAGTTGCCAATCGCGATCGTCCAGCCGCCCTGGCCGGTCAGATCGGCGACGTCGATGCCCATGCCTGCCCTCGCACGGCCGGCCTCGTCGAAGGCCACGCCGGCACGGACGGCGATGTCCACGAAGGTGCCGTCGCCTTCGTTGCGGTAGAGGAAATTGCGCTGCGTGTCGTTGGCCACCACGAGATCCGGCCAGCCGTCCATGTTGAAGTCGGTGACGGCCACTCCGAGTGACTTTCCCGCCGGGTTGTAGAGGCCCGCGGCAACCGTGATGTCGGTGAACCTGCCCCCGTTCCCTGGATTCCGGTACAGGCGGCAGGACTCTCCCTCGTATTGCTGGGGCGTCGCGTAGGACTTCGTCGTACCGTCGATCGTCGTGAAGAGATCGGTCTCAGGCGTCCATTGCACATAGTTGCAGACAAAGAGTTCGAGCCAGCCGTCGACATCGACATCGACCCAGGCCGCCCCCGTCGACCACGCCGGAGGCCCCTCTGGCGGGTTCCCTTCAACACCTGCCAGCGCGGTGACATCGGTGAACCTGCCGCCGTCGTTTCGCAACAGGCGGTTCGGACCTACCGCGGTCAGGTAGATGTCGGGGTCGCCGTCGCCGTCGTAGTCCCCAGCGGCCGCTCCCATCCCGTAGAGCGAAAGGTCGAGACCCGCGGCTTCCGTACGTTCCTCGAACCGCCCACCGCCGCGGTTGCGGTAGAGACGCTGGGTGGGACGGTTGCCGTGCCCCTCGTGTCCGGGCCACCAGTCACCGTTCACCAGCAGCAGGTCGGGAAGGCCATCTCCGTCGTAGTCCAGGAACGCCGCCCCGCTGCCGAGCGTTTCGGGCATCCATTTTTCGCCGAACGCGCCGGTCTCGTGCTCGAAGTCGATACCGGCCTCGGCGGCGATCTCGGTGAAGCGCAGTCGGGTCGATACCGTTCCCTGGGACCGCGTCGCGTACTCCCGATCCACGTAGTCCGCCGGGAGTTCAGCCGACGGGTCCCCACAACCGCAGACGGCGCATGCGAGCAGCAGCGTGCCCGACATCGGCCGTACCGGGCCCGTACGGCGGGGAGGGCGCCCACTTGCCCTCATCGAATGGCCTCGAGCCGGTGGATCCGGATCCGTTGCGCCATGGTGTTGGCGCCCGGATGGCGGGCCCGGTACGCCCTTGTGATCTCCTGCGCGGATTCGTCGATCCCGTAGTAGAGGTAAGCCGCCTCGGCGCGCGCCGCCGCCTCGTCGCGGCCCAGCGCGCGCAACGACAGCATGCGATGATAGTGGGCGACCCGGTCTTCGGGATCGATGTCGAGCAGCCGGTCCAGCGCGGCGAGCGCATCCTGGTAGCGGCCGTCCAGGAACAGCGTCCTGCCCAGCGCCCGCCAGGCGGCGCGGTCGTCGGGGAAGTCGTGCAGCACCCTCCGGTAGGCGGACGCCGCGTCTTCGTAGCGGCCGTCCTCCTGAAGTACCTGCCCCCATACCCACGCCGACCTCGGGTTGCCGGATTCGATCGCCTCGGAGCGTTCCAGGGCATTGTAGGCCAGTGTGAGCCGTCCCTCGGCCAGGGCCGTGCGGGCGAGGTTGAGCGGTCCATCGATCCGGCCGGGCGCCAGCGCTTCCACACGGGCGAAGGCCTGGCCTGCGCCGCGCAGATCACCTTCCAACAGCAGAGCAATCCCGTAGTCGTTGTGGTGCGTCCAGTCCGGCTCCGTCGCGACCGGCACCGCGAAATCGGCGCCGGAAGCGGTCACTCGGATGAGCACGGAGTCGGACGCGATCACCGTGATCGGCAACTCGGGTGGCGCATCGAATCCTGGGAAGCCTGCGGGGTTCGACTCGAACGCGAATTCGGTGTACGCCCGGTCGAATTTCCTCCACAGCAGGCGCGCGGTGACCGTCAGCGGCGAACCGGTCAGTGTCGTCGGCAGGGTGAGCCGGTAGTGCGCGAGATCGGCGGTGCCGGGCCCGATGACGTTGGCGTAGACCGCAGTGTGGATGTCCTGGGCGTTGCGCCGGTCGATCGCGTCGCCGTTGCGGTCGACCAGCACCGACTTGTAGGTGTGCGAACGCGGATCCAGATGCCCGTCGGACCCTACAAGACCGCTCGCGAAGAGACTCTGCCCCAGCGAGTCGCTGACCGTGAACTCTATCCATCCTTCGTTGGAGTCGTTGGTCCCGCCCGGAAAGGTGTGCCCGACATCGAGATTCCGGGTCACCACATCGAAGGTGATCGGTACTCCGGCCGGCACCGAAGATCCCTCGTGCACGAGCAGCCGGGCCGAATCCGCAGCCGGCGTTCGTACCGCGAAGACGTCGATTCGGAGCTTGTCGGCCCTGAGGAAGTCCTCAATCCGCCGCAGGGCCGCGTCGTCGCCCCTGAGAAAGGGGAGCGCGGTGTTGGCCGCGAGGAACCTGTGGGAGCGCACCATGCCGTCTTCCGCGGCGAGATCCCCCAGCGTTGCGGGCTCCGGCGGCATGTGGCAGTCCTGGCATTCCCGGCGTTCCGGAGGCAGGTAGAAGGTACGTGCGGCGTTCAGGGACACGCCGCTGTCATCCCAGGCGTCGAACTCGTTCTGGCCGCGCAGCCAGCGATACCCGTTGACGGGCTCCGTGAGGCCGACCTTGTGGCAGGTGGCGCAGTACGCGCTCTCTCGAAAGAACGGCTTGAGCATGCGCGCGGCATGCACGCGGGGGCGCGCCTTGAGGGCGGCGTCGTGAAGGAAACGACCGGGCGACCCCTGGGGTGCCGACGCGAAGACATAGGGGTCCTCCGACCGGTCCGCGACATTGTAGTTGCCGTTTCCGGTCAGCTCGTGGATTCGGTCGATCGCGTGACACGCCAGGCATGTGAGACCCGCCTGTGCTTCCAGCGAACCTCGGTCGATCTCGCTTGTCATCATTCCGCCCAGGAGGAGTACGGGGTCATGGCACCCTGCGCACCACTTGCTCTTGGCGCGCCCCACATCGCCGCCAGCGTCTCCTGCATCCGCGAGGTGACGTTCGATCCAGCGATTGGACTCCGTCGACTCGGAGCGCATGCTCCTGATCGTCGCTTCGTAGAAGGGGTTGTTGAACGATGCAAAGCGGTGGGCCGACTCCGACCACTGGTTGACGATGTCCTGGTGACACCGGCCACAGCCCTCGGCTCCGATGCGCGTCTCCCCAACGAAGCCGCGGGTATCGGCCTCGGCTCGAACCATCTCCGGGTCGGCACCCGGGTCGTCCCCAGCAAGAAAGCCGGGTGGCAGAAGCCTTCCAGTCGTGGTTGTCACGGGAGAAGGGAAGAATGGACTCTCGGGGGGCACGGCACCCGTGGGCACCCATCCCGATGGGCCGAAATCACCCTGCAGGAGCGCGGCTGCGTCGCGGCCGGCGCCACCCGCCACCGACATCCCGGCGCCCGGCGCGTCGCGAGATCTGCTGGTGTGAACCGCCTCTGCACCGTGGACGACGAAGAGCGCCAGGCTCGTTGCGGCGGCAGCGGCCAGGAACCGCGTGAAGCGAGCGGCGGCGGGCGGGGTGTGGCTCACCCGGCGATGCACCCAATAACCCGCGACGGCCAGCACCGCCATTGCGCTGTGTAGCCACCAGGCCCAACTGTTGCCCTGGCTCGCGGCTTCCGAGGTGATGAAGAGCCCGCTCGCGGCAAGCGTCAGACCGAAGGCCGCGTAGGACGCCCCGGTCCAGACGGCCCCTGCGTGTTGGCGTGGCCACACCCTGGGAAGGTGCGCCACGAGGAACGCGGCCATCACCGCCGCCAGCAGCAGCCCGGCGCCCGTGTGGGCGAGGAGAAGAGCCTGGTAGAAGCGGGGAAGATTCGACGCACCCAGGGCGAAGGGCTCCAACCCCACGCGGTCGGCCAGACGCACCAGAACCAGGAAGATCGTGTCGGCGACCATGAAACCGGCCAGCGCCAGGGCGATCGACAGCAGCCTCTGCAATCCGGGTGGCAGGAGCGTCGGCAGCTCCCGCCGCGCGGCTATCCGGATCCTTTTTCTCACGGGCCACTCCTGTCCCGGAATCGGGCCTGCCGGCTCGGACACGGCACGATCGGCCGGTACACCGGATGCGTCGGGCGCTGTGGGGTTCATTATCCGTCAGGATTCAGAAACGGCGCAAGCGGGAGATTGGGTGCCTGAAGACGAGCCTTGACAGCCGACGCTCGAGCTGCCCATCATATAGATCTGTACCTGCCACCGTCGCGGAGGCGACGAATCGTCGACGGCCGGCGGTACCGACAATCAGGAAGCAGAGGACTGACAGCCTCTCACCCTCGTAGCCAGCGGGCTTCCGGGTCCCAGGTCGGCGGGCGCATGTGCGTTCACCGCCAGGTCACGAGGCCCGGTCTTCCGGGCCTTTTTGGTAGCCGGCGGATCCGTTTCGGAAGCGGCGAAGGGTGGCGGGCGGCAAAAAAACGGGGGCCTTGAGCCACCCCACGACAAGGAGAGTTCCAAGATCGCGGAAAGACGTGTCAGAGTGAACGAGCAGATCCGGATCAGCCCGATTCGACTGATCGCAGAGAATGGAGGACAGGTCGGAATAGTTTCACTGGACGAGGCGCGCGCCCGGGCCGCCGAACGGGGACTGGATCTGGTCGAAGTGGCCCCCGATTCGCGGCCGCCGGTGGTCCGCATGATGGACTACGGCAAGTACAAGTACAAGGCCGCGCGCGCCGCCCGGGAGGCCAGGCGAAAGCAGCACACGACCCAGATCAAGGAAGTGAAGTTCCGACCCGGGATCGAGGACCACGACTACGATTTCAAGCTCCGCCACGCGCGGCGCTTTCTTGAGGAGGGGAACAAGGTCAAGCTGACCATGATGTTCCGAGGCAGACAGATCACGCATCCCGAGCTGGGGCGGCAGGTGTTGCTCCGGCTTACGGAGGACCTCGGCGAGTTCGGAAAGATCGAGCAGTATCCGAACTTCGAAGGTCGTCAGATGTCGATGATCCTTACCCCGGTGAAATAGGGATCGCCGGCAGGTACGGGACCGCCCTTCTTGCACCAGACACGACAAGGATCCAGGAGAGACCCATGCCGAAAATGAAATCAAACCGGGGTGCCGCGAAGCGGATCCGGAAGACGGGGTCGGGGAAGCTGGCCAGGATGCGGGCCTACAAGTCCCACATCCTCACGAAGAAGAACCGCAAGCGGAAGCGCAGGCTTCGCAGCAAGACCACGGCCTCGAAAGCCGATGCCGGGCGGATCCGCCGGATGCTTCCGGGAACGTAGAAACATCCGGGAACATGGAAACACAGTTGTCACTGCCAGGAGAATAGACCGATGCCGCGTTCGACTCGCGCCGTCGCACGGAATAGGCGGAAGAAGAAGATCCTCGGAAATGCGAAGGGTTATTTCGGGGGACGCAAGAACCTGTACCGGACGGCCAAGGATGCCGTCGAGAAGGGGTGGGAGCACGCCTACCGGGACCGGAAGAAGAAGAAGCGGAACTTCCGCCGCCTGTGGATCACCCGGATCAACGCGGCCGCGCGCCAGAACGACCTGTCGTATTCCCGGTTCATGAACGGGTTGCGGCGGGCCGGCGTCGAGCTGGATCGCAAGGCGCTCGCCGACCTCGCGATTCGGAGTCCGGACGCCTTCGCGTCGCTCGCCGACCGGGCCAAGTCGGCCCTCAACCGGTAGGGGGAAGCGGCGACGGAACCCCGCGGGCGACGGACCCCCGCGGGTGCTTCCGGCCGCGCGCGGATTCGTGATCGAGGACCTGAGGAAGCTGGAGGCGGACGCCCTTGGGGAGGTCCGGGCGGCCAGCGATCCGCGTGAACTGGAGGGGGTGCGCGTCCGCTATCTGGGCCGCCGTGACGGTCTGGTTTCCCGGTGTCTCAGACGCCTGGGAGGGCTGAGTCCCGAGGAGAGGCCGGCGGCGGGCGCCGAGGCCAATCGGGTCAAGGGCTCCGTTGACCGGGCGCTGGAGGAAAGACGGGCGGCGCTGTCACGGGATGGCGCGTCCAGCGAGGACGGGCCGGACCTGACGCTGCCCGCGCGGACCGGTTGGCAGGGTACCATTCATCCCGTCAGCCGAGCCGTCGACGACATCTGGTCGATCTTCCGCAGCCTGGGATTCACGCGTGCCCGCGGCCCCGAGGTCGATACGGAGTGGTACAACTTCGTCGCCCTCAACACGCCCCTCGATCATCCCGCCGCGGACGAGCAGGACACGCTCTACCTGGCGCCGGGGCTGCTGCTCCGAAGCCATACCTCTCCGGTGCAGATCCGCACCATGGAGCAGTACCCGCCGCCGATCCGCATTGTCGCGCCGGGCATGGTCTACCGCAGGGACACCTACGATGCGACGCACACGCCCGCATTCGCGCAGATCGAGGGACTGGTGGTGGACGAAGGCGTGACGTTCGTGGACTTCAAGGCCACCCTGGCCGAGTTCGCGCGGCGCTTCTGGGGACCGGGGACGCGCGTGCGGTTTCGCCCGTCGTTCTTCCCCTTCACCGAGCCGTCGGCGGAGGTGGACGTCAAGAGGCTCATCGTGCGCGAGGACGGGCGGGAGGAGGAGACCGACTGGATCGAGATCATGGGTGCCGGCATGGTCGACCCCGCGGTGCTCGACAACGTGGGGTACGACTCGGAGCGGTACACGGGCTGGGCGTTCGGGATGGGCCCCGCCCGGGTCGCGCTCCTGAGGCACGGGGTACGCGACCTCAGGCTCTTCTACGAGAACGACATGCGTTTCCTGGGGCAGTTCCGATGAGGGCGGCGGCGATGGGCCCTCGCAGGGCGGGCCCGTGAAGGTCTCGTACCGCTGGGTCCGCGACGTGGCCCCCGGGATCGGACTCCGTCCCGCCGAGGCGATGGAGCGGCTCGCGCTGCGGGGGGCGCCCGTGGAGGAGTGGGTGGACCTGGCCGAAGGACTGAAGGACGTCGTGATCGGCCAGGTCCTGGAAGCTGGCCCGCACCCGAACGCGGACCGGCTCACGATTTGCCGGGTGGCCGGGCCCGACGGCGAAGTGCCCGTGGTGTGTGGCGCTCCGGTGGTGCGGGTTGGGGCGTACTATCCCTTCGCGCCGGTGGGCGCGGTCCTGCCCGGCGGGTTCCGTATCGGGAAGCGCAAGATCCGCGGGTCCTACAGCGAGGGGATGCTGTGCTCCGAGCGGGAGCTCGAACTCGGCGAGGACCACGCGGGGATCATGTTGCTCGAAGGGCAGTACGAAGTCGGCGCGCCCTTCGCCGCTTCGGTCGGGCTCGACGATGTCCGCATGGACGTGGAAGTCACCCCGAACCGGGGGGACCTGCTGTCGCACGTGGGAATCGCGCGGGAACTGCATCCGGCGGGTCAGGCCGGGATCGCGCTGCCGCCGTTACCCGGCGGCCGGGACGAGCTTGCGGCCTCGTTCGCGCGCGGTGGCGGGGAAGCCTCCTCGGCCGGGTGCCGCATCCGTATCGAGGACCCGGACCTGTGTTCCCGGTATCTCGGCGCCGTCATACGCGGCGTGACGGTCGGCCCGTCGCCGCGCTGGCTTGCCGACCGCCTCCGCGCGGCCGGTGCCCGTCCCATCAACAACGTCGTCGACGCGACGAACTACGTCATGCTGGAACTGGGCCAGCCCCTGCATGCCTTCGACCTGGAGAAGCTGGCCGATGCCACGATCGTGGTCGGGCGCGCCCGCCCCGGGGAATCGCTGGTGACGCTCGACGACGAGCCGCGGGCGATCACCCCGGGCATGCTCATGATTCGCGATGCCGTCCAGCCCGTGGCAATCGCCGGCGTGATGGGCGGCCGTGACTCCGAGGTGTCCGGGCAGTCCACGGACATCCTGCTTGAATGCGCGCTCTTCGAGCCGCGCCAGGTGCGGGCGACCCGGCGGGCGCTGGCCATGTCGACCGATGCGAGCTACCGCTTCGAGCGCGGCGTCGATCCGGCCACGATGGAGGCCGCCGTGCTGAGGGCCGTGACGCTGATTCTGGCGACCGCGGGAGGTACGCTCGACGGGGAGATCATCGATGCCCATCCCCGGCCCTGGGTGCCCCCGGTCGTGGGTTTGCGGCCGTCCCGGGCAAGCCACGTGCTCGGCGTGGATTTCACGCCGGACGCGATCTCGAAGCTCCTGGTCCCGCTCGGCTACAAGGTCGAGGCGGCGGGTGCGGACCGGCTCGATGTGACGGTTCCCGGTCATCGCACCTGTGATACGCTGCGCGAAGTCGACCTGATCGAGGAAGTGGCCCGCACCCACGGCTATGACGCGTTCCCGGAGGTGATGTCCGCGGCACGGGCCGGAACCGTCCCCGATCATCCGCTCTTCCAGCTCGAGGACCGGCTGCGCGGCCTGCTTGCAGCCAACGGGATCAGCGAGGCGCAGACTCCCGCGCTCGGACCGAAACAGCACGGGGACGTGGCGCTCCTGAACCCGATGTCGAGGGACGAGGGCTACCTGCGCCGGGATCGTCTCCCGGGGTTGCTCACGCACGTCGAGAGGAACATGTCCCGGGGCGTCCGCGACGTCCGCCTGTTCGAGATCGGGACGGCTTTCGCGCCCTCCGAGGACGGTCCGCCCTTCGAGTCGTCGCGCGTTGCGGTGGTGCTCACGGGCGGGCGCACACCCGCCCACTGGTCTTCCCGGGCCGAGCCCTTCGACGTCCACGACATCGCCGGTGTCCTCGGACTGATCACTCGCGAGGCCCGCCCGGATGCGGCGGTCGTGCCGGCGGGCAGACGTGCGGGCGGGCCGACGAACGGGCGGACAGACGTGCCAGCGGGTGGCCAGGCCCAACAGCTGTTTGTGCCAGGGAGGTGCTACGAGGTCGTTTCCGGTTCCGGCGAGGTGGTTGGATGGGGCGGCCAGGTTCGCCCGGAACTGCTGGACCTTCCCCGCTGGGCGGGCCCGGTGGTGGGCGGCGAGGTGGTGCTTCCTGCGGTGCCCGCGCCCCAACCCGACGTGACCGCCAGGGACCTGCCCGATCAGCCCGCGGTCCAGCGGGACATGGCGTTTCTGGTTCCGGCCGGCACCGCCGCCGGCGAGGTGCTGGATGCCGCGAGAAGGGCCGCGGGCCGCCTGCTGGAGACCGGAGATGTCTTCGATGTCTACGAGGGGGAAGACCTGCCTCCGGGGATGCGCTCCGTGGCCCTGCGCTTGCGCTTCCGCGCCCGGGGACGGACCCTGACGGACAGGGAAGTGGACAAGACCTGCCGCCGCGTGGTCAGAACAGTAAAGGAGAAGACCGGTGTCGAACCGAGGAGGTGAGCGTTCGGCCGCATCCCACGTGCCGGCCCTGGCCCCGCTGGAGACTGCGGTGGAGCGCGCGATCGAGGAGGTCCGCGCGGTCCGGGAGCGCGCCGCCGAGGCGGAGGCGCGCGCGGAGCGCAACGAGCAGCTGCTGCGCCAATTCGTCGACGGGCGGGAGGATCCCGGCGCACTCGCGAGCCGCGTTGCGGAGCTCGAGGCCGAGAACGAGGGTCTTCGTGCCCGGATCGAGCAGGGACGCGAGAGTGTGGATCGCATCCTGGCCAGCATCCGCTTCCTGGAGGAGCGCCGATGAGCGAGTCGAGCGGCGGATCCCGCAAGGCGATCCAGGTCCGGATCGCGGGAGAGACGTACACGCTGCGCACGGACGCGGACGAGGAGTATGCGCGCCGCTGCGCCGCACTGGTGGACGAGCGCATGCGCGAGATCGGCGGAGAGACCGGGCTGGACGCGAAGAAGACCGCGATTCTGGCCGCGCTCGCGCTTTCCGACGAACTGTTTCGGCAGGAGGCCCGCACCCGCGCCCGTGCAACGGTCCTGGCGGGGAGAATCGAGAACGCACTGACAGAGTAGCAGACACGGAAGGATCGAGCAGATGCCCGACACCGAGCACACCCGTCTTTCCCGCCGCGCCTGGCTTGCCGCCGCCTCCGGAACGGCCGCCTCCGGGCTCGTGATGACGCGCTGGGACGCGCTCAGGGCGGAGCCGCCCCTGGCTCCGATGCCGGTCCCGCCGCAGCAGGTCGCCCCGTCGGACGCCGACCCCACCAGGGTCCCGGGGCGGTTTGTCTCCGAGCTGGGGACACGTGCTCCGGGCGAACAGCCCCGACGCCTGTTGCGTACTCTGGCTCTGTCGAGCTCCTCGCGCACGCCGCTTCAGGATCTGCAGGGCACGATTACCCCGTCGGATCTCCACTTCGAACGTCACCACGCGGGTGTTCCCGACATCGTCGCGGAGGAGCACGAGGTCCTCGTGCACGGCATGGTCGAACGGCCGATGGTGTTTCGCATGGCCGACCTGAGGCGGTACCCACAGACATCCCGGATCTGCTTCATCGAGTGTTCCGGCAACGGTGGCGGCGCCTACAATCGCAACCGCATGCCCACGGCAATATCCCCACAGCAGCTGGATGGGCTGCTCAGCACCAGCGAGTGGACCGGCGTGATGTTGTCGACCATCCTCCGCGAAGTGGGCGTCCGGCCGGGCGCAAGCTGGATACTCGCCGAGGGTCGCGACGCCGCAGTCATGTCCAGGAGCGTTCCGCTGGACAAGGCGATGGACGATTCCATGCTGGCCTACGGGCAGAACGGCGAGGCCATTCGTCCCGAGCAGGGGTACCCGGTGCGGCTGCTGCTGCCCGGGTGGGAAGGCAACGCCCAGGTGAAGTGGCTGAGACGGATCGAGGTCTCGGACCGCCCGACCATGACCCGGGACGAGACGTCGCGCTACACCGATCCGCTCAAGGACGGCACGTCGCGGATATTCAGCTTCGTCATGGACGCGAAGTCGCTCATCACCTTCCCGTCTTATCCCTACGTCCTGCCCGAGCGCGGCTGGTGGGAGATCGAGGGGCTGGCATGGACGGGACGCGGCAGGATCACCCGGGTCGAAGTCAGCACGGACGGCGGGCGGTCGTGGTCCGACGCGGTTCTCCAGCCGCCCATCCTGTCGAAGTCCACCGTCCGCTTCCGGCACCTCTGGAACTGGGACGGGCGTGAGACCGTGATCCTCAGCCGTGCGACGGACGAGACCGGCTACGTGCAACCCACGGTTCAGCAGCTCTGGGATGCGCGAGGAGAGGGCACGGCCTATCACCACAATCATCAGCGTGCCTGGAAGGTCGCGTCGGACGGTGTGGTCACGTTCGGTCTGGGGGACTTGCTGTGACGCCCGGCGGCGGAATGTCCCGCTGGGCGGGCGCGGCGAGCGTGCTCCTCCTGGCCGCGTGTGCGCCGGAGCAGCCCTCGCCCGGCGCCGTGGTGGGCGGGACGCCCCCAGCTCAGGCAATGGCGGACGAAGGCGGCGACTGGCACGTCGCGTTGCCCGAGCATGCTCCCGGCCGTTTCGGCTTCGGCACCCCGGCCACGGAAGACCGCGTGGCGCTTTGGGACATCGACGTCAAGCCGGATGGCGAGGGATTGCCGCCCGGCAGCGGTTCGGTCGCCGAGGGACAGGCGGTCTATGAACTCCACTGTCTCCAGTGCCACGGCCCAACCGGCACCGAAGGCCCCAATGACCGGCTGGTGAGCCCGGGTCCCTGGGAGCAGTGGCCCACCGGTCGCACCGTGGGTGGATACTGGCCGTACGCCACGACCCTCTACGACTACACGCGCAGGGCGATGCCCCAGACCACCCCCGGCACACTGAGCGACGACGATGTCTATGCCGTCGTCGCGTACGTACTGCATCTGGGCGGCCTGGTCCCGGCGGACGCGGTGATGGATGCCGCTTCGCTCGCCGCGGTCGAGATGCCCTATCGCGATCGTTTCGTGCCGGACAACCGGACGGGAGGTCCGGAGATTCGCTGAACGGCGCCTTGAGAAGCCGCGCGTCCCACCGAGGGCTGTGGGGCGCCTCGCCGGTGCTTGCGCCCCGGTCGGTGCGGGAATACTGTAGGCGCAATCAAGGAAGTCCGCGGCCGGATCCCCCGCCGTGTTTACCTTGTCGAATCAAGTGGCCGGACGACGGTTCGGCCCTGGAGAAAATACATGGATCCGCTGGGTATGTCCCTGGCGGTCGGCGCGGTTGTCGCGGCAATCCTCGGGTACTTCCTTGGGAGGAACCGGGAGCGCGCGCGGCAGCTTGAAGAGAAGGAAGCGGCACGGGACGAGGCGTCGCTGATCCGCAAGCAGGCAGAACAAGATGCCGACAACGTGCGCCTTGCCGCCGAGTTGCAGGCCAAGGAAGACGTCTACCGGCTCAGGGAGACCTGGGAGTCCGAAGAGAGCCGGCGCCGCGAGGATGTCGAGCGGGGTGAGCGCCGGTTGCTCAACCGTGCCGAGACCGTCGACCGCAAGTCCGATCTCCTCGACCGCCGTGCCGATGCGCTGGAGGAGCGGGAAGCGGGCCTGAAGCGCAAGGAGTCCGAGGTCGCCGGGAGGGGAGCGGAAGTCGAGCGCGCCCTGGCCGAGACGCGGACACGACTGGAAGCGCTCGCCGGGGTCACCGCGGACGAGGCCAGGAGCGAACTCGTCGCCGAGATCAAGGACGAGGCGCGCGCCGAAGCCGCCAACCGCGTTCGCGAGATTCGCGACGAGGCGCAGCGGACGGCGGACCGCGAGGCGAAGCGGCTGGTCGCGATGGCCATCCAGCGCATGGCGGCCGACGAGACAGCCCAGCTTACGGTCTCCGTAGTACAGCTTCCGTCCGACGAAATGAAGGGGCGGATCATCGGCCGCGAAGGACGCAACATCCGAGCGTTCGAACAGGCCACCGGGATCGACGTGATCATCGACGATACCCCGGAAGCGGTCGTGCTATCAGGGTACAACCCAGTGCGGCGCGAGGTCGCCCGCGTCGCGCTCGCGAGGCTGATCGAGGACGGCCGCATTCATCCGGCACGGATCGAGGAGACCGTCGCGAAGAGCGAGAAGGAGGTCGAGGTCGAAATGCGCGAGGCGGCCGAGGAGGTGCTCTATGGGCTGGGGATCCACAGCGTGCACCCCGAGATCGTCAAGGTCCTCGGGCGCCTGAAGTTTCGCACCTCCTACGGCCAGAACCAGCTGGCCCACGCGAGGGAAGTCGCGCTGCTGGCGGGGAACATGGCGGCCGAGATGGGGCTCGATGTGCAGGCGGCGCGGCGGGCCGGACTGCTCCACGATGTCGGCAAGGGTCAGACGCACGAGCAGGAGCTGACCCACGTGGAACTCGGGTACCGGCTCTGCAAGCGATTCAAGGAACCGGACATCGTGTTGAACGCGATCAAGGCCCACCACGACGAAGAGCCGCACCGCTATGCCGAAGCCTGGCTGGTGACCGCCGCCGACGCGATCAGCGGGGCCCGCCCGGGCGCGCGCCGCGAGATGTTCGAGGGGTACGTCAAGCGACTCGAGAAGCTCGAGGAGCTCGCGACCGAACACCCGGGAGTCGAGCGCTGCTTCGCGATTCAGGCGGGACGCGAACTGAGGGTCATGGTGGAGCCGGAAAAGGTGTCCGACGAGGCCATGGCCCGGATATCGGAAGCGGTGGCCCGGAAAATCGAGGGCGAGCTGCAGTACCCCGGGCAGATCAAGGTTGTCGTGATTCGCGAGACGCGGGCCATCGACTTCGCGCGCTAGCTGGAACACTATTCATTATTCGGGGCCCGCGATCCCCTGATCGGGCCCGTAGCCACCAACACGCAACCGCGGAACTGGAGATTCATGTCGGCCAAGATCATTTCAGGGAAGGAAATCGCCGGGGCGATCCGGGATGAGTTGAACGAGCAGGTCTCGGCGCTCGCCGGGGACGGGCTGGTGCCCGGGCTGGCGACGGTGCTGGCAGGCGACGATCCGGCCAGCCGGCTGTACGTGGGCATGAAGAACAAGGCGGCAGCGCAGGCGGGGATTCATTCGCGTCAGATCACGCTGCCCGACTCGGTTGAGGAAGCCGAACTCCTCGAACTCATTGCTGACCTCAACGCCGACCCCGCGATCCACGGGATTCTCGTGCAGCTGCCGCTGCCGCGTCAGATCGACGAGTCCAAGGTCCTCCTGGCCGTAGACCCCGACAAGGACGTCGACGGCTTCCATCCCGTCAATGTGGGCCGACTTTCGACGGGCGACCCGAACGTGCTCGCGCCGTGCACGCCCCGGGGCGTGATCGAGATGCTCGTGCGCAGCGGGGTGGACCCCTCGGGCAAGCACGCCGTCGTGGTCGGGCGCTCGAACATCGTGGGCAAGCCGATGGCGCTACTCCTGCTTCGCAAGGCGGCCGGGGGCAACGCCACGGTCACCGTCGCCCATAGCCGTACAGGCGACCTTGGCGCCGTGACGCGCACCGCCGACATTCTGATCGCCGCGGTAGGGTGGCCCAACACCATTACCCGGGACATGGTCAAGCCGGGCGTGACCGTGATCGACGTGGGCACCAACCGCGTGGACGACCCGACCCGGGAGCGCGGGTACCGCGTGGTCGGAGACGTCGACTTCGAGGGCGTAAGCGAGGTGGCGTCGGCGATCACCCCGGTGCCGGGCGGAGTGGGTCCGATGACGATTGCCATGCTTCTGGCCAATACGGTCGAAGCTGCGATCCGGCAGAACAGCGGTGCGCGGTGAGCGACGGCACGCTGGATCTGTTTGCGGGCCGCGCACGCGCTCACTCCGGTGAGCCTTCGTCCGCCGCGGACGCGGGGGCCGGCCCCTCCGAGGGGCTCCGGGCTTCGGGCCTGCCCGCGCCCCGCGTCTGGACGGTCCGCCAGGTCAACCGGGCCGTGCGCCTGCAGCTGGAGCAGGGCCTCCCGCAACTCTGGGTTGCCGGCGAGGTCACGAATTTCCGGAGGCAGCGCTCGGGGCACTGCTACTTCACCCTGAAGGACGATGTCGCCCAGCTCCGCTGCGTCATGTTTCGGCGGGAGGCCGCCCGACTGCCCACGGATCCCCGCGAGGGGATGATGGTGAAGGTCTTCGGGGGGTTCACGCTGTACGAGGCGCGGGGTGTCTATCAGCTCGTGGCGGCGAAGCTGGAGGCCGAAAGCGAAGGCGGCATGTGGAAGCTCGCGTTCGACCGTCTGAAGAGGCGGCTGGACGCCGAGGGACTGACCGACGCGGCCCGCAAGCGGGGTCTGCCGCCCTTCCCGGGAACGGTGGGGATCGTGACGTCGCCGACGGGCGCTGCCGTGCGAGACGTAATTGCGGTCACCCGGCGCCGGGCTCCGTGGGTGCGGCTTCTGGTACGGGGTACGCGCGTACAGGGCCGCGAGGCGGGCGAGGAGATCGCGGCGGCGATTTCGACCCTGGCGTCGCGCGACGTGGACGTGATCGTCGTGGCTCGCGGTGGCGGGACGATGGAGGACCTCTGGGGGTTCAACGAGGAGGCCGTCGCACGCGCCGTCGCCTCGAGCCCGGTGCCGGTGGTCTCGGGCGTCGGGCACGAAACGGATGTTACCATCTGCGACCTGGTGGCCGACCTGCGCGCCGCGACGCCCTCCGCCGCGGCGGAGGCGGTGGTGCCGGATCGGCGGGCCGTCGTCCGCATTCTGGACAACCTCGGGACCAGGCTGGGCAAGGGGCTCGCCGGACAGGCCCGGTCGCGGCGCTGGCGGCTCGATCAGGCGCGCGACCTGCTTCACAGGCGCGGCCGGCGGCGGGTGGAGACCTGTCGGGATCGGCTTGTCAGGGAGCGATCGCTCCTGGCCGGGATCATGCGGGAGCGAATTGCGCGCCACCGAGCCCGGCTCACCCGCGGCGCCGCTGCCATGGAGGCACTGTCCCCCATGTCCACGCTCGCCCGCGGGTACGCAGTCCCGCTCGACGGCCGCGGCCGGCTCCTGCGCAAGACCGCGGACTTCCCGCCGGCGCTGGACTTCGGCCTGCGGGTCGTCGACGGCGAGGTAGCGTGTACGGTGGCCGGCGCGGCGGGTGCCGGACCGGCGGCGACCCCGGGCCGGGCCGGGAGGCGTCGCCGCGCCGGGAGGGCTCACCATGCCGGCTGAGGGGGGACTGGACCGCCGCCTCCGGCGCATCGAGGAGATTGTCGCGTCGCTGGATTCCGACTCGGTCGATCTGGACGAGGCCCTCGCCCTCTTTGAAGAGGGAGTGGGTCACCTCCGGCGCGCGCAGCAGATTCTCCAGACGGCGGAGCTCAAGGTTGAAGAGCTGATCGGCGCCCAGGGGAACGAGGCTCGGGAGTTCGAGGCCCCTGACCAGGGAGACCGCGATGACGGGGACCGCGACTGACCTCTCCTTCGCGGCCTGGCTGGACGACCGCAGACCGCGCATCGAGTCTGCAATGCGGCGCTGCATGGACGAGATGGCCTCGGTCGTGCCCGCCGAACTGCTTGCGGCCGTCGAGGACGGAGTGATGAGCGGGGGGAAGCGGCTGCGGCCGCTTCTGCTGGTTACCGCCTGCGAGGAGACCGGAGGCCGGCCCGGCGACGCGCTCTACGATCTCTCGGTCTCGGTGGAGTTGATCCACGCCTATTCGCTGATCCACGACGATCTTCCCTCCATGGACGACGCACCCCTGCGCCGGGGAAGGCCAACCGTCCACGTCGTCCATGGCGTGCACACGGCCACCTACGCGGGCGCCGTCCTCATCCCGTGGGCCGCCGCGTGGGCGTGTCGCAGTGCTCGCGCGGCCGGATGCACGGCGTCCGCAGCCAGGGGCATCGCGGCCCACATGCTCGAAGCGGCCGGGGCCGGTGGCATGATCGGCGGCCAGGCGCTCGACCTGCTCTCGGAGGGACGGTCGCTGACGGAAGAGGAGTTGGCGGCTCTGCACGGCCTCAAGACCGGCGCACTCCTCGCCGCCTCGCTCGAGATGGGTGCGATGGCTTCGCGTGCCGGCGACCCGGTGCTGCGCGCGATCGGCGACTATGGCCGCGCGCTGGGGCTGGCGTTCCAGGTCATGGACGACGTGCTCGACGCCACCGGGTCGGCGGAAGTGCTCGGGAAGCGTCCGTCCGACGCGGAAATGGAAAAATCCACCTATGTTGGGCTGTTGGGCGTGGATGGCGCGCGCAGGCGGGCAGAGGAGCACATCGCCCGCGGACTGGCGGCGCTCGACGATACGGGCCTGGCCGCGCCCCGGCTCAGGCAGTTGGCGCACTTCGTGATTCAACGCAAACGGTGACGACCTTGGCATTCCGGCATATCGCGATTCTGGGCAGGGACGGCGCGGACCCTGGCATCCGCGACGCGTACGAACAGGTCGCGCGGGTTGCGGCCGAATTCGGCACCAGGGCGTCTCTGGAACCGGAACTGGGATCCTCCGCGGCCCAATCCGCCGAAATTGTCGCAAATGTGTCCGATTTTGTCGCATCCGCGGATTCGCACGGCCACGTCACCGATCCTCCCGTCGACCTGGTCATCTCGCTCGGCGGCGACGGGACCCTGCTGCGCGCCGCCCGATCCGTGTTCGGCCGGGGGATCCCCGTCCTGGGAATCAACATGGGGAGCATGGGGTTTCTGACGTCCGTGTCCGGCCAGGCGATCGAAGAAGGCCTGCGGTGTGTACTGGGCGGCGAATACTCGATCGAGGAGCGGCGGACGCTCGAGGCCGAGGTGCGCTCGCCGGAAGGCATCGCCAGGGCCGCGTTCACCGTGCTGAACGACGTGGTGGTACACAAGGCCGGCGCCGCCCAGGTGATCCGTCTCGACCTGTGGGTGGGCCCCGAGGATGATCCGGAGGAGATCGGCAGCTTCTCGGGCGACGGGGTCATTCTGGCCACGCCGACCGGGTCTACCGCGTATTCGCTGTCGGCCGGAGGCCCCATCATCGTGCCCGAATTGAACTGCTTCCTGGTCACGCCCATCCTCCCCCATACCCTCGCAGTCCGGCCCCTGGTGGTTCCCGGCGACGAAGAGATCACCGTGACCGCACTCGACCGCCGCGAACCTCTCTTCCTGACGGTCGACGGCCAGGAGGGAGGACCGGTCGGATACAGCGACCGCGTGGTCGTCCGCATGGGGGCGTCGCGGGTCCCGCTGGTCCGGCTGCCCGGCCACTCCTTCTTCAGCACGCTGCGGCAGAAGCTGAGTTGGGCCGTCCGGCCGATCGACGGGGGGTGATTGGTCCCGTTCGAACATGGCGCCGCCCACCCGGATGCCCCATTGTTGATGACCCATGTTCGTTGAGCTGATAATCCGCAACTTTGCTGTCCTCAAGGACTTGCAAGTCCCTCTTCAAGCGGGACTCAATGTCCTTTCAGGTGAAACGGGGGCGGGCAAATCCATCGTGGTGGACGCGCTGGCGATCCTGCTGGGTGGCCGGGCCTCGTCGGGCGTCGTGCGTTCGGGCGAGGGGCGCGCCCTGGTCGAAGGCGTGGTCGATATACGTGGACTGCGGCCCGTCGCCGTGTTGTTGGCTGAGCTGGGCCTGGAGGACGACGAGGACCAGCTGGTGCTGCGCCGTGAGGTTCGCGCCGGGGGCCGAAGCCGGGGCTGGGTCAACGGATCGCCCGCGACTGCCGGAATGCTGCGCCGCATCGGATCGCTGCTGGTCGACATCCACGGGCAGCACGAACACCAGCGGCTCCTCTCCGGCGACTTCCAGCAGCAGGTACTGGACGCGTTCGGGGGGTGCACCGACGCTGCGGACCGCGTGGCGGAGGGGTTCCGGCGGACCGCTGACCTGAGGAAGCGGCTGGGCGCGCTGGCGGAACGCCGCCGGGAGCTCGAGAGCCGCGCGGACTTCATCCGTTTCCAACTCGGCGAAATCCTTGGCGCAAAGCTTCATGCGGGAGAGGACGAGGAACTGCGCGTCGAGACGAATCGACTGGGGCATGCGGACGAACTGGCGCGGGAGAGCCACGCCCTGCACGAGCTGCTCCACGCGGCAGAGGACGCGGTCAGCGACCGTCTCGCGGACGCGGCGGCCCGCCTGCGACGCCTCGGCGAGAAGGACCCTTCGCTCGAGTCCCACGCGTCCACGCTCGAAGACGCGTACCACCAGGTGTCGGACGCGGCCGCCGAACTGGGCCGCTATTCAACCGGGATCGAGCACGACCCGGCCCGGCTTGAGAGCATTCGCCAACGTCAGGTCCTCATTCAACGCCTGCAGCGCAAGTACGGCCCGACGCTGGCTGAGGTGATCCAGCGCGGAGAGAACCTGCGAAGCGAACTGGACGAACTGGAGACGGCCGACATGGACGCGAGCGCCCTGCGGGACGAACTGGAGCAGGCGGAAGCGGCCTGGCAAGCCGATGCCCAGGAACTGTCGCAACAGCGCGAGGAGGCTGCGGGACGTCTGTCCGATGCGGCCGAGGAGATCTTCCCCGCGCTCGGATTGGAGGGCGGGCGCTTTCACGTCCAGTTCGAGGAGCTGTCAGGCCCATCGGCGAGGGGCCGCGAACGCATCCGTTTCATGGCCAGCATGAATCCGGGCTTCCCGCCGAGCCCACTCTCGCAGGTCGCGTCCGGCGGCGAGCTGTCGCGGGTCATGCTCGCACTGAAGTCCGTGCTCTCGGACATCGACGATCTGCCCACCCTTGTCTTCGACGAGGTCGATGCCGGGATCGGCGGCATGGTGGCGGCCAACGTAGCCGACTGCCTGGCGGAGGTGTCCCGCGGACGTCAGGTGCTCGTGGTCACGCATCTGGCACGAGTCGCGGCGCGCGCCTCCAACCACCTCGTGGTCGAGAAGGGTGCGGTGGATGGCGCGGCGGTCAGCCTGGTGCGGCGGCTCGAGGGCGACGAACGCGTGCACGAGGTCGCCCGCATGCTGGGTGGCGACGCCGGATCCGGTACGTCGCTGGAGCACGCACGAGAGCTGCTGGGCAGGGTGGTGTAGCGTGGGATCGCCTGACCTTCCCCGCGGAGACCCTCAGCCCCCCCACAACCCCACGAAGAACCGGAACCCGGCTTCGAATGAGCGCGCGTTCGGCACGTCTCCGCCGCTGCCCCCGACCACATGGCGGTACACGACCCGGATCTCGAGGGGTCGGCCGGCCTCCCCGTTGTCCACGGCGACATCCCGGTTGTACACGAGCCCGAGCATCAGCCGGCTGGACGAGGCGCCGCTCTCGGGCACCAGCGCATCGGGGTCCGGAACGGCCGTGAGCCCCGCGTCCTTCGTCGCGAACGCGGTAGTGGCCATGCCGGCGGGCGGCTCGGTGTCCGGCGGCGGGACCGCGCGGATCGCGAACGCGTCCATCCCCTTGCGGAAGTATCGGTATCCCGCCAGCAGCCTCATCGTCGGCGCCACTTCGTACCACGGCGAGAGTTCCAGGAACTGGTAGTCGCCCGGATTCCAGTCGAGCTGAACCTGCGAAGCCAGCGGCGCGAAGGTGACGTTGGGGTCGAAGGCGCGCCGCTCCGTGGTCCCCTTCATCTGCACACCGTAGCGGAGGTCGGCCCACAGCCCCACCCGGCGCCAGCGGCCATTCATCCACGCCCGGGCTTCGATGTCCATCTGTGCGTCACCGCTGCCGATGTCGATGAAGTTGGCGGGGTCGTCCTGCTGTCCCGTGGGGAGGCGGACGAGCGCGCCCGCGCCGGCGAAGACATGGCTCGGCCCTTCCGGGTCTCCGGACTCCAGCAGGCGCGCGTCCACCCGCGCTTCGATGTCGCCCAGTGCCCAGAGGGACTGCCAGTTCTCTAGCGGATAACTGGCCGCGATGCCGTGGGCGGGGTCCATGACCAGACCCAGCAACTCCTCGAAGGTCAGGGGACCTGCCGCCAGCGGCACGGATCCGGGCGTCCCGGTGACACCAGCGGCCTGGAAGGCTTCAGCCAGCGCCGTCAGTCGGGCTTGCAGGGCCACTCCGGCGGGCGACCATCCCACGGGCGCGAACATGGTCCCGTACATCGTGGCCAGCGAGTTGCGGAAGATACGCGCGTCCGCGACAAGCGCCGTCGCGTCGCGGCACTCGGGCGAATTGGGATCGGCGCTGCACGTGGACGCCCGAAAGGCGTCGTACATTGTGATCGAGTTCTGCAGGCCGGAGAGGAAGCCGGTCACCAGGCCCGGGTCGGCCATTCCGGGACTGAAACCGGCGTCGGCATGTGCCGAGTCGGCCGCGAACGTCAGGGAGAACTCGGTGTCGCTCCGGACAAACGGAACTTCCGCACCCACGGTCAGCCAGTCGAAGACCCCCACGTCCAGGGACACGGGCACGCGAGTCGTCGCCTTCTCCATCACCGCGTCCAGCGTCCCAAGACTGACGGCGAACGGTTCGCCCGCAGCGTTTCTCAGCGCTGTCGCGAACGGTTCGAGCTGGGGGAATACACCCGCGTCGGCCGGCCCGGAAAACGCGTCGCTCAGCTGTTCCAGCCCCGCTGTGCCGCTCCCCCACAGGCCGTAGCGCGAGGAGAAGGAATAGTAGTCCCCGCGCAGGCCCAGACGCACCGTGCCCCGGGGTACCAGCGGCGAATAGGGCTCCTGTGCGGCGGCGGCAACGGGCGCGCAGACGCAGAGGCCGCACAGGAGATTCGTGATGAGGGTTGAGGTTCGATGCACGGCTTGTCAGGGTTGTCGTGGGCCCGGCGGACCGGGCGCCGACTCCGCGAAGGGTCGCGAAGACAAGATAATGCGGCCCGCCCACCCGGCGAACGTGTGAAGCGCCCCGGCGGCCCGGTGCGGGCGGGGGTGATGGGCGTCCATTCGGCCCCCGTCCGCGGCTTGACACCGCAACGTGGCGCGCCTAGGGTTTATTCCCCTTTGCCGCGGGCATCAGTGCGGCGCGGAAGGGGTCGAATTGCGGGAATAGCTCAGTTGGTAGAGCACCACCTTGCCAAGGTGGGGGTCGCCGGTTCGAGTCCGGTTTCCCGCTCTGTACCCAGCTTGGACCAGCCGCGGCGCACCGCCGCTGATCGGGGGCGACGGCGGTTGCCGCGCCCCCTTCGTATCGGCGCCGTAGCCAAGTGGTAAGGCAGAGGTCTGCAAAACCTCCATTCGGCGGTTCGAATCCGCCCGGCGCCTCTACCGTTTTGCGGCGGGACCGCCGGGGCACGGCCCCCGGCGGTGCCGTGTCCGGCCCGTTACGGAATCAGGCGCCTGGGCCCGGGCCTCAGCAGGAACACCCCCTCGTACATGCTGGTGACCACCACGGTCCCGCTCTCGAAGAACGGGTACGCGGTCCACGCGCCCACGAAGCCGGGCGGATCCCCTTCGTACGGCGTGGTGTCGAACCAGCCGATCTCCACGGGCGCCTCGGGGTCGCTGATGTCGAACAACCGGAACCCCGCCTGGTAGTTGGCCTGGTACATCCGGTCGCCCTTGACGTACAGGTTGTGGTCCGTGGCCCCGGTGGGGCCGTCGACGCTTCCCACCAGGATGGGGTCGTCCAGCTCCGCCACGTCGAAGATGAAGGTCCGCGTGGCGGGTGCCGTGCCGACCAGTTCGTCCAGCTCGTCGTCGAGGTAGTAGTAGCGCTGGTCGTCGGTGAGCCAGCCCTGGTGCACGTAGGCCAGCCCGGGATAGGTGGCCGTGCCGACCGGCACCGGCGCCTCCTTGTCGGTCACGTCGATGATCCTGAGCGCGGTTTCGTTGGACGCGAAGCAGAGTTCACGCCCCTGGAAGCGGTCGTCCGGTCCGCGGTAGACCACGCACTGGGCGTCGTGGGTGCGACCCGGGTAGATCAGCCCCTCGGTGTCGGTGAAGCAGCCTGCGAAGACGGGGGACTTCGGGTCTCGCACGTCGACCATGTGGAGGCCGCCCCCACAGGTCTGGCCGCCGCCGCTCGCCCCGACCGGGAACGCGAAACCGCTCTCCGGGTCGAGCACGAGGTTGTGGGCGCTCGCGATGCCGCGGTAGACGGCGTCCGGCGCGAACTCGACCGGGTCCGGGCCGGAGTCGCGCAGCCGCGTGAGGTCGAAGACGACGAGGCCGTGGTCACCCGCTCCGTCGCCGGTGAAGAAGAGGTGTTCGGCGTAGACCTTCAGGTCGCGCGCGCCGCTCGGGTTGGCGGAGACCACGCCCATGTACCGGGGGGAGGCCGCGTCGGTAATGTCGACGATCGCCGCGCCTCCGGAGCGGCCCACCAGCGCGTATTCCCGGCCCGTGGCGGGGTCGGCCCAGCCCCAGACGTCGCTGACGCGCTCGCCGGGTGCGCCGCCGAGGGCCGAGGTGGGCAGGAACGCGAGGAGATCCACGCCGTCGCACGCGAACCCCGCGGCCGCGCCATCGGAGCAGCGCACCTCACCGTCGGTAACGGCTTCGAGGCCGTCGCCGGGTCGAAGGGGCGCTCCATCGGCCTGCCACTCGCCGCCCGGCTCCCGCGTGAAGACATGCGCGGCGCCCGAGCCCCCGTCGGTCCCGGGGGCGCCCACGACCGCAACAGTGGGTCCGAGGGCGAGCGCGGCTCCGAAGGCAGCACCTGGCGCGGCCGTGCTTTCCACGGGCCCGGCCTGCTGCCAGGCGCCATCGCGCAATTCGTAGCGGTGCACCTCTCCGGCCCCGGATGCGGCCCCGGGTGCGCCGACCCAGAGTTCGTCGCCCAGGATCGCGACCGTGCTGCCGAAGCGTCGGACCTCGAGGGGACTTTCCCGGTCGCCTGGCGCCGCGGCGTCAGCGGGCTCCTGGCCCGCTGCGGGCTCCGTGTCCCCGGGATCCGGCAGCCGGAGGATCTGGTCCCTCTCCCACCCCCCGTCTGTTCCGCGCCGGAACGCATATACGGCACCCGCCCCTTGGCCTGACCCGGGCGCGCCGACGACGAGCCCGTCTCCGGTACGCGCGATGGACGCGCCGAAACCCGCGTCGGCGTCCAGGGAATCCGGGTGCAGCGGGGTGCGTGGGCCCGGTTGGTCCCCGTCGTAGGCCAGCACGAGCACCGCGCCGCCGCCCGCCCCCTCGGAGGAAACGAGCAGCTCGTCGCCGTCCAGGACCAGCGTCCCGAGGTCGTCCACCTGGGTTGTCGGGAACTGAATCATGAACGGAGGCTCCCATCCGCGTTCTGGGTGCCGGGTGAAGATGTGCAACGCGGGCGGCGACGTCCCGTTGCGCCCCACCGCCACCGCGACCCGGTCCCCTTGCACCGCCACCGCCCGAAGCGTCGGCTGCAGGATTCTCATGATCCCCGCGAAGTCGACCGCCGCCGCTCCAGGGCCCGCCGGCGCGTCGGCACCCGCCTGGGCCACCATGTCCGCCACTTCCTCCTCCGTCGGCATATCCAGCAACTCAAGACTCGTCTCGTGTCCCCAGCCCCCGCCTCCGGCATCCTGGAACAGATG
>VYAQ01000366.1 GCA_009844885.1 Gemmatimonadota bacterium
AATCCGGGCAGAAGTGCGCGCAAGTCCCGCCATTCACGTCCGTTTCTACCGCTCTCGGGGCAAGGTCCAGCAAGGTCCAGTATAACAGCGGCAAACGCAGATCGTGCAGCCCTGATTGAACTTACGTGATCTCTTGCCGTGATTCGGACCTCGGTTGCTCCGCCCGTCCGGCGCCACATAGGGATCGCGCGGCCGGCTCTCCAGCCACGGCACCTGCCACTCCTCCAGAGTCGGATCGAACTCCCGGGCGTCGTCGGACTCCTGAGCGAGCCCGGACGCCGGAGCAGCCAGAACCGGCGCTAACGCCGCGAACATCGCTAAACGCAAGGGTTTCATCACTCGGTCCTTCCTGGAGGGGGTCGACTTCAGGCGCCGGGTCGACTTCAGGCGCCAATTGCTGAATCGAAGTCTCAAACGCGCGCTCTGCAAGGCGGGTCACTCTGGAGACGAGCACGTTGGAGAGCGATCTTTGTTACATGCGCGTAGAACAACGGCGGGTCGCGATCATCGGCGGCGGTGTGTCGGGCTTGGGAGCCGCGTGGGCGCTACACCGGCACCCGGACCGATTCGACTTCCGGCTCTTCGAAGCCAATGAGCACATTGGCGGCAACGCGATCACCGTCGACATGCCGCAGGGCGACGGCAGCTCGATTCCGTTCGACATCTCGGTTACCGCGTGCATTCCGTCGGTGTACCACCACATCCTGCTGCTGATGCAGGAGCACGGGATCGAGCTGATCGATACCAGGTTCAGCTACAGTGTCAGGTACCGCGGCCAGGTGTACGCGCACGACTTCGACTCCGAGATCCGGCGACAGCTCGAGGCCGAGATCGCCAGGTTCCAGCGGATCCTGAAGCGGCTGCACTGGTTCGGCGGACTGACGCGCGCCCGCTCGAAGTTCCTGAACTCGCTGAACCCGTTCAACTACATCAGCATGGGTACGGTGCTCAACCTGGCCGGCCTGGGCGGGGAATTCAGGTACAAGATCCTGAAGCCGATGTTCGTCAACTTCCTGATGGCGACCAACGTGTTCGACATGCCCGCGTCGCTCTTCTCCCGGTACCTCGAGTTCTTCGACATCGAGGTCGCGACGCCGATGCAGACGTGGGCCGGTGGAACCCGGCGGATCTACGAGAGCCTGTCCGCCGGCTTCCGGGACAGGATCCACCTCAACCGGCCGGTCCGGAAGGTGTATCGCCGCGCGTCCGATGTCGTCGTCGAGGACGAAGACGGCGTTCGCGAGACCTTCGACGACGTGATTTTCGCCTGCAACGCGAACCAGACGCTGATGATGCTCGACGCGCCCACGTTCATGGAGCGCTACATTCTCTCGTCCATACGCTATGAGAGCGAGCTCCACAACCACACCGTCGTGCATTCGGACGCATCGGTGCTTCCGGACAACGAGGTGAAGCCCCTCCAGACGCGGAGCAATCACATCGAGCAATACGGCGCCCGGCCGGACAACTACGAAATCACGTACATCATGCACAACCAGCAGCCGTGGGCCCATCGGTCGGACCGGCCCTGTCTGGTGACCTACAACCCGATCAGCCGGATCGACGAAGAGAAGGTCATCAGGAAGTGGTGGTTTCAGCACATCGTTCACGACGTGCGCCACGTCGCGTGGCTCGTCCCCCTGTTCCGGTTCATTCAGGGCAGAAACCGCTCATGGCATTGCGGCGCCCACACGCTGATCAACAGCCAGGAAACGTGCCTCGTCACCGGGCTGGCCGCCGCGCGCCAGCTCGGCGCGGACTACCCCTTCGACGATCCCGAGGCGCGCCGAATGTTCAACTACTACGGGAGCCTCATGTACGGCTGGCGCTTCAGGAAGCCACCGGCTTGACGGAACATGACAATTTCGGACACTTTTTGGCTGATTTTGTCGCGTTCCATCGCTTCCAGGATGCGTTAGGCGGAAAGGACGACTCGCATGCTGCCCCCCTTCCCTGAGGGCTGGTACCTCGTCGCGACGCGCGAGTCCATCGAGCGGCACAAGCTGATCGAGAAGACCTGGCTCGGGGAGGAGATCGTCGCCTGGGCCGACGAGGACGGTCGCGTATGCGTGGCCGACGCAATCTGTCCGCACCTGGGCTCGCACATGGGGCCGACGGTCGGCGGCCTGGTTCGCGATGGCTGCCTGGTCTGTCCCTTTCACGGATTCACCTTCAATACCAGCGGCCGATGCGTCGCGACGCCGAACGCCCCGGCGCCCAAAGCCGCCAGACTGAAGGTGTACGAGACCGCGGAGATCCTCGGCATGGTCTTCGCGTGGTGGGGCCTCGGCGGGCGGCCGGCGCCGTGGCACCTGCCGGATGAGCCATCCGCCGGCGCGCAGTGGAGTTCGCTACGATCGGTTACCATGAGGTTCCGCGGGCATCCCCAGGAGACGACCGAGAACTCCGTGGACGTGGAGCACCTGGAGTACACGCACGGCTACGAGAACGTAGAGCCGGCCGGTCCGCTGGCGATCGATGGCGCGTACCTGAAGAGCACTTTCGACTTCAAGAGCGTGCGCAGGGTGGCGGGTCTGATCGACTTCGGGTCCGATGTCTCGGCGGTCACCCACGTGCATGGCCTCGGGTACTCCTACGTCGAAATCCACGAAAAGTCGATCGGCATGGACGCGAGACTGTGGGTCCTCGCAACGCCCGTCGACGGAGAGTTCATCAACCTGACGCTGGTCACGCAGGCGCACGAAATCCGCCGTCCGGGGCGGTTCATCGCGGGTCTTGGGTTCCTGCCTACAAGGCTGCGGCACAGGGTGATGAGCCACATCCTCCTGAAGGAGGAGAAGCGCTACGTCGAGCAGGACGTGGTCATCTGGGAGCGGAAGCGGTTCCGGTCTCCTCCCCGCCTGTGCCGGGCGGACGGTCCCATAGGGAAATATCGCCTGTACTGCCGCCAGTTCTACTCGGAGGTGCGCTAGCTCAAATCCCCAGCGCCCCTACCGGAATAACACCCACACCATCCGGTCTCGCGTACCCATACCCGCTTCCCACGATTACTCCGAGGGCTGCGGGTTCTCCGCACCGTTCAACATCCACCCGGTCGGCAAACTTCAGCAGCGTCCTTGCACCCTCGTCGACCCGACTCGCACCGAGCTTGATCTCGAACGCCGCCCACCGCCTCGGCCCGGCGTCTACCACGGCGTCCACCTCCAACCCCGTGTTGTCTCGGTAGTGGTGTACCGTCGCCCCGGTGGCCTGGGCGTAGATGCGAAGGTCCCGTATGACCATCGACTCGAACAGGAAGCCGAACCACTCGAAGTCGTTCAGTACGTGATCCGTGCTGGCACTCAGCGCCGCGACGGCAAGAGAGGGGTCGACGAAGTGACGCTTTGCGGAAGTTCGGAGCCGTGACCGGGAACGGAGGTGCGGCGCCCAGGGCGGCTGGTTCTCCACGATCATGAGCCGCTCCAGCGCGGTCATGTACGAGCTGGCCGTGTACTTGTTCAGGTGCTGGTCCGGTCCGCCGGCATCCCGGGCCAGTGTGGCCATGCTGACGCATGTGGCGACGTTGCGGCCCAGCGATTGCAGGAACCGCCCGACCCTGGCCGGATCCCGTCCCGACCCGTCCACCCGGCGGATGTCGGCGCGGCAGATCTCGCCCACATAGTCCCGATTCTCCGCCATTGCATCCGCGGCCGAGCGCGGGGGGTCGTGTTCCGACGATCCCAGGTGTCCCGGCCAGCCGCCGGTGCACACGAGTTCCGCCAGTTCCGGTACGGTCAACTCCGCAAACGAAGTCGGTACCGGGACACCGGCCAGCAACCGCGAGAGAGAGATCTGGCCGGTCGAACGCTGCAATTCGAAGAGCGACATGGGACGGAGGCGGAGCCGGCCGATGCGCCCCGCGCCGGTATGCCGGGTGATGTCGTCCGGCGGGACGGCGGACCCGGTCAGGATGAAGTGGCCACGGCCGCGACGATCGTCAACGGCGTGGCGCACATGGTTCCAGATTTCCGGGACGACCTGCCACTCGTCAATCAGGCGGGGCGTCTCGCCCTGGAGCAGAAACCCGGGATCGACGGCGGCCGCGCGGCGAGCGGAGGGATGAGCGTCCAACATGACCGCGCTCGCCGCAATCTGCCTCGCCGTCGCCGTCTTGCCGCAGGCCCTCGGCCCCTCGATCAGGATGGCTCCCGACCGGCCCAGGCGTTGCTTGAGCTCGGTGTCCGCTACACGCGGCCGGTATTCTCTTGACGCCCCCCCCTCGCGAACCGCCAAGGGGGGCCCGCGAACGAAATGACGTGACGGGATGTCGGGGTAGCGGAGCATTGACGAGTTCCCGGTTTTGGGAAGCGGCCGAGGATACAGTCTAATGGGTCATTCGTACGATTGCAACGGTTATGATCACACGATTGCAATGGTTGCGATAGACAATACGCAAACCCCTATCCCGTGCCCACCCAGATCGCCACGTCCCGCGCCGCGCTCAGAGCCGCCCGGTCGCCCGTCGCCAGCGGCACGCCCAGTTCCCGCGCCACCACCACGAACTCGGCCTGCTCGGCCGACAGCCCGCACTCCAGCGCGGCATCGATCACCCGTGCAGACGGAACGGTTACGATCCTCCCGCCCAGCGCCAGGGCCGCGTCGTCGCACATGGCCTTCGCCTGTTCCACCGTGAGCGAGCCCCGGCGCACCAGCCCGAGCAACACGCGCCTCACCCCGCTAATCAGGATCGCGGGACCGGCCCACTCCGGATCCTGCCGAAAGAGCCGGGCCGCCTCCGCGCCGTCGCGGCCCCCGACGACCAGCCGCACCACCACGCTCGTGTCGACGACGATCATTCGCCGCCCGTCCAGCCAGTGCGGCGTGCGTCCTTCCGCCCCGGCGCGCTCCGGCCCTCCTCCCGAAGGTCCCGCAGGGCCGCCTCGCCGAGCTCGATCGGGCCGAGCGTCCGGTGCCGCCGCTGGATGCGCTCCAGGAGGGTGATGGCATCGACCGGCGCCATGCGGACCGACGCCGCCAGCCTCGCCACGATCTCTCCGTTGAGGCTGCGGTGGTTTCTTTCCGCCGCCGCCTTAAGTTCAAGGTGCACCTCGCCCGGGATTCCCCGGATGGCCACGTCCGCCATCCTTCACCTCCTTCAAGCCCGAAATGATAGCATTTTGCTATTATAATAGTAGCATGTCCAGGCGCCAACGCGGACGGCACCGACGCCTCCTGCCTGTGGCTGCGGGCACGCTCCTTCAGGCCTGCACCCCCGGCAGCGACGGTCCCCCGCCATCGATCCAGCGAGACAGCGCGGGCATCACGATCGTCGAGTCCGTCCGGCCCGCCTGGGGCGATTCAGCGCAAGCGGACCCGACGGATCCGAACGCGTGGCGCATCGACCCCCAACCGGTCCTCGACCTGTCCGAATCGGGCACCGGCGACGCCCACAGCTTCTATCAGGTCCGCGGCATGACGCGGCTCCCGGACGGCTCCCTCGTCGTCCTGAACGCGGGCTCCGACGAGATCCGGCAGTTTTCGGCCGACGGCACCCTCGTCGGCTCGTTCGGCGGATCCGGGCAGGCGCAGGGGCCCGGCGAATTCACCAACGCGCAGCAACTGGAGGTGGCGGGCGGCACGATCCTGGTGGTCGACCGCGACGGCGTGATCAGCGTCTTCGGCCCCGGCCCGGTCCTGATCCGCGAGACGCGGCTGGCCCGCAGGACCCTCGCCGTGCACACCATCGAAGCCGGACGCCTCCTCGCGCGCATCGTGCCCCCGATCCCCGAGTTCGGCCGCCTGACCCGCGTCCCCGAGACCCTCCGCACGTACCGGCTCGACGGGAGCGGCGGCGACAGCATCGGCTGGACTCCGGGCTACGAGGATTACGTCGTCGGCGACATGCGCATCGTGCCTCTTTTTCAGAAGAAGGCCGTCGTCGACACGCACGGGGGCCGCATCTTCACCGGCTCCTCCGACCGGATGCAGGTAGAGGAGATGACCGCGGCCGGCGACACGGTGAGAATCCTGCGCCTGGCCCCGTACGCCCTGGCGGTGAGCGAGGCGCGGGCCGTCGCCGAGCGCGATGCCCGCCTCGACACCCCCACGCCGCAGGGCCGGCCGATGCCACCGCGGTTCCGCCAGCTGATCGAGGATATGCCGCTGCCCACCACCCGGCCCGCCTACGCGGACATGATCGTGGACCCCGCGGGCGCGATCTGGCTGCGGCCCTTCCGTGGGATGAGCGAGGGCGGCGGTCCCGAGTCCTGGCTGGTGCTCGACCCCGGCGGCCGGTGGCTCGGAAGCGTGGAGGTCCCCGAGGGTTTTCACGTGTGGGACATCGGCATCGACGAGGTACTGGGCGTTTGGCACGACGAACTGGACGTGCAGCATCCGCGGGTGCTGCGCCTGGAAAGGGACGGCTAATGAAATCCGTGTTTTCCGCACGCAACCCGCTCTCCACCCGGCTGACGCGAGTCTGCACCTGCGCCCTCGCGTGCATGCTCCCCGCCTGCGGGCCAGCCGGAGACGGTCCCCCGTTGGCGGTCGAGCGCGACAGCGCCGGCATCACGATCGTCGAGTCCCTCGGGCCCGCCTGGGGCGATTCGGCGCGGTGGCGTGTCGACCCGGAACCCCTGCTCGACCTGGCGGAGTCCGGCACGGGCGATCCGCACAACTTCTACCAGGTGCGGGACGTCAAGCGGCTGCCGGACGGGGGCATCGTGGTGGTCAACCGCGGGTCGAACGAGATCCGGACGTTCTCGGCTGACGGCAGTTTCGTCGGCGCCGCGGGCGGGCACGGCGAGGGGCCGGGAGAGTTCACGAACCTGCAGCAGGTGGAAGTCGTCGGCGATTCGCTGCTGGCGCGGGATATCCGGTCGCGGGTGACGCTCTTCGGTCCCGATCTGCAGCACATTCGCACCATGGAGATCGACGACGACGTCACGGACGTCCGCTACCTGGGCGACGGCACTCTGATCGTGCGGGCGGTAACGCACTACCCCGAGGTCTACGGCGTTATCCGGCCGCCGGAGGTCCTGCTGGCCTATGATTTGGAGGGAGTTCAGCGGGACAGCATCGGGCCGACCCCAGGCTCGGAAATGTACGTGGCCGAAATGCTGAGCGGGCCTCCGCTTTTCGGGAAGGAGTCGGTGCTGGATACGCGTGATGGACGAATCTTCACAGGCAGCTCCGACGAGATGCAGATCGAAGAGATCGGCGCGAGCGGCGAGATTGTCCGGGTTCTCCGGATTCCGGACTATCCTCTGGCTCTGACTCCCAATCAGGTCGAGGAAGAGCGGCAGGCTCGTCTCGACATTCCATTGCCGCAAGGGGTGACGTCGCTTCCACCGCCTTTCGTCCAGGCGATCGAGGAAATGCCGTCGCCGGAAGCCCGGCCCGCCTACGCCGACATGCTGGCCGACCCGACCGGTGCGGTGTGGCTGCGGCCGTTTCTGGGGCAGAGCGAGCGTGGCGGACCAGAGCACTGGGTGGTACTCGGTGCAGACGGCGCCTGGCTGGGAAGCGTGGAGATCCCTGCGGACTTCAGGGTCACGGAGGTCGGTGTGGACGAGATCCTCGGGGTTTGGACCAGCGAGTTCGACGTGCAGCATCCGCAGGTTTGGCGGTTGCGTCGGTAATGGTATCCTGGCGAGGTTGGCGCCTTGTCGTCGACCGGTGAACCTGATCGAGGAGGTGAAGTGGTTGGAATAGGAATTGCCGAAGTGCTGCTGCTCCTGATCGTCCTCGGGATCGTGACGGGAGGAGTGTATCTGGGAGTCCGAACGCTAAAGCGGCTTGGCGGTGGCGGCCGGGAGCGCGAACTCGAGGCGGCCAAGCGGGAGTTCGAACGTGAGATCGAAGCGAGGAACCGCAGGGAGCGGATGGGAGGGGGATAGTGATGCGGTGGAGTGAGCCGCGACAGTAACTTGTCACAGCGAATCGTCACCCCCCCTCGGGCCCGTGGCCGGAGCCGGAGG